>NZ_QTPO01000023.1 GCF_003853645.1 Burkholderia sp. Bp9143 | reverse complement strand
CAGAACGCGCGCCTCGCGCTGCAGGCGGCCGACCGCGGCTACGTGATGGACTCGGGCACGGTCACGATGGAAGGCGACGCGAAGCAAATGCTCGACGATCCGAAGGTGCGGGCCGCGTATCTGGGTGAATGAACGAGCGGGGCCGGTGCGGCGCGGTGGCGGATGCCGGCGTGCCGCGCAAGGGCTTTCGAAAAGCTGTCACGGGATACCGTGACAGCTTTTTTTTTGCGCGGCGCGCCCGGCGACGAACTGTGCGCGTGGATGCGACTCCATTCATTCGACAGTGACGCTGACCATGAGACGCTGGACGCGGTGACAGGTCATTCGAACCGGCCGTCCGCAACCGGCCGTCCGCTACCGGCCGTCCGCTACCGGCCGTCCGCAAACCGACACGCGGGCTGCGTAGCATGGTCGATCCATCGGGACACGGAGGGCACGCATGAGTCTGGACTACGGTTTCGTGAAGGCGAAGGTGACGTCGGTGGCGAGGCTGAAGGGCTCGCCGCACGGCAGCGAGATCCAGTATCACATCCACCTGACGCTCGCGTTGCCGACCGGAGACTGGGACGTCGCGATCAACGTCGGCACCAATGACGCGGACGACCTGCTGAACTACAAGCTCGTCTACGATTTCCATCACCCGGTCACGGCGACGCTCGCGGCCGCGGCTGAAGGCTATACGGATCTCACCGGGCAAGCCGCGCTGCCGGCGCTCGACTATCTGCGCAGCGACATCCTGAACGAGACGGGCGCGTGGCGCGCAAGCGCGGTGATGGACGGCACCGAGAACGCGGAGCCGATTCCGTCTCTGCTGCGGCTCGTCAATGCCGCGCAGTCGCAGGGGCTCGACGTGGTCGTGTTCGGCCGCACGTATTCGGAAGGCGACGGCATTCACGACACGCACATGAACCAGGGTTCGACGGGCTCGAACTACCTGCATCGCCCCGGCGACGACCACAACGATCACAACGACGTGTGGCAGGACGGCGCGCTGATCGTGCGCGTGAGCGAGTCGCAATGGGCCGCATATTTCGCGGCGTTCGAGCAGCAGGCCGTGCCGACCGACGCGCTCGGCAATCCGCTGCCGGACGCGGGGCCGATCACGCGCTGAGGGTGGCGACTGCCGGCGGCGTTACGCGGCCGGCAGTGTCTTGCCGAACGAGATGCGTTCCTCGACGCGATAGCCGAGCGCCGCGTAGAAGCGGCACGCCTCGTCGTTGCCGGGCAGCACCTGCAGATTGATCTTCAGGCAGCCGCGCGCGACGAGCGCGCGTTCCGCATGCGCGATCAGCGCGCGGCCGATGCCGAGTCGCCGCGCGTCGTTCGACACGCCGAACGAATAGAGCCAGCCGCGATGTCCGTCGAAACCCGCCATCAGCGTGCCGACGACCCGCGCGCCGCTGGTCGCGACGAAGAACAGTTCCGGCTGTGTCGCGAGCTTCAGCTCGATCGATCGCAGCGGATCGCGGTGCGGCGGCGCGCCGGCTTCGTCGTACTGCGGGAACGCGTCACGCCATACCGCGAGCACGGCATCGGTGTCGGTGCGTTCGAACGGGCGGATAGCGACAGCATCGGCGGCGGCATCCATCGCGGCGGTCTCCTTACAGCGTGTCGAGGATCGACCGCAGCATCGCCATCATCTGGTCGATTTCCTCGGTCGTGACGTTCAGCGCGGGCATGAAGCGCAGCAGGTTCGGGCGCGCCGCGTTCAGCAGCAGGCCGTCGGGTTGCATGTCGCGCGCCTTCTCGACGATCTGCGGACCGATGTCCTTGCCGAGCAGCAGCGCACGCAGCAGGCCTTCGCCGCGTTCACCCTCGAAGCCGCGCTCCTCCGACAGCTCGAGCAGCTTGCGCTTCAGGTATTCGCTGCGCGCGCGCACGCCTTCGAGGAAGCCCGGCGCGACGAGCTGCGAGATCACAGAATAGCCGGCCGCCGTCATCAGCGGGTTGCCGTTGTACGTGCCGCCCTGGTCGCCGGCCTCGAACACCGCGACGTCGGCTTTCGACAGCAGCGCGCCGAGCGGCACGCCGCCGCCGATGCCTTTCGCGAGCGTCATGATGTCCGGCTCGATGCCGGACAGCTCGTATGCGAACAGCGTGCCGGCGCGCCCGCAGCCGCTCTGCACCTCATCGACGATCAGCAGCAGGTTGTGCTGCTTCGTCAGCGCGCGCAGCGCCTGCATGAATTCACGCGTCGCCGGAATCACGCCGCCTTCGCCCTGGATCGGCTCGAGCATCACCGCGACGGTCTTGTCGGTGATCAGCTTTTCGACCGAGTTGATGTCGTTCAGCTCGGCCTTCGGGAAGCCCGGCACCTGCGGTGCGTAGATCGTGTCCCAGCCCGGCTTGCCGCTGGCCGACATCGTCGCGAGCGTGCGGCCGTGGAAGCTGTGGTCGAACGTGATGATCTCGTATGCGCCGTTCTTGAACTTGCGGCCCCACTTGCGCGCGAGCTTGATCGCGCCTTCGTTCGCTTCCGCGCCGCTGTTCGTGAAGAACACCTTGTCGAACACGCTGTGCTGCGTGAGCAGGTCCGCGAGCTTCGCCATCGGTTCGTTGTAGAACGCGGGCGACGGGTTCAGCAGCTTCTCGGCCTGCGTCTTCAGCGCTTCGACGATGCCGTCGTTGCAGTGGCCGAGGCTGTTGACGGCCCAGCCCTGAATGAAGTCCAGATAGCGCTTGCCCGTGTGATCGTAGAGCCACGAACCCTTGCCGTGCGTAAACACGATGTCGGGGCGGTTCGTAATGTACATCAGCGAGTCGATCGGGTAATCGTTCAGGGGCATGGCAGCAGACTCCAGCGGGCGTTGAAAGGGAAACGGGCAATAAAAAAGCCACGGAAGGCCGTGGCTGGTGGGTCGAACAGCTTGTGCGTAACCGGTGAAGCGGAGGAGGGTTACGCGCGAGTCCGTGACGAGCCGGCGGCATCCGGGCGGAGCGGCGAGCGGCGACGTCGGAGAGCGGACAGGAAGCGGTTCATGTGCGCAAGCATAAGGCATCCCGCGCCCCACTGTAAACCGCCGCGATGCCACGGATGTGACACGGCGGCGCGCAGCGGGGGGCGCGGGCGCGCCCGGTGCTCAGACCGGATGCGCGAGATCGGCGGCGCTCGTGAACGAGTCCGCGTAGAACTCGTCGGCCGGCAGCGCGTGGTGCTGCGTGAAGTCGCGCTGCGCGGATTCGACCATCACCGGTGCGCCGCAGGCGTACACCTGGTGACCCGACAGATCGGGCAGGTCCTCGATGACCGCGCGATGGACGAAGCCGGTGCGGCCGGTCCACTGGTCGGCGTCGTCCGGCTCGGACAGCACCGGCACGTACTTGAAGTTCGGGATCTCGCGCGCCCATTGCTCGGCGAGCTCGCCGAGGTAGATGTCCTTCTTGCGGCGCGCGCCCCAGTAGAGCGTCATCGGGCGCGTGATGCCCGAATGCCTGATGTGCTCGATGATCGCCTTGATCGGCGCGAAGCCGGTGCCCGATGCGAGCAGCACGATCGGCTTGTCGGAATCCTCGCGCAGGAAGAACGTGCCGAGCGGGCCTTCGAAGCGCAGGATGTCGCGCTCCTTCATCGCGCCGAACACATGGTCGGTGAACTTGCCGCCCGGCATGTGGCGGATATGCAGCTCGATCGGGCCTTCCTCGTGCGGTGCGTTCGCCATCGAGTAGCTGCGGCGCGAGCCATCCTTCAGGATGAATTCGACGTACTGGCCCGCGAGGTACTGCAGGCGCTCGTTGGCCGGCAGCTGCAGCTTCACGACCATCACGTCGTCGGCGCGGCGCTCGAGCGCCGCGATCCGGCACGGCAGCTTCTTCACCTGCACACCGTCGACGCCGGCGATTTCACGCACGTCGATCTCGAGGTCGCATTGCGCTTTCGAGCAGCACAGCAGCGCGAGGCCGCGCGTGCGCTCGTCGTTGGACAGTGCCGACGCGGCGTGCGGGCCCTGTTCGATCTGGCCCGACACGATCTGGCCCTTGCAGGAGCCGCACGCGCCGTTCTTGCACCCGTACGGCAGATGGACGTTCTGGCGCAGCGCCGCCGCCAGCACGGTTTCGTCCGATTCGACCTGGAACTGCCGGCCGCTTTGCTTGAGAGTAACGTTGAATGCCATAGAACCAAATAGAACAAAATGTGGGGACCGTGCATGTCGCGCACGGCAGCTACAATGCAAACCCGTTGCGCGCCGCGCAACGGTGGCTACTGACTTCGCAACCAACATGATCGCGACTCGAATCCTGCGCCGGCCGCGCGCCCTGATCGTCGGCTGCGGCGACGTCGGCTTGCGCTGCGTCGCGCAATGGCGTGCCGCGCGCCGCAACCTGCGCATCGTCGCGCTGACGAGCCATCCGGGCCGCTGCGACGAATTGCGCGCCGCAGGCGTGACGCCGATCGTCGGCGACCTCGATCGCCGGGCGACGCTCGGACGTATTGCGGGACTCGCCCGCACGATCCTGCATCTCGCGCCGCCGCAATCCGACGGCCGCGACGATCGCCGCACGCGTGCGCTGATCGCCGCATTGTCCGTGCCCGCACGGCGGCCATCCGTGCCGCCGATGTCGTCGGTCGGCCGGCTCCGCACGCTGCGTGCCGCAACCCGACAGGCCGGCGTGCCGGGGCGGGCAGCGCGTATTGTACCCGACGCCCTTCGCGCGCCGACGCTCGTCTATGCCAGCACGACGGGTGTTTACGGCGATTGCGGCGGGGCGCGAATCGACGAAACACAGCCGCTGCGCCCCGCGAATCCGCGCGCGTTCCGGCGCGTGTCGGCCGAGCGGCAGCTGCGGGCGGCGACGGTGCGCGGCGTGCTGTCCGCGCGCATCGTGCGCATCCCCGGCATCTACGCGGCGAACCGGCTGCCGCTCGCGCGTCTCGAGCGCGGCACGCCGGCGCTCGACGCGGCCGACGACGTCTACACGAACCACATCCACGCGGACGATCTCGCGGCGATCCTGCGTCGCGCGGCCGTGCGCGGCAAGCCGGCGCGCGCCGTGCACGCGTCGGACGACAGCGAACTGCGGATGGGAGAGTATTTCGAACGGGTCGCGCAGGTGTTCGGCCTGCCGCCGCCGCCGCGGATCAGTCGCGCGGACGCCGAGCATCAGCTTGAGCCGGCGCTCCTGTCGTTCATGCGCGAGTCGCGGCGCCTGTCCAATGCCCGGCTCAAGATCGAATTGTGCGTGACGTTGCGCTATCCGACCGTAGACGAATTCCTTCAAACGCTCGCGCCCCGCGGCGCGTCAGGTCAGCGCCGGTAGCGCCTCGATCAGCAGGAAGCACAGCAACGCGCCGATCAGCGCGCCGATCAGGTTTGGATGATATTTGTGCTTCATGTGCATCGTGGCCAGCAGCCCGCCGATCACAATCGCGCCCACGACCGCGAACGCAATCGTCACGTACGACAGTTCGAAAGAATGGTTGATGTTCATGATGTCTCCCCTGCATCGCTGCTCGTACAGCTTGTGATTTCAGTATAGCGGGGGATCGTGCGGCCGCGACGCGGCCGGGCTCCGAACGGTCGTGCGGATTTTCCCTTACAGGGTTTTGACGGAATGGCGCAGTGCTGAAAGGTCGTCTTCCCCGAGCCAGCGCCACGCGCCCGGCGCCAGGTCGTCCGGCAGCGTGAAGCCGCCGATGCTTTCGCGGTGCAGCGCCTCGACGCGGTTGCTGGCCGCGGCGACCATGCGTTTCACCTGATGATATTTGCCTTCGAGGACGGTCAGCGCGAGTGCATGCGTGTCGCGCGCATCGGCGGCAACCGCCGCGATCGGCTTCGGCTCGCCGTGGAGCTGCACGCCGGCGCGCAGCGCGTTCAGCTGGGCGTCGTCGAGCGGGTGGCGCACGGTCGCGACGTAGGTCTTCGGCACCTTGCGCTTCGGCGACGTGTACGCGTGCACGAACTGGCCGTCGTCGGACAGCAGCAGCAGGCCCGTCGTATCCTGGTCGAGGCGGCCGACGCACTGCACGCCGCGTGCGACGAGCGGCGCGGGCAGCAGGCTGAACACGCTCGCGTGGTGTTGCGGCTCGCGCGAACACTCGTAGCCGGCCGGCTTGTTGAGCGCGAGATACGCGCGGGCGTGGAATGGCCAGGCGGTGTCGTCGACCGTGAACACGAGGCCGTCGGTGTCGAACGATGCGTCAGGGTCGGTCGCGCTCGCGCCCGAGACGGTGACGCGGCCCGTTTCGATCAGGCCGCGGCACTGGCGGCGCGAGCCGAAGCCCTGCGTGTAGAGAATGCTTTCGAGATCCATAGCGCGCGCATTCTATCAAGCGGCGCGCCGGCACCGGCACGAACCCGCCCGCGCTGGTAAGCTGCCGCAGCGCTGCGCGCGTTCATTCTTCGCGACCGACGGACATCGCACGCAACGGACGTACGGCTTCAGCGTGAAGTCGTGCCACGGCCTCGGCCGGCCCGTGCCAGCGCTGCCACCGTCTTCACCCGACACGGAGTTTGCCGCATGAATCCGACGACGCTCGATGCACTCGCCGATTTTCCCCGCCAGCTCGAAGCCCATTTCGCCGCCGTGCCGGACGGCTATGCACGCTGGGTCCCCGACGACTGGAGCGGCATCCCGAGCGAGCATTTCTCGCCGCTCGGGCAGCTTTGCCACGTGCGCGACATCGAGACCGACGGCTACCACGTGCGGCTGCGGCGGATGCTCGATGAGGATCATCCGCTGCTCGTGTCGGTCGACGGCGACGCGCTCGCGTTTGAGCGCCGCTATGACACCGCGTACGCGTCCGACGTGCTCGCGGCGATTCGCGACGCGCGGCGCGACACGCTCGACCTCGTGTCGCGCCTCACGCCCGAGCAGTTTGCGCGCACCGGCGAGTTCGAAGGCTACGGCGCGCTGACCGTGCGCGGCCTGGTTCATTACCTGTGCAGCCACGACCAGCAGCATCTGGCCGGCATGCAGTGGCTGCTCGGCAAGATCGATGCGGCGCTGTACGCACGCTGACTCGCGCGGCCCGGCAGGTCGTGCATCGTGTCGCATCGAGCGGATTTCGCGGCCATCGTCGGTGGGGCAGCCGACCATTCCGGATGCTTGATTGGATCGTTTTTCTGGATAATCCATCCAGCCATGCCCGGCTGACCGGCGCGTCGCGCGTACCTACACTCCTAGCTTCATTCAACGCTAAAAGGAGTCAACCGTGGCTACTCACACGCTCGCCGACAAGGTCGTCCTGATCGCAGGCGGCGCCAAGAATCTCGGCGGCCTGATCGCCCGGGACCTGGCCGGCCATGGCGCGAAGGCGGTGGCGATTCACTACAACAGCGCGGCGTCGCAGGCGCAGGCGGAAGAGACGGCCGCCGCCGTGCGCGCGGCCGGCGCGCAAGCCGCGACGTTCCAGGCCGACCTGACGACGGCCGCCGCGGTCGAGAAGCTGTTCGACGACGCGAAGCAGCGCTTCGGCAAGATCGACATCGCGATCAACACCGTCGGCAAGGTGCTGAAGAAGCCGATCACCGACATCTCCGAGGCCGAATACGACGAGATGTTCGCGGTGAACAGCAAGTCGGCGTTCTTCTTCATCAAGGAAGCCGGGCGGCACCTCGAGGATCACGGCAAGCTCGTCACGCTCGTGACGTCGCTGCTCGGCGCGTTCACGCCGTTCTATGCGGCCTACGAAGGATCGAAGGCGCCGGTCGAGCACTTCACGCGCGCGGCGTCGAAGGAATACGGCGCGCGCGGCATCTCGGTGACGGCGGTCGGGCCGGGCCCGATGGACACGCCGTTCTTCTATCCGGCCGAAGGCGCCGACGCGGTCGCGTATCACAAGACGGCGGCCGCGCTGTCGCCGTTCAGCAAGACGGGTCTCACCGACATCGAGGACGTCGTGCCGTTCATCCGTCATCTCGTGACCGACGGCTGGTGGATCACCGGTCAGACGATTCTGATCAACGGCGGCTATACGACCAAGTAACGGTCCGCGCCGGCGGTCGCCGCATGCACGCGGCGACCCGCAATGGACCGTTTGCATGGACAATGGGCGGGCGCGCGGGCACTAAGCCGCGCGCCCGTTCCATCTGTGCCGCCGGGATCGGCCGCGGCGCGCGGCGCTTGCCGGTGACGGTCGTCCGAACCCACGTTTTCCGCCCGCCGATGGACAAGCTGGACCAGGTCAGGATCTTTCTTCAGGTTGCCGAGATGGGCAGCTTCATCAAGGCCGCGCATGCGCTCGACGTGCCGCGCGCGACCGTGTCGGCCGCCGTCCAGCAGCTCGAGACCGCGCTCGGCACGCGCCTGTTGCACCGCACGACGCGGCAGGTCCAGCTGACTGCCGACGGCGCGCTGCTGCTCGAGCGCGGCCGGCGCCTGCTCGCGGAAGCCGACGAGCTCGACCGGCTGTTCCGGCGCCGCGATCGCGACGTGATCGGGCGGCTGAATGTCGATGCGCCGAGCCGGATCGCGCGCCGCGTGATCGCGCCCGCGCTGCCGTCGCTGTTTCGCCGCTACCCGAAGCTGCAACTGTCGCTCGGCTCGACGGACCGCTCGATCGATCTCGTGCAGGAGGGTGTCGACTGCGCGATCCGGGTCGGGCGGCTCGCGGACAGCAGCCTCGTCGTGCGGCCGCTCGGGCAGTTCGCGCTGATCAACTGCGCGAGCCCCGACTACCTGCGCGAATGCGGCGTGCCGGAGCATCCCGATGCGCTCGCGCACGGGCACTGGGCGATCGGCTATGCGTCGCCGCCGACCAGCCGCGAGCTCGGCTGGGAATACTGCGCGGACGGCGGGCGGCACACGCTGACGCTACCGAGCCGCGTGATCGTCAACAACGCCGAAACCTATATCGCGAGCTGCATCGCCGGAATGGGGCTGATCCAGATTCCGCGCTTCGACGTCGTGCATCTGCTCGACAGCGGGGCGCTGGTCGAGGTGATGCCCGGCCATCGGGCCGCACCGATGGACGTGTCGGCCGTCTATCCGCATCGCCGGCACCGGTCAAGGCGGCTCAATGCATTCATCGAATGGTTCGGGGAGTTGATGGCGGATGCGCTGAACGACACGAGTGCGACCGCGACCGGCGACTGAAAAGGGTGCCGCGCACGAACGCGCAGACCGCGATCGGCGGGTGCCTGCCGCACGCGATAGGTATTGCGATCAGCGCGCGTGTTCAGCCGGCGTGTGCCGAGAACTGCCGCGTACGCCCGGTGGCCCGCACCGCGTCGATCAGCGCGGCGCAAGCGCCGTCGGGCTTCGACGCGAACGCGTAAAAGCGCGCGGCCGGCAGCGCCGGCAGGCCATCGTGCGGCCCGCATGCGCGCAGGCCATCGCGCAACTGGCTGCGCGCGAGCGCCGTGACCGCGAAGCCGGCGAGCGCGGCCGATACGCAGCCGGCCATGCTGGCGCTTTCGAACAGCACGCGAAAGGGCCGCAGCGCTGCGGCGAGCGAGGACACCGCGGCTTCCCGGTACACGCACGGCTCCGGAAACAGCGCGAGCGGCACGTCGCCTTCGGCGTCGATTGCAGTGTCCGCGGCGAACGCCCAGACCAGCGGTTCTTCCCACAGCAGTTCGCCCAGTGCGTCGACCTGCCGGCACTGCTTGCCGAACACGACGTCGAGCCGGCCCAGCGTCTGCTCGCGCAGCAGCGCCGCGGTGATCCCGACCTTCAGCTCGATCGACGTGTGCGGATGGCTGTCGCGGAACGTGCGCAGCACCTGCGGCAGCCACGTGCCCGCGAAGTCCTCCGACGCGCCGACGCGCAACCGACCGTGCGCCGGCGCGCCGCGCAGCCTGGCGCGCACTTCGCGCTCCATGTCGACAATGTTGCGCGCGTACGCGTACAGCGTGTCGCCGGCCGGCGTGAGCGCGACGCGACGCGTGGTGCGCGCGAGCAGCACCGTGCCGGTCGCCTGCTCGAGCCGCTTGATGTGGCCGCTGACCGCGGACGGCGTCAGCGCGAGGCGCTCCGCGGCCGGCGCGAAGCCGCGGCTGTCGACGACCTCGAGGAAGGTGCGCAGCAGCGCGATGTCGAGCGCGGTCGACGCGGGATCGGTCAGCGGTTCCATGGATCGATTCAACACGATATACGAAGAGTGAATCATGATACTCCGCGAATCGTGATGAGAGACGGGCCTACCATCGGGCGTTCAGGCTGACCAACCGGAGTGCACATGACCGCTTACCGATATGCGACGACCGCGTCGCTCGAACTCGCCTATCTCGAATGGAACCCGCGCGGCGAACGCGTGGCCGTGCTGCTGCACGGCTGGCCGGACAGCCCGGGCGGCTGGGAAGCCGTGGCTCAGACGCTGGCCGCGCGCGGCTACCGCGTGCTCGCGCCCGCGCTGCGCGGCTTCGCGCCGACCCGCTTTCGCGATCCCGCGACGCCGCGCAGCGGCCGGCTCGCGGCGCTGGGCCGCGACCTGCTCGAATTCATCGACATACTCGGCATTGAGCGGCCCGTACTGGTCGGGCACGACTGGGGCGCACGCGCGGTTGCGAACGCGTGCGGGTTGCGCGACGGCGCGGCCTCGCATCTGGTGATGCTGTCGGTGGGCTACGGCACGAACGACCCGGCCCAGCCACTGTCGCTGCCGCAGGCGCGCAATTACTGGTACCACTGGTACATGGCGACGCCGCGCGGCGAGCAGGCGCTGCGCGACGATCGCCGTGCGTTCGCGCGTGTGATGTGGGATACGTGGTCGCCGGCCGGCTGGTACGACGCACGCGACTTCGACGCGGCCGCAACGGCCTTCGACGGGCCGGACTGGATCGACGTCGTGCTGCACTCGTACCGTTATCGCTGGGGATTCGTCGACGGCGGTGCCGCGTACGCGGAAGACGACGCGCAACTGACGCCCGCGCCTGTGCTGTCGGTGCCGACGCTCGTGTTGCACGGCGGCGCGGATGGCTGCACCGCGCCGGAAACCTCCGCGGCGCGCGAGCGGTTCTTCACCGGCCGTTACCAGCGCGCCGTGCTGGACGGCATCGGGCACTTCCCGCAGCGCGAGGCGCCGGCGGCCGTTGCGGACGCGATTCTCCGGTTTTGCGAGTTCGGTTGACGTGCAGGCACGCACGGCGCGCAGAGGGGGCTCAACGGCCGACGCCGGGCGCGAGCAGGTCGGTGACTCCGATGTTGGGGAACATCTCGCGACGGATGCGATCGCCGACGCGGAACACTTCCTCGGCCGCGTCCTGCGACGGATCGACGAACACGCGGTACAGCCGCTTGCCGGCCGGAGCGCCGACGAGCTCGGCAATTGCCGTCGCGACCGCGCCGGCATCGGCGTCCGCCGGTTCAAGTGCGGCGAGGCCCCGCAACGCCTGATCGGCGACGCCCGTGTACGGCCCGCTGTCGTAGGCCGCCTGCACGGCGGTATCGGCCGGCTTGCCCGCATGGAGGAAGTGATTCGTGCCTCGGGTGAACGCGCCCGGGACGACGATCGACGGCGCGGTGCGCGGGCCGTCAGCACATGCCGCCGTTGGCGCGCAGGATCTGGCCGTTGACCCACGTGCCGTCCGGCCCGGCGAGGAAGGCGACGACACCGGCGATGTCGTCGGGCTGGCCGAGCCGCTCCAGCGGGTTCATCTTCGCCATCCGGTCGACGAGTTCGGGGCTCTTGCCCTGCAGGAACAGCTCGGTCGCGACCGGTCCCGGCGCGACGGCGTTCACGCCGATACCGCGGCCGCGCATCTCCTGCGCGAGGACCTGCGTCAGGCCCTCGACGGCCGCCTTGGTCGCGATGTACACGCCGTAGGTCGGCAGCCGCATGCCGATCACGCTCGACGACAGATTGACGATGCGGCCGCCGTCGCGCACGCGCTTCGCCGCTTCGCGGCTCACGTTGAACGTGCCCTTCAGGTTGATCGCGACGGTCTGGTCGAACGCCGCGTCGTCGAAGTCGGTCACGGCGGCCAGCTTCATCACGCCCGCGCTGTTGACGACTACGTCGATTCGGCCGAACGCCTGCTCGGCCGCATCGAACAGCGCGGCCACCGCTGCCGGGTCGGCGACGTCAGCCTGCACGGCGATGGCTTCACCGCCGTCGGCGACGATCGCGTCGACCACTTCCCGCGCGGCACCGGCGCCGCCGGCATAGTTCACGACGACCCGGAAGCCGTCCCGGGCGAGACGGCGGGCGATTTCCGCACCGATGCCGCGCGATGAACCCGTGACGAGGGCGACCTTTTCCGATGTGCTCATGTCCTGCTCCTTGGTTGGCGACTGCCGGTCGAGCCGGCGACAGGACTAATGTAGGCTTCCTCGATAAATAAAAATAATGAATAATGATCAGATAAAGAATGACTAAAAGTATGTCTCATGGCATTTGACAGCAGACTCCTGAGCGGCATCGGCGTGCTTTCGGCGGTGATCGAGGCAGGCACCTTCGCGCGCGCGGGCGAGGCGATGGGGCTGACGCAGCCGGCCGTGAGTCGTGCCGTTGCTCGGCTGGAGGAGCGCGTCGGCATCCGGATCTTCAACCGGACGGCGCGCGCGATCACGTTGACCGACGAAGGGCGGCGCTTTTACGAGGCGGTCGCGCCGCTGCTGGCCGGTATCGAGGAGGCGGCGGTCGACGCCGGCCGTTCGACGGCGCGCGTCAGGGGGCGGCTGCGGGTGAATGTGGACGGCACGTTCGGCCACTACGTGCTGGCGCCCCGGATGGCGGAATTCCTCGACCGCTTCCTCGAACTGTCCGTCGAGATCAGCGTGCGCGACCGGATGGGCGATCTCGTCGCCGACGGGTTCGACGTGGCAGTGCGCTTCGGCATTCCGGAGCCGTCGTCGTACCGTGCGCGGCTGCTGCTCGAGACGCGCGTGCTGACCTGCGCGTCGGCGGCCTATGTCGCGCGTCATGGCGAACCGCGGCACCCTCGGGATCTCGCGGACGGTCACAGTTGCGTGCTGATCCGCGATCCCGTGACCGGACGGCCGTACGAATGGGAATTTCACCGGGGCAAGGAGGTCGTGTCGGTCGACGCCGCCGGCAGGCTGACTGTCAATGACACGGGCGGCCTGCTCGGCGCCTGCCTCGGCGGTGTCGGCATTGCGCAACTGCTGGAACTCTATGCGCGGGACATCCTCGCCGACGGGCGGCTGGTCCTGCTGCTGCCGGAATGGACGGACGAGACCTTCCCGCTTTATGCGTATCACCACGCGTCGAACCTCGTCGCCGCGAAGGTGCGGGTGTTTCTCGACTTCGTCCGCGAATTGATGGCCTGAGCGTGACGGGCGGCACGCCGCCGGATCACTCGGTGCGGTGCGGAATGTTGTCCGGGAACGGGTAGGGCGCATGCGGCCCCGGCCACTCGGGCACGGGCGGCTCGCGCAGCAGGTCGCATCCGCCCAGCGTGATCGACAGCAGCGCGGCAAGCACGCCGCGACAGATCCGGCTTGAAATGACGCGCGTGGACATGGGCGGCCTCCGTGCTTGCGTGTCCTGATGCTTGGACCGCCGGGGGAGGTGCGCGTTGCGGTGTGCGTTGGGCGCGGCAAAAACAAAAAACCCGCGAAGCGGTGAGCTTGCGCGGGTTTCGACAGGTACAGCGCATGACGCTGCGAAATACTGGTGCCCAGGGCCGGAATCGAACCGGCACGCCTTGCGGCGGGGGATTTTGAGTCCCCTGCGTCTACCAATTTCACCACCTGGGCTTTGATTCTGGCCGCGCATGCGATTGTGCGCGGCGAAAGGCAAATTATGGCGGAAAACGGGGCACTGGGCAAGCTGTCCGGCGACCGCCCGTACGTTACTGGCTCAGGTAGACGAACTGGCCGTGCTTCACGATCCCCATCACGCTCGCGCGCTGATCGAGCCCCACGTGATCCTTGTCGCTGGTGTTGACGACGCCGTTCGGCACGACGAGTTCGTGCGCGCGTTCGAGTTCGCGCCGCAGCGCCGCGCGGAAGGCCGGCGTGCCGGGCTGCGCGGCCTTGAGCGCGCGGCCGACCGCGTCGACGAGGCGCGCGTACACGCCCCCCGCGTCGCCCGCGAATTGCGTGACGGTGCCGGCGCCGTATCTCGCTTCATATGCATCGACGAACGCGAGCGCGGCCTTGCGGGCCGGATGGTCGGCAGGCAGCGTGCGCGCGACGACGACCGGCTGGGTCGGGAACAGCGTCCCGTCGACGTCCTTGCCGCCGAGCTTGATGAATTCCGGCGTCGCGATCCCGTGCGTCTGGTAGATCGCGCCCTTGTAGCCGCGCTCGATCAGCGTGCGCTGCGGCAGCACGGCCGGTGTGCCCGAGCCCGCGATCAGGATCGCGTCGGGCTTCGCCGCGATCAGCTTCAGCGCCTGGCCGGTGACGCTCGCGTCGGTGCGGTTGAAGCGCTCCGTCGCGATCACGCGAATCTTGCGGACTTCCGCGAAGCGCGTGAATTCATTCAGCCAGCTGTCGCCATAGCTGTCCGCGAAGCCGATGAAGCCGACCGTCTTCACGCCGTGGTTGGCCATGTAGCGCGTCATCACGTCGGCCATCGCGCTGTCGCTCTGCGCCATCTTGAATGCCCAGGTCCGCGCGCCTTCCTGCGGCTCGACGATCGCGCCGGAGCCGACCAGCGTGATCATCGGCGTCTGGGCGGCTGCCACCGCGTCGAGCGCCGCGAGCGCGGCCGGCGTGATGTTCGGCCCGACCACGACGTCGACGTGATCCTCGTCGACCAGCTTGCGGATGTTGCGCACGGCGGTGCCCGGATCGGACGCGTCGTCGAGCACCGTCACCTGCACCGGCTGCCCGGCGATCGTCTTCGGCCACATCAGGATCGCGTTCTTGCTGGTGATGCCGATCACGGCGGCCGGGCCGGTCGACGACAGGTCGACGCCGACCTTCAGGTCGGCATGCGCGGCCGCGCAGGCGAGCACGAGGGCGGCGCCGGCGGCGCGGCGCAACAGGGCGGGAAGCGTCATGCGGGAATTCTCCGTCGGGCAATAAAAAGGGGCGCGAGTTGTGCCCCTGTACTTATACCTGTCCGTCAAAGCTCGTACGATTCGGATTCGCCCTTGAGCGCCTGCTCGATCAGCTTGCGGTTCAGCGTCGGCGACAGTAGTTCGACGAGCGTATACACATAGCTGCGCAGGTAGGCGCCCTGCTTGAGCGCGACGCGCGTCACGTTGCTGCCGAACAGGTGGCCGACCGGAATCAGCCGCAGGTTGCGGTCGCGCTCCGGGTTGAATGCGATGTCGGCCATGATCCCGACGCCGAGGCCGAGCTCGACATAGGTCTTGATCACGTCGGCGTCGATCGCCTCGAGCACGATGTCCGGCGACAGCCCGCGCAGCGCGAACGCATGGTTGATCTTCTTGCGGCCCGCGAACGCGTCGTCGTACGTGATCAGCGGGTACTGCGCGAGATCGTCCAGCGTGACCGGCTTGCGTTCGAGCAGCGGGTGGTCGGCCGGCACCACGGCCGCGTGATGCCACTGGAAGCAGGGCAGCGACACGAGTTCCTTGTAGTCGGAGATCGCCTCGGTCGCGATCGCGAGATCGGCCTGGTCGTGGATCACCATCTCGGCGACCTGCGTCGGGCTGCCCTGCAGGATCGACAGGTGCACCTTCGGAAAGCGCTTCTTGAACTCGGCGATGGCGGCCGGCAGCGAGTAGCGGGCCTGCGTGTGGGTGGCGGCGATCGTCAGGTTGCCCTGATCCTGCGCCGCATAATCTTTTCCGACCCTTTTCAGGCTTTCAACTTCCTGCAGGATCCGCTCGACCGATGCGAGGATGATCCTGCCCGGCTCGGTGAGTGAGCGCACGCGCTTGCCGTGCCGCGTGAAGATCTCGACGCCGAGCTCGTCCTCGAGCTCGATGATCGCCTTCGATACCCCCGGTTGCGACGTATAGAGCGCCTTGGCGGCCTCGGTGAGGTTGAAATTCTGCCGGACGGCCTCGCGCACGAAGCGAAATTGGTGCAGGTTCATTTATAACCCTTCCGCATATCAACAGAATTTTTTAGTCGTTTGAAATATAAGGCGAGTTTATTACGATTCACCGGAGTTTTTCAAATATGGATATCTGTTTTCGTCATTAGCAATCCAGCCGGGCAGCGGAAGGCCGGCGGTGGCGGCGGAACGGAGATTCGGGCGCGACGTGGCTAGGACGTCGCGCGGTCACCACGAAAACCCTGGGGTCCCCGAATGTATCAGTACGACCAGTACGACCAGACGATCGTCGACGAGCGAGTCGCGCAGTACCGCGATCAGGTGCGCCGCCGCCTGTCGGGCGAGTTGAGCGAAGACGAGTTCCGTCCGCTGCGCCTGCAGAACGGCCTGTACATGCAGCGCCACGCGTACATGCACCGCATCGCGATTCCGTACGGCAACCTGCGCAGCGAGCAGCTCCGCATGCTGGCGCGCATCGCCCGCGAGCACGACCGCGGCTACGGCCACTTCTCGACCCGCTCGAACATCCAGTTCAACTGGGTCGAACTGGAAGACACGCCCGAGATCCTCGCGAAGCTCGCATCGGTGCAGATGCACGCGATCCAGACGTCGGGCAACTGCATCCGCAACATCACGGCCGACCAGTTCGCCGGCGTCGCGCAGGACGAAGAGATCGATCCGCGTCCGTGGTCCGAGATCCTGCGCCAGTGGTCGACGTTCCATCCCGAATTCGCATGGCTGCCGCGCAAGTTCAAGATCGCGGTGTCCGGCTCGAAAGACGACCGCGCGGCCGTCCAGATCCACGACCTCGGCGTGTACCTGAAGAAGAACGCGCAGGGCGAAGTGGTCGCGAGCATCCTCGCGGGCGGCGGCCTCGGCCGTACGCCGATCGTCGGCGCGGTGATCAAGGAAGACCTGCCGTGGCAGCACCTGATCACCTACTGCGAAGCCGTGCTGCGCGTGTACAACCGCTACGGTCGCCGCGACAACCTGTACAAGGCGCGTATCAAGATCCTCGTGAAGGCGCTGTCGCCCGCGAAGTTCGCGCAGCAGGTCGAGGAAGAGTGGCAGCACCTGAAGGACGGCCCGTCGACGCTCACGCAGGCCGAGCTCGACCGCGTGTCGCAGTACTTCCAGCCGCCCGTCTACGAGAAGCTCGCCGACACCGACGCGTCGTTCGAACAGCACCTGCTCGAGAACAAGGCGTTCGCGCGCTGGGTCGAGCGCAACGTCGCGCCGCACAAGGTGCCGGGCTATGCCGCCGTCACGCTGTCGCTGAAGGACCACCGCGTGGCCCCGGGCGACGCGACCGACGCGCAGATGGACCTGGTGGCCGACTGGGCCGACGCGTACTCGTACGGTGAACTGCGCGTGTCGCACGAGCAGAACCTGATCCTCGCGAACGTGAAGAAGCGCGACCTGTTCGCGGTGTGGGAAAAGGCGAAGGCAGCCGGTTTCGCGACGCCGAACATCGGCCTCCTGACCGATATCATCGCGTGCCCGGGCGGCGACTTCTGCTCGCTCGCGAACGCGAAGTCGATCCCGATCGCGCTGGGGATCCAGCAGCGTTTCGACGATCTGGACTACGTGTACGACCTCGGCGACCTGTCGCTGAACATTTCCGGTTGCATGAACTCGTGCGGTCATCATCACGTGGGCAACATCGGCATCCTCGGCGTCGACAAGGACGGTGCCGAGTGGTACCAGGTGTCGCTCGGCGGCGAGCAGGGCACGGGCCGGAACGGCGCGCGCCTCGGCCGCGTGATCGGGCCGTCGTTCTCCGCGGAAGAAGTGCCGGACGTGATCGCGAAGCTGATCGACACGTTCGTCGAAGCACGCATCGACGGCGAGCGCTTCATCGACACGTATGACCGCATCGGCATCGCCCCGTTCAAGGAGCGCGTGTATGCGGCGCGCCAGGCAGTGAACGCGTAACCAACCGGGTAGAAGGAATTTGCAGATGGCTTCGATTATCAAGAACCGCGCAGTGATCGACGACGCATGGCAGGTCGTGCGCGCGGCGGAAGACGGTGCGCTGCCCGCGGTCGACGCATTGCCGGCCGGCAAGGTGCTGGTGCCGTTCACCCTGTGGCAGGCCGAGCGCGCGGCGCTCGTCGCCGCGAAGACGAAGGACGAACTCGGCGTGTGGTTCGCGCCGGACAGCGAGCCGGCCGATCTCGTGGCCGACTTCGGTGCGATCTCGCTGATCGCCGTCGATTTCCCGCGCTTCGCGGACGGTCGCGGCTACAGCATCGCGCGCCTGCTGCGCGAGCGCCACGGCTGGACCGGCGAGCTGCGCGCGATCGGCGACGTGCTGCGCGACCAGCTGCTGTACATGTCGCGTTGCGGCTTCGACGCGTTCGCGGTGCGTGCCGACAAGGACATCCACGACGCGCTGAACGCGTTCGGCGAATTCACGCAGCGTTACCAGGGCGCGTTCGACGAGCCGGCTCCGCTGTTCCGCCGCCGCGCCGCTGCGCCCGACGCCAAGGTGAGCGCATGAGCACCGCGACCGCACTGACGCCGGAACTGGCCGCGAAGGTCGAGCGCCTCGATGCGCTGCTTGCGCAGATCGGCGCGAGCCACGAGAAGGTGAAGTTCGCGAGCAGCCTCGCCGCGGAAGACATGCTGCTCACGCATGCGATCCTGTCGAAGGGCGTGTCGATCGGCATCTTCTCGCTGAACACCGGCCGCCTGCACGCGGAAACGCTGGGCATGATCGACCGCGTGCGCGAGCGCTACGGCTACGAGATCGAGCAGTTTCACCCGCAGCAGGACGCGGTCGACCAGTACGTCGCCGAGCACGGCCTGAATGCGTTCTACGAAAGCGTCGAGCTGCGCAAGTCGTGCTGCCACATTCGCAAGGTCGAGCCGCTGAACCGCGCGCTGGCCGACGTCGGCGCGTGGGTCACGGGCCAGCGCCGCGAGCAGTCGGTGACGCGTGCGGAGTTGCACGAGGCAGAACAGGACGAAGCGCGCGGGATCGCGAAGTACAACCCGCTCGCCGACTGGACGGAAGCCGACGTGTGGGCGTACCTTAAGGCGTTCGACGTGCCGGTCAACCCGCTGCACGCGCGCGGCTACCCGAGCATCGGCTGCGAGCCCTGCACGCGTGCGATCCGCCCCGGCGAGGACAGCCGGGCGGGCCGCTGGTGGTGGGAGTCGCGCGACACGAAGGAATGCGGGCTGCACATCACGATCACCCCGATTCCCGCAGTTGCCGACGCCGGCGCCGCGCACTGAAAGCCGACAAGAAACCGAATCTTGTGCCGCCTGCGACAGCGGGCGGCACGAACCCAGAAGAGAAGGACTGAAATCATGAGCACGACGCTCGAGCAATCCGCCTTTGCCCCGCCCACCGGTTCCGACGACCGCATGGGCCATCTCGACTGGCTCGAAGCCGAGTCGATCCACATCCTGCGCGAACTCGTTGCCGAGTGCAGCAAGCCGGCGCTGTTGTTCTCGGGCGGCAAAGACTCGGTCGTCGTGCTGCACCTCGCGCTGAAGGCATTCGGCCTCGGCGCGAACCGCAAGACGACGCTGCCGTTCCCGCTCGTGCACATCGACACGGGCCACAACTACGCGGAAGTGATCGATTTCCGCGACCGCCGTGCGCAAGAGCTCGGGGCCGAGCTGGTGGTCGGCCACGTCGAGGATTCGATCAAGCGCGGCACGGTCGTGCTGCGCCGCGAGACCGATTCGCGCAACGCCGCGCAGGCCGTCACGCTGCTCGAAACGATCGAACAGCACGGCTACACGGCGCTGATCGGCGGCGCGCGCCGTGACGAAGAAAAGGCGCGTGCAAAGGAGCGGATCTTCTCGTTCCGCGACGAATTCGGCCAGTGGGATCCGAAGGCGCAGCGCCCGGAATTGTGGAGCCTGTACAACGCGCGCCTGCACAAGGGCGAGCACCTGCGCGTGTTCCCGATCTCGAACTGGACCGAACTCGACGTGTGGCAGTACATCGCGCGCGAGAACCTCGAACTGCCGTCGATCTACTACGCGCACCAGCGCGAGATCGTGCGCCGCAACGGGCTGCTCGTGCCGGTCACGCCGCTCACGCCGATGCGTGACGGCGAGACGAGCGAACTCGCGCAGGTGCGCTTCCGCACGGTCGGCGACATCAGCTGCACGTGCCCGGTCGAGAGCGACGCGGACGACGTCGAGAAGATCATCGCCGAGACGGCGGTGACCGAGATCACCGAACGCGGCGCGACCCGGATGGACGACCAGGCATCCGAAGCCGCGATGGAACAGCGCAAGAAGCAAGGTTATTTCTGAAGCACACGAGGACATTCACATCATGAGCATCATCGAGAACACCGAAGACCTCGGCGTGTTGCGCTTCATCACCGCGGGCAGCGTCGACGACGGCAAGAGCACGCTGATCGGCCGCCTGCTGTACGACAGCAAGGCCGTGCTGTCCGACCAGCTGTCCGCGCTGTCGCGCGCGAAGAACAAGCGCACGGTCGGCGACGAGATCGACCTCGCGCTGCTGACGGACGGGCTCGAGGCCGAGCGCGAGCAGGGCATCACGATCGACGTCGCCTACCGCTATTTCGCGACCGCGAAGCGCAAGTTCATCATCGCCGACACGCCGGGCCACGAGCAGTACACGCGCAACATGGTGACGGGCGCATCGACCGCGCATGCGGCGATCATCCTGGTCGACGCGACGCGCGTGACGATCGAGAACGGCGTCGCGGAACTGCTGCCGCAAACGAAGCGCCACAGCGCGATCGTGAAGCTGCTCGCGCTGCAGCACGTGATCGTCGCGATCAACAAGATGGACCTCGTCGACTACAGTGAAGCACGCTTCAACGAGATTCGCGACGCGTACGTCGCGCTCGCGAAGCAGCTCGGCCTGAAAGACGTGCGTTTCGTGCCGGTGTCGGCGCTGAAGGGCGACAACATCGTCGGAGCGAGCGAGCGCATGCCGTGGTACGCGGGCGAGCCGCTGCTCGATGTGCTCGAATCGCTGCCGGTCGAGACGCAGGCGCATGACGCGCTGCGCTTCCCGGTGCAGTGGGTCGCACGCCAGGACGGCAGCTCGGCCGACGATTTCCGCGGCTACATGGGCCGGATCGAATCGGGCGAGGTGAAGGTCGGCGACGCAATCGTCGTGTTGCCGTCGAACCGCACCGCGACGATCGCCGAGATCGTCGCACCGGTGCCGGGCGGCACCGCGTCCGTCGCGCACGCGTTCGCGGGCCAGACGGTGACGATTCGCCTCGAAGAGGATGTCGACGTGTCGCGCGGCGACATGTTCGTCACGACCGGCGAGCCGGTCGAGCCGGCGAAGAAGCTCGAGGCCGACCTGTGCTGGTTCGACGAGACGCCGCTGTCGCCGCAGCGCAAGTACCTGCTGAAGCAGACCACGAGCACGGTGTTCGCGAAGATCGGCGCGGTCAAGGAAGTGCTCGACGTGCATACGCTGTCGCACGCGACCGACCGCCAGGAACTGAAGATGAACGACATCGGCCGCGTCGCGCTGACGCTGCAGAAGCCGATCGTCTGCGATACCTACGACGCGCACCCGGGCACGGGCGCGTTCGTGCTGATCGACGAGGCGACGCACCACACGGTCGCCGCCGGCATGATTCGGGCGTTCTCGGCGTAACCGGCGTTCAGCGCCGCCCTCGCGGCGGCGCGGAGCCGGCCGCCGTCCGCACGAGCAGGACAAGCGAAGCGACAAACATGAGCAAGGTGTATCTGATCGGAGCGGGGCCGGGCGCGGCGGACCTCATCACGGTGCGTGGCGCGCGGCTGCTCGAGCAAGCCGACGTCGTGCTGCACGATGCGCTCGTCGAGCCGGCGATGCTCGATTACGCGCCGAACGCGCGGAAGATCGCGGTCGGCAAGCGTTGTGGGCAGCGTTCGACCGCGCAGCACTTCATCAACAAGCAGATCGTCGACGCGGCGCGCGAGCATGCGTGCGTCGTGCGTCTGAAGGGCGGCGACCCGATGCTGTTCGGTCGCGCCGAAGAGGAAATGCGCGCGCTGGAGGCGGCCGGCATCGACTACGAGGTCGTGCCGGGCATCACCGCGGCGCTGGCCGGTGCGGCGGCGCTGAAGCGCTCGCTGACGTTGCGCGGCGTATCGCGCAGTGTCGCGTTCGCGACGCACAGCCGAGCACCGGGCAGCGACGAGATTCGCGAGGCCGCGCGCGCCGATTCGATCGTCTACTACATGGGCCGCGACAGCGCGCCGGGCATCGCGCAGGAACTGATCGACGCGGGCCGTGCGCCCGCGACGCCGGTGGCGATCGTCGAGGCCTGCAGCACCGCGCGCGAGCGCACGCTGACGCTGACGCTCGCGCAGATGGCGGCGGGTGGTGCGCAGGCGTGGCTCGATCCGGCGGAGCCGAGCCTGCTGATGATCGGCGATGCGTTCGCCGAACGTGTGCGGCTCGCGAAAGAGGGTGATACGTTGCGCAGTGCCGCTTGAGTCTCGGTAGCGGTCCTGGCGGCAAGCGATGCGTCGATTGCCGTCGGTCCGCGGGCCAAATGAAAAGCGCCGGCTTCTTCGGAAGCCGGCGCTTTTTTGTTCGGGCCCGCCAATTCGCTTACGCGTCGCGGCCGACCTGGTCGATGCAGTAGCGCGCGATCGCATCGAGTACGCCGTCGTCTTCACCGACGGCCGTCGCGCAACGAATCTCGATGCCCGGATGCGTGGCTCGGCACGCGTCGACGAGCTGCGGCAGGTCGCGGCGGACGTGCCCGCCCTGACCGAAGAACACGGGCACCACGGTGATGCGCGTGCAGCCGGCCGCGACCTGCGCGGCGACGGCCGTATCGAGCGACGGCGTCATCAGTTCGAGAAACGCGAGCGATACGTGCGGGGCAGGGGAGCCGGCCCCGCGCAACCGCGCGGCGAGCCGCGCGAACGGCTCGGCCCAGCGCGGATCGCGTGCGCCGTGGCCGAACAGGACGATGCCGTGCGAACTCATGTCGAAGCCTCCGTCGTGACGGCGCTCAGTGCCGGTCGACCCACTTGAGCGCGAACAGGCCGAGCGCGAGATAGATGAGGCCCGGCGTCGCCGCGGTCAGCGGCGCGGGCCACGTGTTCAGCGTGCCGATGTGCGAGAACAGCGTGTTGAGCAGCTGGAAGCTCATGCCGAGCATGATGCCGCCGAACACCTTCACGCCGACCACGCCGGCACGCGTGTGCAGGTACGCGAACGGCAGTGACAGCACGAGCATCACGAACACTGCGAACGGGTAAAGCAGCTTGCGCCACAGCGCGATGTCGTAGCGCTGCGTGTCCTGCTGGTTTTCGCGCAAGTGCTGGATGTAGCGGAACAGGTTGATGATCGACATCCGTTCCGGCGACACGAGCAGCACCGACAGGATCTGCGGCGTCAGGTCCGAGCGCAGCCGGTATTCGGGCAGTGTCACTTGCTGCGACCGGTACACGGGGTTCAGCGCGTCGGCCGGTGCGCCGCTGATCGGCTTGATCGGCGTCAGTTCGGTTTCCGTGACACCCTTGAGCAGCCAGTGGCCGGGCGGCTCGTAGCGGCCCGTCTGCGCGATCCGCACGTTCTGCAGCTGGAATTTCGAGTCGAACTCGTAGATGCGCACGTTGCTGATCGTCGAGTCGGGCGACAGGCTGCCGACGTTGACGAAGCGCGTGACCTGATCGCCGTTCTCGCGTGCCGCGAGCGTGTCCTTCACCCACACGCCGGACTGGAAGTTCGACGACACCGACGCGCCGAGCGCCTGCAGCCGCACGCGTTCGGACAGCTGGTCGGCGTACGGGCCGACGAACTCGCCGATCAGGTAGGTGATGATCACGAGCGGAATGCCGATCTTCAGCAGCGAGCGCAGCGCCTGGTTGGTCGCGAGGCCCGACACGCGGAAGATCGTGAATTCCGAGTTCGCGGCCATTTGCGCGAACACGTAGATCGCGCTGATCAGCGCGGCGACCGGGATGATCTCGTAGAAGCGCGACGGAGCTTGCAGCGCGACGCGCAGCACCGCGTAGCCGAACTTGTAGTTGCCGTGCCCGACCGAGTTCAGTTCGCTGATCAGGTCGAAGAAGAAGAACAGGCCCGAGAACGCGAACAGGATGAAGACGAACGTGACGTAGATCTGTCGCGCGAAGTATTTTTCATAGAGCCGCATCGATCATGCTCCCGAGCGGCCGAACAGCGCGCGTGTAAACAGCGGACGATTGCGCACGCGCAACCAGAAGATGAACGCGACGATCACCGCGACGACCAGGTGCAGGCCGACGAGGCCGACGCCGAACGACATCTTGCCCTGCTCGATCTGCGCCTGCACGACGTTCAGCAGGTTCGAGTACGTCAGGTAGATCAGCACGGCCATCACGAGGTTGATCGTGCGGCTGCGGCGCGGGTTCTGGTACGAAAGCGGAATGCCGAGCACCATCAGGTTGATCGCGATCAGCGGCAGCCCCGCGCGCCACGCGAATTCCGCGAGGTTGTCGCGCGTCGGGTTGCGCAGCAGATCGGGCGTCGGCGTGCTGTTGGTGGTCGGCACGTTGGTGACCGGGGTGCTGGTGATCTTCACGCCGTAGCGCTGGAACTCCATGATCTTGAAGTTCGGTTGGCCGGGCGTACCGTCGTAGCGGCGGCCGTCTTCCAGTACGACGAAGCGATCGCCGTCCCGGGTTTCGGTATGGCCCGTGTGCGACACGACGACATTGACCTTGCCGTTCTCGGTCGACGTGACGAACACGTTCTGCACCTTGCTCTGGTCCGGCGACATCTTCTCGATGAAGAACACGCGATGGTTCGAGGCCGATTCGCGGAACTGGCCCGGCGCGAGCAGCGAGATCTCGTCGCGCTGCTGGAAGCGCGCCTTGATCATCTTGCTCTGCTGGTTCGACCACGGCCAGCCGACGAACGCGAAGAACGCGATCAGCAGGATGATCGGCGTGGCGAACACGCCGATCGGCTTGATCAGGCGCGTGAGGCTCACGCCGGATGCAAGCCAGACCACCATTTCGGAGTCCCGGTACCACCGGGTCAGCACGAACAGGATCGACACGAACAGCGTGACGACGAGCATCACGGCGAGATAGCCGATCACGGTCAGGCCGATCAGCACGAGCACGTCTCGCGGGTCGATTTCACCGGACGCGGCATAGCCGACGATGCGGATCATCATCGTCGTGAGCATGATCGTGAGCAGCACCATGAACACGGCGCCAGCCGTATACGCAAGCTCGCGCTGGAGGGAGCGTTCGAAGATCATTCTTGATGAGAAGAGGGCGGGAGGCTGCGCACGCGTGGTGGAGCGCTCGCGCCGCCACGGGAAAAATAGCGGATAATTGCGGCTTTCATCCTTAGCCCAGATTTTATCCGAGGACAAGCGCGATGGACTTTAGCATAAAAGGCTGTGATTGGAGCAAAGGCGAGGCCAAGGGGTTCCTGACCGGGAAGTCCGACTGCATCGTGCTCGGCATCTTCGAGGCGCAGACCCTCTCGGGTGCGGCGCTCGACATCGACACGGCCACCAAGGGACTGATCTCGCGCGTGGTGAAGGCTGGCGACATGGACGGCAAGCGCGGCAAGACGCTGTTCCTGCACGAAGTATCGGGCATCGGCGCGTCGCGCGTGCTGCTCGTCGGCCTCGGCAAGCAGGATGCTTTCAATCAGAAGGCCTACAACGACGCAGTGACGGCCGCGTGGCGCGCGCTGCTGGCGACCAAGGTCGTCCAGGTCACGTTCACGCTCGCGCAGCTGCCGGTCGACGAGCGCGGCTCCGACTGGGGCGTGCGTGCGGCGATCCTCGCGCTGCGCAACGAGACCTACCGCTTCACGCAGATGAAGAGCAAGCCGGAACCGGCGTCGCACGTGCTCAAGCGCGTCGTGTTCAGCGTCGATCCGGCCGATGAAAAGGCGGCGAAGCTGGCGGTCAAGCAGGCCGTCGCGCTGGCGAACGGGATGGACCTCACGCGCGACCTGGGCAACCTGCCCGGCAACGTGTGCACGCCGACCTATCTCGGCAATACCGCGAAGAAGATCGCGAAGGATTGGGGTCTGAAGGCCGAGGTGCTCGGCCTGAAGCAGATCCAGGCGCTCAAGATGGGATCGTTCCTGTCGGTCGCGCGCGCGTCGGTCGAGCCGCCGCAGTTCATCGTGCTGCACTACCAGGGCGCCGCCGCGAAGGCCGCGCCGGTCGTGCTGGTCGGCAAGGGCATCACGTTCGACACGGGCGGCATCTCGCTGAAGCCGGGCGAGGGCATGGACGAGATGAAGTACGACATGTGCGGCGCGGGTTCGGTGCTCGGCACGATGCGTGCGGTCGCCGAAATGGGCCTGAAGATCAACGTCGTCGCGATCGTGCCGACCTGCGAGAACATGCCGGGCGGCAACGCGACGAAGCCGGGCGACATCGTCACCAGCATGAAGGGGCTGACGATCGAGGTGCTCAACACCGACGCCGAGGGTCGCCTGATCCTGTGCGACGCGCTCACTTATGCGGAACGCTTCAAGCCGGCCGCCGTGATCGACGTGGCGACGCTGACGGGCGCGTGCGTGATCGCGCTCGGCGGCCACAACAGCGGCCTGTTCTCGAAGGACGACGCACTCGCGGGCGAACTGCTCGACGCATCGCGCGAAGCGAACGATCCGGCGTGGCGCATGCCGCTCGACGACGAGTACCAGGATCAGCTGAAGTCGAATTTCGCGGATGTCGCGAACATCGGCGGGCGTCCGGCCGGTGCGGTGACGGCGGCGTGCTTCCTGTCGCGCTTCACGGAAAGCTATCCGTGGGCACACCTGGACATCGCCGGCACCGCGTGGAAGGGCGGCGCGGCGAAGGGTGCGACCGGCCGTCCGGTGCCGCTGCTCGCGCAGTTCCTGATCGACCGCGCCGGCCAGTGATGGCAGATCTCACGACGATGCGGGTACGCGGGCAATGACGCGAATCGATTTCCATTCGAACGTCGGCGATTCGCTCGCGTACGCGTGCCGGCTGCTGCGCAAGGCCTACCAGGCCGGGCAGCCGGTCGTCGTGCTCGCGGAACCCGCGCGCCTGCGCGCGCTCGACGAGCGGCTCTGGACGTTCTCGCCGCTCGATTTCATCCCGCACTGCGGCGTCGACAGCGCGCACGCGGCCGGCACGCCGATCCTGCTGACCGCCGATCTCGACCAGGCGCCGCACCACCATGTGCTGCTGAACCTGGGCGCTGCCGTGCCCGCGCAGTTCGCCCGCTTCGAGCGCCTGCTCGAGGTGGTCGGCAATGCGCCGGACGAACTGGCCGCGGGCCGCGACCGCTACCGTTTCTACCGCGATCGCGGATACGCGCTGAACAACTACAAGCAGGGCAGCTAGCCGAAACCGTCGACGGAGCATTCCCGTGACACAAGCCGAATCCTCTTCGATCCCGACGCTGACCGACGTGCTGGTGCCGGGCAAGCCGGTGCCGGCGCGTTCGTCCGCGGCCGATGCGCCGCCGCGTGACGACGCCGCCGTGCCGGTGCTGACCGACGTGCTCGCGCCGGGCCATCCGGCCATGGCGTCAGCCACATCCGAACAGACGGAAACCGACCCCGAATCCGTGACGGTCGAGCCGGTGCCGACGCCGGAGGTCCCGAGCGTCGAACTGCCGGGCGACAGCGATGCGCCTGCCGAACCCGGTGCCGCCGGGCACGTCGTCGCCGAAGAGTCGGTTGCGGCGCAGGCGCCGCTGCGCACCGCGCTGGCCGCCGACGAAGCGCGGCAGGCCGGCGTTGCGGCGACGTCGAGCGACGCCGGCGCAGCGATGCTGTCTCCTGCGGCCGCACCGGCTGCCGGTGGGCTGGCTACCGGTCACCTCGCCGGCGCATCGCATCCGGACGCGCATGCGGCCGCCGCGCTGACGGCGGAGGACACGCAGCATATCGCCGAGCGTTTGCGCAACCGGTTGACGAATTATCTGACCGGGGAAGGGCGCGAGGCCATCGAGGCACGCTGTCGCGACGCGCTGCACGACCATACGGCCTGGCTCGTCGGCCAGATCACGCGCGAAGTGGCGCTGGCGCTCGAAACCGAAGTGATGGAGTGGGTCCGCGACGCGGTGGACGCAGAGATCGCCCGCCGCCGGAGCGGTCATTCAGGCTGAGCGCACGGGTCGTTTCGTGCGCAGGAACCGCGGGCGCGGCTCCGGTCATCGTCGCTGACGAACGCCGCCCCGGTTACGACGACGAGAAGCGTGGAACGGTGCCCGACGCAATGCGCGGCGCGCGTGCACGCGCCCGGTCTTCCGCTTCAGTGCAGCGACAGCACCCACTGCGCGAGTGTGTGCGCTTCGACGCTCGTCAGTTGCGTATTGGCGGGCATCGGCACGCTGCCCCACACCCCGACGCTGCCCTTCACGATCGATTGCGCGAGGTAGTCGGCCGCGTCGGCGCGCGCCGCGTACTTGCCGGCGATATCGTGGAACGACGGGCCCATCAGCGGCTTGCTGACCGCATGGCAGGCCATGCAGTTCTTGCGCTGCGCGAGCACGAGCCCGTCGCCGGCCTGGTCGGCGTGTGCCGCCGCCGTGCTGCCGGTCAGCAGTGCCACGAGCAGTGCGCGCGATATCGTCTGTTTCATGCGGTTCTCCGCCGGCGGGGACGGCCGGCTTCACGATCCGCGCATTATAAGAGCAAAGGGGAAGCGCGTTTTAGGCGTTTCCCCGGCGGCCGCCGGCAATGGGGTCGCATGCCTCGCGCGCCGCATCAGCCGGTGACGGCGCCCTTGTTCGCCGGGCGGGCGAGGGCCGCGTACTTGGCGAGCACGCCGCGCGTGTAGCGCGGTGCCGGCTGCTTCCACGCGGCGCGCCGGCGCGCGAGCTCCGCGTCGTCGACGTTCAGCTGCAGCACCAGCCGGTGCGCATCGATCGTGATCGAGTCGCCTTCCTGCACGAGCGCGATCGTGCCGCCGACGAACGCCTCGGGTGCCACGTGGCCGACCACCATTCCCCAGGTGCCGCCCGAGAAGCGGCCGTCCGTGATGAAACCGACCGATTCGCCGAGCCCCTTGCCGATGATCGCCGACGTCGGCGCGAGCATTTCCGGCATGCCGGGGCCGCCCTGCGGACCGAGATAGCGCAGCACCAGCACGTCGCCCGCGCGGATCCGGTCGCCGAGGATCGCGTCCATCGCGCTTTGCTCGTCGTCGAACACGCGCGCCGGACCCGTGATCACCGGGTTCTTCAGGCCGGTGATCTTCGCGACCGCGCCGTCTTCCGCGAGGTTGCCCTTCAGGATCGCGAGATGGCCTGCCTTGTACAGCGCGCGATCGATCGGGAAGATCACCTTCTGGTCCGCGCGCGGCACGCCCGGCACGTCCTTCAGCTCCTCGGCGATCGTGCGGCCGGTGATCGTCATGCAGTCGCCGTGCAGCAGCCCCGCATCGAGCAGGATCCGCAGCACCTGCGGGATGCCGCCGGCCTGGTGCAGGTCGGTCGCGACGTACTGGCCCGATGGTTTCAGGTCGCAGATCACCGGCACGCGCTTGCGGATGCGCTCGAAGTCGTCGATCGTCCAGTCGACCTCTGCCGCGTGCGCGATCGCGAGATAGTGCAGCACCGCGTTGGTCGAGCCGCCGGTCGCCATGATCAGCGACACCGCGTTCTCGATCGATTCCTTGGTGATGATGTCGCGCGGCTTCAGGTCGCGCTTTACGGCCTCGACCAGCACGCGCGCCGATTCGGCGGCCGAATCGACCTTCTCCTGATCGGGGTTCGCCATCGTCGACGAGTACATCAGCGACATGCCGAGCGCCTCGAACGACGAGCTCATCGTGTTCGCGGTGTACATCCCGCCACACGACCCCGACGTCGGGCACGCGTTCTGCTCGACGCCTTCGAAATCCTCCTGCGACATCCGGCCCGCGGTGAACTCGCCGACCGCCTCGAACGACGACACGATCGTCAGGTCGCGGCCCTTCCAGTGGCCGGGGCGGATCGTGCCGCCGTACACGTAGATGCCCGGCACGTTCAGGCGCGCGAGCGCGATCATCCCGCCCGGCATGTTCTTGTCGCAGCCGCCGACCACCACCACGCCGTCCATCCATTGGCCCTGTACGCAGGTCTCGATGCAGTCGGCGATCACCTCGCGCGACACCAGCGAGTACTTCATCCCCTCGGTGCCCATCGACATGCCGTCCGAGATCGTCGGCGTGCCGAAGATCTGCGGGTTCGCATCCGCCGCCTTCACCGCCGCGACGGCCGCGTCCGACAGCCGCTGCAGGCCGGAGTTGCAGGGCGTGATCGTCGAGTGACCGTTCGCGATGCCGATCATCGGCTTGTCGAAATCGTCCTTCTGGTAGCCGAGGGCGTAATACATCGAGCGGTTCGGCGAACGGGCCACGCCTTGCGTGATGTGCTTCGAGCGACGGTTGTACGGCATGGGGGACTCCATCGTTGTGTTGGCGACGCCCGCGAACGGCGTGCCGGTTCGGATCAATCAAGAATGGCGTTTCCGATTTGGGATGTCCAATATATTATTTGTCGCTTATTAAGTCGTTTTGCGAATGAGTGAGGCATGGCCGACCCGACACCCGACTTGCGCCAGTGGCGCTATTTCGTGACCGTTGCCGACGAGCGCCATTTCGGCCGCGCGGCCGAGCGCCTGTCGATGACGCAGCCGCCGCTGTCGCAGGCGATCCGGGCGCTCGAGGACGCGCTCGGTGTCGCGCTGTTCGCGCGTACCAAGCGCTCGGTCGCACTGACGGCGGTGGGTGCGGCGCTGCTGCCCGACGTACGCCGGCTGCTCGCGTCGGCCGATGCGCTGCCGCCGCTCGCGCGCCGCCTCGCGCGCGGCGAAGCCGGTTCGTTGTCGCTCGCGTTCGTGTCGACCGCCGACTACGGGCTGCTGCCGTCGTTGCTGCGCGCGTTCGGCGCACGCTATCCGCAGGTGCGGCTGCAACTCACGGAGGCGACGAGCGACGTGCAGATCGACGAACTCGTCGCGGGCCGCATCGATGCGGGGCTCGTGATTCCGCCGGTGCCGCCGCGTCACGCGGCCGGGCTGTCGTACCTGCCGGTCGTGCGCGAGCCGCTGGTGGTCGCGATGTCGGCGGACGCGGCGCCCGGCGTGCCCGAAGACGAACCCGTGCATCTGGCCGACCTGGCTGCGCTGCCGCTCGTGATCTTCCCGCGTCGTTTGGCGCCCGGCTTTTATGACATCATTACGGGCTGCTACGGCGCGGCGGGGGAGACCCCGCGCATCGGCCAGGAGGCGATCCAGATGCAGACGATCGTCAGCCTCGTGTCGGCCGGCATGGGCGTCGCACTGGTGCCGCAGTCGTTGCGTAACCTGCGGCGCACCGGTGTGGTCTACCGGCCGCTCGCCGGCGATGCGCCGGTCGTCGAGACGGGCCTCGTGTGGCGCGCGGGCGATGTCAGCCCCGTGCTCGCCGGCTTCATCGACGTCGTGCGCGCGCAGGGGCTCGCCACGTGATGCGAACGATGGCGCGCCGGCGCCGTCCAATGCGCGGTGCGACGCTGGTGCGAGCGCCGTACCGCATTCGAAAACTTCATCGCTAACCCATGATCATTCACCCGAATTTCGACCCCGTAGCGATCCATCTCGGGCCGCTGGCCGTGCGCTGGTACGGCCTCATGTATCTCGTCGGCTTCATCGCGGCGATCGTCGTCGGCCGGATCCGCCTGAAGCTGCCGTACGTCGCGGCGCAGGGCTGGACCGCGAAGGACATCGACGACATGATGTTCTACGGCGTGCTCGGCACCGTGCTCGGCGGCCGGCTCGGCTACGTGATGTTCTACAAGGCCGACTTCTACTTCTCGCATCCGCTCGACGTGTTCAAGGTCTGGGAAGGCGGGATGTCGTTCCACGGCGGCTTCCTCGGCGTGACCCTCGCGATGGCGCTCTTCGCGTGGCAGCGCAAGCGTCACTGGCTGCAGGTCACCGATTTCGTCGCGCCGATGGTGCCGACGGGGCTCGCGGCCGGGCGACTCGGCAACTTCATCAACGGCGAGCTGTGGGGCCGCGTGACCGATCCGGGTGCGCCGTGGGCGATGCTGTTCCCGGGCGCGATGCGCGACGACGCGGCATGGCTGCCGAAGCATCCGGCGCTCGTCGAGAAGTGGCATCTGGCCGATGTGTTCATGCAGTACCAGATGCTGCCGCGCCATCCTTCGCAGCTTTATGAAATCGCGCTCGAAGGCATTGCGCTGTTCTTCGTGCTGTTCTTCTTTTCGCGCAAGCCGCGGCCGATGGGCGCGATATCCGCGCTGTTCCTGATCGGCTACGGGCTCGCACGCTTCACGGTCGAATTCGCGCGCGAACCGGACGACTTCCTCGGCCTGCTCGCGCTCGGCCTGTCGATGGGGCAATGGCTGTCGCTGCCGATGATTCTCGCGGGCATCGCGCTGCTGGTGTGGGCGTATCGACGCCGCGCGGCGAATGCGGCTGCGTGATGTTGCTGCGTCATGCGGTTGCGTCATGCACGAGCCGTGTGACGCATGACGCATGACGCGATGCGGGCGCGCACGATCGGCGTGCGCATCGATCGCTGCGTCTCAAACGAAAAACGCCGGCCCGAGGGCCGGCGTTTTCGCATCTGCCGCGCGTTGCGCGATGCGCGTTACTTCATCTGCACCGAGCCGTTGACCGTGACCGACACGGTCGCCTTGCCGCCTTCGACCGAGATCGGCGCGCTCATCTTCGCGCTGTCCATCGGTGCGGCGGCCATCGCCATCACGCGCGGATACGGCTGCACGTTGCGGCTGCCGCCGACGTTCACGTCGCGGATCGAGTAGCTGCTGTAGCCGAAGGCCTTCGCGGCTTCGTCTGCGCGTGCGCGGAACGACTTGATCGCATCGGTCGTGAGCTTCTGCTCGGCCGCGCGCTGCGCTTCGGGCGACAGCGAGAACTCGACGTTCGCGACCTGCATCTGGTTCGACAGCTGACCCGCGAGCTTCGACGCCGCCGCGAAATCGCGCGATTCGAGCACGACTTCGGTTCGACCGCGCCACGCGGAGATCCTGCCGTCGCGATCGGTGCTCGGATACACGGAGAATGCACCGGTGTGCGCGGTGACGCCCGACACGCCCTTCGTCTGCGCGAGCGCCGCGTCGGCGCGCTGGTTCAGCGCGGACGTCAGGCTGCCCGGGTCCTTCGCTTGCTGTTCGTAGAACAGCGTGATGTGGATGATGTCCTGCGGCACATCGGCGCTGGCCTGCGACGACAGCGACAGCACGCCCGCCGGCTCCGGAAAGTGCGGGTTCGCGGCCTGCGCGTGCGCAGCCGGCGACGCGAGCGTCAGCGCGACGGGCACGGCGGCGGCGAGCGCGAGCGACAGCGCGAGGGCGGATTTCTTGGTCATTGTTGGACTCCTTGTGCGAGGGCGCGCATGCGGATCACGCGTGCGCGACGCGGGGGCACCGCGCGACGAAAAAAACGGCCGTCGGCCCGATCGGGCGACAGCGGTTGCTTAGGCTGCACGAACACGCCGCGAGTTCCGTGGTGGTGGCGCGTGTTGACCGGAATTGACCTTTGGCGTGTGTTTGCCGTGCGCCTACTGCGTGTGCCTACTTCATCAGCCTTTCGGTGATGAAGCGCCACTCGGCACGCGTGACGGGCGTGATCGACAGCCGGTTGCCGCGTGCGAGCACGCGCATGTCGGCGAGTTCGTCGTGATCGCGCAGCGCGGCGAGCGGCACGAGCGGTGACTTCTTCACGAAGCGCACGTCGACGAGCAGCCAGCGCGGTGCTTCCTGCGTCGACTTCGGATCGTAATACGGGCTTTTCGGATCGAACTGGGTGGGGTCGGGGTAGGGCGTGGACGAGACTTCGGCGAGGCCCGCAATGCCCGGCTCGGGGCAGCTCGAGTGATAGAACAGTACGCCGTCGCCGATCTTCATCGTGTCGCGCATGAAATTGCGCGCCTGATAGTTGCGCACGCCGGTCCACGGCAGCGAGTGCTGCGGCGCGTGCGCGAGATCGTCGATGCTTGCTTCGTCCGGTTCGGACTTCATCAGCCAGTATTGCATGGATCGTGATCGACGCAGAAAGGGCTGCTACAAAAGGAAACGGCATCGGGACTTCCCGATGCCGTTGAATAGGCCCCCGCCTTGGCCGCTAGGCCGGCATCCTGAACCTGGGGTTCAGAATTGGTCGCAGTTAGCAGCACTTCGGGTACATCAGACAGAGTGACGCGCGCGCCCGTGCTACAAATTTCCGCAACCGTGCACATGGCATTGGTTCAAGGAATATATGACCTTGGCGAACCAGGCAGGGAAGCTGACTGAACTGTGTTTCGTTGCGCCAATTTGACCACCGTTGATCGCCGAGATCAAGGGGAATCGACGCATCGATCAAACGTTACTGCGTCTCGTGCTGTGCGAGCACCGCGCCGAGCTGTTCGTTCATCTGGTGCATTGTACGACGGATTTCCTCCGCCGGAAATGCTTCACCATGCCGCACGCTCGTTTGCAGCCGCAGCAATTCGGATGCGAGCGACAGCGCCGCCATCACCGCGATGCGGTCGGTGCCGCGCACCGAGCTGTTCGCGCGGATCTTCGACATTTCGGCGTCGACGCGCGCGACGGCCTCGAGCAGCGCCGCTTCGGTCTCGGCCGAACAGGCGAGCCGATAGGGCTGACCGAGAATCGAGACTTCGATCTGCTTGGTGCTCATGCATGTTCTCCGTGGCTGGCCGCGTCGTCGCTATCCGGGCGCGCCTGCGCATCCAGCAGGTCGAGCTGGTTGTCGGCTTGCTCCGCACTCTTCGTGCGCGGCAGCTTTTCGAGAATCGCGTTCAGTTTGACCTGGGCGTCGTCGATCTTTGCCGACAGCGTGTCGCGCTCGGCCGCGAGCGCATTGCGTTCGTCGCGCAGTTGCGCAAGTTCCGTGCGGACCGTGTCCGCTTCCGCGCGCATTTGCGCGACCTGCTCCTCGAGCGCGAGCCGTTCCGAGTGATAGCGCTTGTTCAGCGAGATCAGACGGCCAATATTTTGAGATAAGGTTTCGAGTTCGTTGAGCATTTGCTGCGTCCTCTAAAGACCCAGCATTTTAGCGCGGAATAACGCGCATTCCGACATCTGTAACGTTTCCAGTCGTAACACCCCGGCTTCTTGCCGCGAATACACGGGTCCGGCCGCTTTCTTGACGCTCGCGCGGCCCGCTCCTAAACTGGCGCGGCCTCGGTGCTCGCGCGTGCGTCGCGCGGTTAAACGGGAAGCAGGACGCGCGCTCCGCCCGGAGATCGCCAACCTGCGCTGCCCCCGCAACGGTAAGCGGCCGCGTCGCATGACGCAGGCCGGCTCGGGCGCGTTTCGCGAGCAGGTCGCACGCGGGCGCGGGCCACTGCGCACGACACGCGCGGGAAGGCGAGCCGGTACGCCGCCAGCCCGGATACCGGCCGAGGCGAGGAGCCTGTACGGCTTCATGACGCGCGGCCTGCGGGGAAGCGGGGCGCGCAGTGCTTCACGGGACTTGTCTTCGATGCTGACCCCAATCGTCCGCACGGCGTCCGGCGCACGCCGCGGAATGTCGCGTGCCGCCATCGCGCAGACTGCGGCGGACGCCGATTCGTCCGGATCGGCGACGACGCAGGTCGTCGCGGCGCCGCAACCTGTCGCGCGGCGCAACCATACCCCCTTGCCGCCGGACGTCGCGGTTGCCGCGCCGATCGTGCTTGACGGCGACGCAGCCGCGATGCCGATCGACCCGATGCGGCGGCTTCCACTATATTGCGCAGAATGTCGGCCGCGCGACGGTGCGGCTCGACGGATCGCGATCGTGTTACCTCGGCGCGACGGACGCTCGGCCGGCCGCCGCGTTGCGGGACGCGATCGGCGACACGCGGAATCCGGCGGCCGAGCGTCGCGCGCGGCATGTTGTGTCGCTGGCCGTGAATCGCGCATGTTGCCGCGCTTGGGGGCCGAGCTGTGGGCGCGATGACATCACCGGGTCACGGTTCGTCCGTGCACGCATCAACAACCTGTCCGACAAGGATGACGAGCTTGCGTATGCCCACAACACGCCGGAGCGCGACGCCTGTGTCGCGCCCGGCCGGCAACGACGGTCAGCGGAGGCGTCGCGCGTCATGCGCGATGCCGTGCGTCGCATGAGCGCCGCGCGTGCCGCCGCGATCTGGGCCGTGCTCGCGGCCGTGGTCGCGTTGCTGTTCGTCGCGTCGCTGTCGATCGGCAGCGTGCCGATGTCGCCGTGGCAGGCGCTCGCGTCGCTCGTGCCGCACGGCGGCGATGCGCTGTTCGCCGACATCGTGCGCACGCTGCGGCTGCCGCGTGCGCTCGCGGGCTTCGCATGCGGCGCGCTGCTTGCGCTGGCCGGAGCGCTGCTGCAGGTGCTGTTGCGCAATCCGCTCGCGGAGCCGTACGTGCTCGGCGTATCCGGCGGCGCGGCCGGCTTCGCGCTCGTCGCGATGATCGCGGGCGCCGCGTGGTGGCTCGTCGATGCGGCCGCGTTCGCCGGCGCGCTCGTGTCGGTCGCGCTCGTGCTCGGGCTGGCTCGCCGCGAGCTGTGGCGCGGCGACTCACGCGATGCGTCGCCGCGGCTGCTGCTCACGGGTGTCGTGATCGCGGCCGGGTGGGGCGCGCTCGTCACGCTGCTGCTGTCGCTCGCGCCCGATGCGCGATTACGCGGCATCATCTTCTGGCTGACGGGTGACCTGAACGGGGTGACGGCGCCGTGGTTCGCATGGGGCGCGCTGCTGCTGGCCGCATGCGTCGCGCTGCCGGCCGCCCCGCAGCTCAACGTGCTGCTGCGCGGCGACGCGACCGCGCTCGCGCTCGGCGTGCCGGTCGCGCGACTGCGCATGCGGATCTATCTCGTCGCGTCGCTGGCCGCCGCGGCCGCGGTGACGACGGCCGGCACGATCGGTTTCGTCGGCCTCGTCGTGCCGCACGCGCTGCGGCTCGCATTCGGCAACGACCAGCGCATGCTGCTGCCCGCCGCGATGCTCGCGGGCGGCGGCGGCGTGATGGCGGCCGACCTGCTCGCGCGCACCGCGATCGCGCCCGCGCAATTGCCGGTCGGCGTGATGACCGCGTTGATCGGCGTGCCGGTATTCCTGTGGATGTTGCTGAGGAGACCGATGCGATGACAAACACCGTACCGTATACCGCCGGCGACATGGTTTGCGCGGCGGTCGCTCTCACGCTGAAGGCCGGCGCACGGACGCTGCTCGACGGATTCACGCAGGCGTTCCGGCCCGGCGAGATCTGGTGCGTTGCAGGACCGAACGGCGCAGGCAAGACGACGCTGCTCGCGACGCTCGCGGGCCTGCAGCGGCCGGCCGGCGGCCAGGTCGAGATCGATGGCCGGTCGCTCGCCGCGTGGCCGCCCGAACGGCTCGCACGGCGCCGCGCACTGATGCCGCAACAATTGCACGACGCGTTCAGCGCGACGGTATTCGACACGGTGCTGCTCAACCGCTTTCCGTATCTCGGCGGCTGGGGCTGGGAGCGCGATGGAGACCGCGCGGCCGCGCGTGACGCGCTCGCGACGTTCGGGCTGAGCGCGCTCGCGTCGCGCGACGTGCTGTCGCTGTCGGGCGGCGAGCGGCAGCGTGTCGCGCTGGCCGCGACGCTGTGCCAGGACGCGCCGCTGATGCTGCTCGACGAACCGCTCGCCCATCTTGACCTGCATCACCAGATCGATGGCCTGACCGCGCTGAGCGCGTGGCTCGACGCGGGCCCGCGCACGGTGCTGTTCTCGTGTCACGACCTGAACCTCGCGCGGCGTTTCGCGACGCACGCGCTGTTGCTCGACGGCCGCGGCCATGCGTGGGCGGGTCCCGTGCACGATGTGCTGACGCCGACGCGCGCGAGCGATGCGTTCGGCTATCCGCTCGTGCTGATCCGCGAGAACGGCCGCGACGCGCTGCTGCCCGCGTGGCCCGAGCGACGATGAACTTCCTACTTTCGATACGCGGCACCGGCCGCGCCAACGAGGCAACCTTCCGATGACGAACCCGACCGACTTCCCTCCCGCGATCGCGCCGCTCGACGACACATTGCGCACGCGCCTGCAGCATGTGATCGATCACAAGACCAAGCCGCCCGGCAGTCTCGGCCAGCTCGAGGCGATCGCGCTGCAGATCGGCCTGATCCAGCGCACCGAGCGGCCGCACGTGCAGCGTCCCGTGACGATCGTGTTCGCCGGCGACCACGGGATCGCGGCCGAGGGCGTGAGCCCTTATCCGCAAGCGGTCACCGCGCAGATGGTCGCGAACTTCCTGGCCGGCGGCGCGGCGATCAATGCGTTCTCGAGCGTCGCGCAGAGCGTGCTCGAGATTGTCGATGCGGGCGTCGCGTCGCCGCTGCCGGTGTCCGACCGGCTCGTGTCGCTGCCGGTCGCGCGCGGCACGCGCAACTTTGCGGTCGAAGCCGCGATGACGAGCGACGAAGTGATGACGGCGCTCGCCGCGGGTGCCGCGCGCGTGCGTCTGCACGCATCGCTCGGCACGAACGTGATCGGCTTCGGCGAAATGGGGATCGCGAACACGTCGTCGGCCGCGTGCCTGATGAGCCGTCTGCTCGACGTGCCGATCGATGCGTGCGTCGGGCGCGGCACGGGCCTCGACGACCAGGGGCTCGCGCACAAGCGCGCGGTGCTCGGCCGCGCGCTCGTCCGGCATTCGCATGCGATCGCGCCGCTCGACGTGCTCGCGACGTTCGGCGGCTTCGAGATCGCGATGATGACCGGCGCGTATCTCGCGGCCGCGAGCGAGCGGATGACGATCCTCGTCGACGGCTTCATCGCGACGGCCGCACTGCTGGTCGCCGAGCGCATCGCGCCCGGTGTACGCGACTACTGCGTGTTCTCGCATACGTCGCATGAGGCCGGGCACCGGCGCATGCTCGAGCATTTCGGCGCGAAGCCGCTGCTCGCGCTTGACCTGCGGCTCGGCGAAGGCACGGGTGCCGCGCTCGCGCTGCCGCTGGTGCGCGCGGCGGCCGCGTTCCTCACCGAGATGGCGAGCTTCGAATCCGCGGGCGTCGACGATCGTGACGCCTGAGCGCGCGCGCGGCGTAGGCGCCGAACTGCGCTACTTCTTCGTCGCGCTCGGCTATTTCACGCGCGTGCCGGTACCGCGTGCGATCGGCTACGCGGCCGGCGATCTCGACCAGGCCGCGCGTTACTTCCCGCTGGTCGGCGCATGCGTCGGCGCGTGGGGCGCGCTCGTCTATCTCGCGGCGCTGCGCGTGCTGCCCGCGTCGATCGCGGTCGGGCTGTCGATGGCCGCGACGCTGCTCGCGACCGGCGCGTTCCACGAGGACGGTCTCGCCGACAGCTGCGATGCGTTCGGCGGCGGCTATGCGCGCGACGATGTGCTGCGCATCATGCACGATTCGCGAATCGGCACGTTCGGCGCGGTCGCGCTCGTGATCGCGCTCGGCCTGAAATGGCAGGCGCTCGCGGCCATGCCGCCGCTGCGCGCCGCGTGGACGATGATCGCCGCGCATGCGGCGAGCCGCGCGGGGGCCGTGAGCTTGCTGATGTCGCTCGACTACGTCCGGCCGGAAGGCAAGGCGAAACCGGTCGCGCAGCGCATGGGTGCACGCGCGGCCTGGGTCGCGGCCGCATTCGGGCTGCCGTGGCTGTTCTGGCCGGACTGGCGCGCGGGCGCCGCGGCCTTCGTCGCGCTCGTGCTCGTGCGCGCATGGGCGGCCCGCTATTTCGTGAGGCGGATCGGCGGTTATACGGGCGACTGTCTTGGCTTCGCGCAGCAGTTGAGCGAGTTGGCGATCTATCTCGTGGTGCTCGGATGGACCTCGTCCTGATTCGCCATCCGGCCGTCGATGTCGAGCCGGGCGTGTGCTACGGACGCAGCGACGTGCCGCTCGCCGCATCGGCCGACGCGGGCGCGCAGGCCGTGCGCGAGCGTCTGGCGGCGCTCGGGGCGCCGTTGCCCGAGCAGGTCTGGACGAGCCCGCTGACGCGTTGCGCGTCGGTCGCCGAACGGCTCGCGCAGGCGTTCGACGTGCCGCTGCGCGGCGACGTGTGCTGGCAGGAAATGGACTTCGGCGCGTGGGAGCTGCAGCGCTGGGACGATATCGATCGCGCCGCGCTCGATGCGTGGGCGGCCGACCTGATGCATGCGTGCGCGCACGGCGGCGAAAGCGTCGCACGGTTCGCCGCGCGTGTCGCACGGATCGAGGATGCGGTCGCGCTGATCGACGCACCGCAATGGGCGCTCACGCACGCAGGCGTGATTCGCGCATTCGCATCGCATGCGTTGCGCGTGCCGCTCGATACGCTGCTGTCACGACCGGTGCCGACGGGCGGCGTCGTCTGGTTGCGGACGGAGGATGCCGCCCGCACGTGGGAAGTCGTCCACTGGGACGGGTAGGCGATCGCGTGCGTCTGACGTGCAGAAGGGCGTCGAAGCCCGACATCAGCGCGCCGGCCGCCGCGCCCGCGCGGCGTCGAGATCCTCGCACAGCGCGGCCGCGCCTTGCGCGATCCGCGGCGACGGCCGCGTCAGCAGATCGCCGTCGATCGCGAACAGGTTGTGATGCGCCACGGCCGTCAGCGCGGGCCACGCACGCCAGCGTGCGAGGCTCGGCAGTGGCGCGTCCGAACGTGTCGCGCCGGCACTTGTCGTCACGATCGCTTCCGGATTCGCCGCGAGCACGGCCTCGTCGGTGACGGTCGGCGCGAGCGGCTTGAGCGCCGCGAACACGTTACGGCCGCCGCACAGCGTGATGACGTCGTTGAACAGATGCGCGCCGTTGAGCGTCGTCAGCGGGCGGTCCCATACCTGGAAGAACATCGTGACGGGCGGGCGCGCCGCGTAACGCGCGCGCAGCGCCGCGATATCGCGCGAGAACGATGCCGCGGCCGCGTCGGCGACCGGCTCCGTGCCGAGCAGCGTGCCGAGCCGGCGCAACGACGTCGCGACGTCGTCGAGATGCTTCGGTTCGCTGAAGAACAGCGGAATGTGCAGCGCGCGCAGCGCGTCGGTTTGCCGCTCGGCGTTGCCGTGGCGCCAGACGACGATCAGGTCGGGCTTCAGCGCAGCGATCCGCTCGAGGTCGAGCGCCTTGTTGTCGCCGACGCGCGGCACGGCCTGCGCGGCGGGCGGATAGTCGCTGTACGTGACCGTGCCGACCAGCTTCGCGCCGCCGCCGGCCGCGTAGACCAGCTCGGTCGCATGCGGCGCGAGGCTGATCACGCGTTGCGCCGGTGCGGGCAGCGTGACGGTATTGCCGGCATCGTCGCGGGTCGTGACGTCGGTGTGAGCAAGGGGCGCGAGCGCGACCAGCATCGCGAGCGCCGGCAGCCGGCGCAACAGGCGGGCGCTCATGCGGATGCCCGTTGCAGCGTCGGGACGCACCGCGCGAGCGCATCGGTGACGCGCTGCCATTCGGCTTCGCTGCCCGGCAGGCCGACGCGCACGCTCGACGGTCGCGCGAAGTACCGCGTCCAGATCCCGTGCGCGGCGAGCGCCGCGTGCAGCGCGGCGGCGCGCGGGTCGTCGGTCCAGCTGAACAGCGGTGTCGCGTGCACCGCGAAGCCGTGCGTGCGCAAGAGCGCGGCGAGGCGTTCGCCGTCGGTCGCGAGCCGCGCGCGCGCGGCGGCCTGCCATGCGCGGTCGGCGAACGCGGCGTCGACCGCATGACGCGCGGGGCCGCTGACGGTCCACGCGCCGAGCATGTCGCGCAGCGCGGCGATCCGCTCGGGATGCGCGAGCGCGAAACCCGCACGAATGCCGGCGAGTCCGAAGAACTTGCCGACCGAGCGCAGCACGATGAGACCCGGGCGATCGGTGTACTGCGCGAGCGATGGCGTGGCGCCGGTATCCGCGAAGGCCTCGTCGACGATCAGCGTGCCGCCACGTGACGACAGCTGCGCATGCCAGCCGAGCAGCCGTTCGGTTGGAACGAACTCGGCAGTCGGATTATTCGGATTCCCGACGATGACGTGGCGCAGCGACGCGGGCAACACGTTCGCGTCGATGTCGAGCGGGACGACGCGATGCCCGTGACGCGCGAAGGCAGGCGCGTATTCGCCATACGCGAGCGCCGCGACACCGGCGTCGCCGCTGGGCAGCAGCGCGGGCAACGCACGGATCGCGGCCTGGCTGCCGGCAACCGGCAGCACGTGTGCGGCACCAGGCGCGTCGTAGTAGTCGGCGGCGCACGCGGCGAGCGCGTCGCCGTCGTCGGGCAGCCGGCGCCATGCGTCGGCCGGGACTGGCGGCACCGGATAGCCGACCGGATTGATGCCGGTCGACAGGTCGAGCCAGGCGTCGTACGGAATGCCGTGGCGGCGCGCGGCTTCGTGCAGGTTGCCACCGTGCGGGATGCGTGCGTCAGACATGATGGGTAGCGAGGATGAGTGCGCCGCTCGCGACGAGCAGCGCGAGCCACAGCGCAAGCGTGCGCGTGACGAGCGACAGCGCGGCGACGACGTGCACGGCCGTCGCGGGCGCGCCGGTGCCGAGCGCGGGACGGTCTTCGATTTCGCCGTGATAGACGGCCGGGCCGCCGAGCTGCACGTTCAGGCTGCCGGCGCCCGCGGCCATCACGGGGCCTGCGTTCGGGCTGTCCCAGTGTCGCGCCTGCGTGCGCCAGCAGCGCCACGCGGCGGCCGTGTCGCCGAGCAGCGCATAGCTCGCGGCGGTGAGGCGCGCGGGAATCCAGTTGAGCGCGTCGTCAAGGCGCGCGGCGGCCCAGCCGAAGGTCAGGAAGCGCGGCGTGCGGTAGCCCCACATCGCGTCGAGCGTGTTCGCGAGCCGGAACAGCAGCGCGCCGGGGCCGCCCGCGACGACGAACCAGAAGAGCGCGCCGAAGATCGCGTCGTTGCCGTTCTCGAGCGCGGATTCGACGGCCGCGCGCGACAGCGCGCCTTCGTCGGCTTCGCTCGTGTCGCGCGACACGATCCGCGCGGTCAGCGCACGTGCGGCGTCGAGGTCGTGCCGCAACAACGCGGCGGCGATTGGCGCGACATGGTCGGCGAGGCTCTTCGCGCCGAGCGCGAACCACAGCAGCGCGACGTGCAGCGCGGCTGCGAGCGGCCAGGGCAGCACGGCCGCGAGCCACGCGGCGACGGCCACCGGCGGCACCACCGCCGCGACCCATGCGGCGACGCCGACCACGCGGCCGCGCCGGCCCGTGTTCAGCGCGCCTTCGATGCGCGCGGCGAGCCGGCCGAACGCGACGAGCGGATGCCAGCCGGCCGGTTCGCCGACGATGCGATCGACGATCGCGGCAGCGACCGCGAGCATCGCGACGACCGGCAGCGACAGCATCAGCATGACGTCGCTCCGGCCTTGAGCTCGAGCGGCAGCCCGGCGACCAGCAGCGTCACGCGCGTCGCGAGCGCGGCGATGCGCTGGTTCAGGCGCCCGAGCTCGTCGACGTAGCGGCGCGTGACCGACCCGAGCGGCACGACGCCGAGCCCGATTTCGTTGCTGACGACGATCACCTTTGCGCGCGCGCCGCGCAATGCCTGCTCGAGCCGCTCGACCTGCGCCGCGTGCTGCGCATCGTCGAGTGGCTCGCCGTCGAGCGGGCACAGCAGGTTCGTGAGCCAGAGCGTCAGGCAGTCGACGAGCAGGCACGCGTGCGGATCGTCGAGCCGCGCGAGCGTGCCGGGGAGGTCGATGGGCGCGTCGGCGAAGCCCCAGTCGGCCGGCCGGCGCGCGCGGTGATGCGCGATGCGCTGTTCGAATTCGGCATCGGCGGCCGTCACGGCCGCGGTCGCGATATAGGTGACGGGGCGGCCGCTGTCGGCGGCGAGCCGCTCGGCGTGCGCGCTCTTGCCCGAGCGCGCGCCGCCGAGGACGAAGGTGAGGTCGTGCGGAATCATCGCGTGATTGTAACGGCGCGGGCGGCCGCATGCGGGCGATAATGCGGCCTTTGCCTCGCCACGACTTTGCATACGATGAACGCACCCGAACCGCAGCCGCGCGGCTCCTTGATGATCCAGGGCACGACGTCCGACGCGGGCAAGAGCACGCTCGTCGCGGGCCTGTGCCGCCTCGCGCGCCGCGCGGGCGCGCGCGTCGCGCCGTTCAAGCCGCAGAACATGGCGCTGAACAGCGCGGTGACGGCGGACGGCGGCGAGATCGGCCGCGCGCAGGCGCTGCAGGCGCTCGCCGCGGGTGTCGCGCCGCATACCGATTTCAATCCGGTGCTGCTGAAGCCGACGAGCGATCGCGGCGCACAGGTGATCATTCACGGCAAGGCGCGCGTGAATCTCAATGCGCGTGCGTACCACGACTACAAGCCGGTCGCGTTCGACGCGGTGCTCGAGTCGTACGCGCGGCTGCGTGCCGGCTACGACACGGTGCTCGTCGAGGGCGCGGGCAGCCCGGCCGAGATCAACCTGCGCGAAGGCGACATCGCGAACATGGGCTTCGCCGAACGCGTGGACTGTCCGGTCGTGCTGGTGGCCGACATCGACCGCGGCGGCGTGTTCGCGCATCTCGTCGGCACGCTCGCGTGCCTGTCGGACAGCGAGCGCGCGCGCGTGCGCGGCTTCGTCATCAACCGCTTTCGCGGCGACATCAGGCTGCTCGAACCGGGCCTCGACTGGCTGCGCGCGCAGACGGGCAAGCCGGTGTTCGGCGTGCTGCCGTACCTGCACGGGCTGATGCTCGACGCCGAGGACATGCTGCCGTCGCAGGCGCGCAGCGCCGCCGCGCGCGGCGATGCCGGCGTGCTGCGCGTGGTGGTGCCCGCGTTGCCGCGGATCAGCAACCATACCGATTTCGACCCGCTGCGTGCGCATCCGCAGGTCGAATTCACGTACTGGAAGAGCGGCCCGGTGCCGGACGCCGACTTGCTGATCCTGCCCGGCTCGAAGAGCGTGCAGCGCGATCTCGCGTGGCTGCGCGACGCGGGCTGGGACGCGGTGATCCGCCGGCACCTGCGCTACGGCGGCAAGGTGATCGGCATCTGCGGCGGGATGCAGATGCTCGGCCGCGCGCTGGACGATCCGCTTGGCCTCGAAGGCGCGCCCGGCAGCGTGCCGGGGCTCGGGCTGCTCGATTTCGACACGACGCTGCAACCGGACAAGACGCTGAAGAACGTCACCGGGCATCTCGCGCTGCCCGGCGCGGCCGCGGTGCAAGGCTACGAGATCCACATGGGCGACACGCGCGGGCCCGCCCTCGCGGCGCCCGCGCTGGAACTGGCGGCGGGCGACGCACCGGGCGGCGTGCGCACGGACGGCGCACTGTCGGCCGACGGGCAAATTCTCGCGACCTACGTGCACGGGTTGTTCGACGCGCCCGACGCGTGCGCGGCGCTGCTCGCGTGGGCGGGGCTCGACGGCGCGGAGCGCATCGACTATCCGGCGCTGCGCGAGGCATCGCTGGAGCGGTTGGCCGACTCGTTCGCCGAGCACCTCGACCTGCGCGCGCTGTACGCCGAGTTCCGCTGACGCACGGCGTGCCGGCCTGGCATTTTGCGGAGGATCGCGTACAACTCAGATGGGCGGAGGTCCGCCGGAAGGAGCGCGACGATGAAGGCTCGATGGTGGTTGAGTGTGCTGCTCGCGGCGCTGCTGGGCGCGTCGGCGGTTGCGCACGCGTGCGACGCGTATGCACCGGGCGGCGGCCCGGCCGGCTCGGGCGACGCCGCACAAGGCAAAAGCGGCGGCTGAGGTGCGCAGCGGGTACGGGTATCGGGGCATGATCGGTCATGCCCTTTTTTTCGACTCCATTCGTTCCTTGTGGGAATCAATTAAAGCCAGCCCGCGTATTTATTGGTCGAATCGATTCGAATAGAGTGCGATCCATCCTCATCCACTCACGAAGGAATTCGCCATGAACCCCAATCGCCTGAACGATCTCGGCGCGACGCTGCTGCGCGTCGCACTCGGCGTGCTGTACCTCGCGCACGTCGCGCAGAAGGTGTTCGTCTTCACGCTGCCCGGCACCGCGCAGTTCTTCGCGTCGATCGGCCTGCCGGGCTGGCTCGCGTATGTGACGACCTTCGTCGAGCTGGCCGGCGGCCTCGCGCTGCTCGCGGGCTTCCGCGTGCGGATCGCCGCGCTCGTGCTGCTGCCGTTCATGCTCGGCGCGGTGTCCGCGCATCTGCCGAACGGCTGGAGCTTCGGGTCGCCGCACGGCGGCTGGGAATACCCGGCGTTCTGGGCCGTCACGCTGGCCGTGCAGGCGCTGCTGGGCGGCGGCGCGTTCGCGTTCGGCGCACCGCGCGCCGCGACGCGAACCGCATAAACAGGGCGGGCATCGGCGCAACCCGTTCCGGTGACACCCCGTTTGCCGATATCATCGCTCCCTGTATCCGCAATCGAGCGGCGCCTGCCACGGCGGCAGGCGCCGCACGGCTTTTTCGGGGGAATTCATGACGGTCATCGTGGTGGCGAATCCGAAGGGCGGCGTGGGGAAGAGCACGCTGTCCACCAATCTTGCCGGCTATTTCGCGGCGCAGGGTGCATGGGTCGCGCTCGCCGATCTGGACCGGCAGCAGTCCGCGCATGCGTGGCTCGACCTGCGGCCGGCCGGCCTGCCGGCGATCGAGGCGTGGGATCTCGATCCGGACGCGCCGTCGAAGCCGCCGCGCGGCCTCGAATATGCGGTGATCGATACGCCGGCCGGCCTGCACGGCACCCGGCTGAACGTCGCGCTGCAGCTCGCCGACAAGGTGATCGTGCCGCTGCAGCCGTCGATGTTCGATATCCTCGCCACCCAGCAGTTTCTGGAGCGTCTCGCCGGCGAGAAGGCCGTGCGCAAGGGCAGCGTCGAGGTCGGGATCGTCGGGATGCGGGTCGACGCGCGCACGCGCTCGTCCGACCAGCTGCACCGATTCGTCGAAGGGCTCGGGCTGCCGGTGCTCGGCTACGTGCGCGACACGCAGAACTACGTGCAGATCGCCGCGCACGGCCTGACGCTGTGGGACGTCGCGAAGAGCCGCGTCGAGAAGGATCTCGAACAGTGGCGGCCAATCGTCGAGTGGGCCGAGCGCCGTGCGCCGAAAGTAGAGAAGATCGCCAAGGCGTCCTGACCCGCGTAGGCCGAACCGGGCAAGCCCGGCACGATCGAGCAACGCAGGGTGAATGGCAAAGGGCCTGATCCGGCATCGCTCCGGATCAGGCCCTTGGGTTTTATGCGGCTGCGCGACGCCTGCCTTCACGACGCGCGGGGCGCCGCGGCAACGATCCGGCGTGTCACGACACGCCGGCGGCCGCTTGGATCAGGTCCAGTTCTGCGTCGGCACGTGATCGCGGTGGCCCTTGATCTTGTTGCCTTCGTCGATGAACACGAGTTTCGGCTTCCAGCCGGCCTGCAGTTCGGCTTCGTCGACCATCGCGAACGCCGCGATGATCACGAGGTCGCCGAGTTGCGCGCGGCGCGCGGCCGAGCCGTTCAGCGAAATCATCCCGCTGCCGCGCTCGCCCTTGATCGCGTACGTCGAGAAACGCTCGCCGTTGTTGATGTTCCAGATGTCGATCCGTTCGTTTTCGATGAGGCCTGCCGCTTCGAGCAGGTCTTCGTCGATCGCGCACGAGCCTTCGTAGTGCAGCTCGCAGTGCGTGACGGCCGCGCGGTGGATCTTCGATTTGAGCATGTGGCGCTGCATGGTATCTCCGTGATGCGTGAGAGGCGAGGGCGGGCGGCCCGTCAGATTTCCAGGTTGTCGATCAGGCGCGTGGCACCGAGCTTCGCGGCGGCGAGCACGACGAGCGGCTCGCCGGCTTCGAGTTCGGCGGCGCTCGGCGCGATCAGGTTCGCGCGGCGGCGGATCGCAATGTAGTCGGGCGCCCAGCCGCGCTCGGCCAGGTGCGTGCGCGCGTGCTGCTCGAGCTTGCCGAGGTCGCGTTCGCCGCCGAGCACGCTGTCGCGCACGCGCTGCAGCGTCTTCGCGAGTTCGGGCGCTTCCTTGCGCTCGTCGGTCGTCAGGTAGCGGTTTCGCGACGACAGCGCGAGGCCGTCCTCGTCACGCACGGTCTCGGCCGCGATGATCTCGACCGGCAGCGCGAGCTGCTGGCACATGCGGCGCACGATCATCAGCTGCTGGTAATCCTTCTTGCCGAACACGGCGACGCGCGGCTGCACGCAGGACATCAGCTTCGTGACGACCGTGCACACGCCGGCGAAGAAGCCGGGGCGGAACTCGCCCTCGAGAATCCCGCCGAGGTCGTCGGGCGGCAGCACGCGGTACTCCTGCGGCTCCGGATACATGTCGCGCTCCGTCGGCGCGAACAGCACGTAGACGTTGTCCTTCTGCAGCTTCTCGATGTCGTCCTGCAGCGTGCGCGGATATTTGTCGAAATCCTCGTTCGGGCCGAACTGCAGCCGGTTGACGAAGATGCTCGCCACGACCGGGTCGCCGTGCTGGCGCGCGAGGCGCATCAGCGACAGGTGACCTTCGTGCAGGTTGCCCATCGTCGGCACGAACGCCGTGCGGTTCTGTCCGCGCAACTGGTCGCGCAGTTCCTGGATCGAGCTGATGACTTTCATGATCGGGTAGCGGGTTCCTCGCGCATGCGCGCGTTGGCGCCGCAGCAGCGGCGTCGGGGTCGAAGCGGAGAACGCCGGCGCGCGGGCGGCGCATCGGGCGTCGGCGGATTGTAGAGGATTTGGCCGCCGGATGCATCGAAAAAAGAACGATCGTTCACTTTTTAATCGGGCGTGCCGCTGGCAGCCCGCGCGGGCGGGCCCGGCGGCGGGATGCGGTGTGTTTCGGGTGAGGAGGTGACGCGGGCGCGGCGGGGCGCCTTACGCGGGCAGGTATGCGAGGCGCACGTAGATCGGTGCGAACGGCTCGGCCTGGGTGATCTCGACGAGCGATTCGCGCGCGAGTTCGAGCATCGCGATGAAGTTCACGACGACGACCGGCACGCCGCGCGACGTGTCGAACAGGTCGGCGAACTCCATGAAGCGCGCGTTCTGCAGCCGGCGCAGGATCAGGCTCATGTGTTCGCGCACCGACAGCTCCTCGCGGGAGATCTTGTGGTGCTGGACGAGCTTCGCGCGCTTGAGCACGTCGGCCCACGCAGCGCGCAGGTCGTCCGAATCGACGTCCGGGAAACGCGGCGTGATGCTCTGCTCGATATAGACCTCGGCACGCAGGAAGTCGCGGCCGAGCTGCGGCAACTGGTCGAGGCGCTGCGCGGCCAGCTTCATCTGCTCGTATTCGAGCAGGCGGCGCACGAGTTCCGCGCGCGGATCCTCGGCTTCCTCGCCGGTGTCGGCCTTCTTGACCGGCAGCAGCATCCGCGACTTGATCTCGATCAGCATCGCGGCCATCAGCAGGTATTCGGCCGCCAGCTCGAGGTTCGACGTGCGGATCTGGTCGACGTATCCCAGATATTGCGCGGTGACCTGCGCCATCGGGATGTCGAGCACGTTGAAGTTCTGCTTGCGGATCAGGTACAGCAGCAGGTCGAGCGGCCCTTCGAACGTCTCGAGGAACACCTCGAGCGCATCGGGCGGGATGTAGAGGTCCTGCGGCAGCTTGAAGAGCGGCTCGCCGTACAGGCGTGCGAACGCCGCGACACCGTCGACCGTGTCGGGCGTCGAATCGGCGCCCGCGGGCGCGGCGATCGCGTCGTCCTGCCGGGCGGCGCTGGCCTCGTCGGCGGCGCTCACGTCGTCAGAAGTTCTGGTAGTAGACGTAGGACGTTTGCTTCACGCGCGATTCCTGCTGCTCGGCGCGCTCGTCGAGGTCGATCGGCTGCTTGTCCCACAGCAGGGAGCGGCCCTTACGCTGCTCTTCTTCGAGCGTCGGCTTCTGTTGCTTGAGCTGGTTCAGGAATTGCGTGACGTCGGACTGGTACGGCATGGCTTGGCTTTCCGTTTCGGGCGGCGCACGATGCGCCGGATTCGCGATGGCGGGATTTTACCGCATCGCGGGGAACAGCCGGCGGCAATCGCGCGTCGAATCCGCAGGCCGGCGCCTGCGGCGCGACCGGCCGGGCCCGTGCGTGCGTCGTTGCGCGCAAGCGTCAAAGCGGTGCCCGTGCGGGCAGGCCCGCCGCCCTGTGGTCAAATACAGGGTTTTCCACACAACCACGACAACCGAGGGCGAGGTCATATTTGGCGGGTCAGGCGAACCAGCAGGCACATACGGCGCATGAGGCGAGCCCGCGCGCGGCCCGTCAACCTGGTCGTCGCGCACGGCGCGGTGCCGGTGCCGCGGTCCGGGCAGCGCTCGTGGGCTGTCTCGCCGCGTTCATCGTGTTGCCGGCCTACGCGAAGTACGACGTCGACATCGACGCACCGCGTTCGATCCGCAAGCTCCTCAAGGCCCATCTCGACATCGCGCGCTTCGCGAAGCGCGACGACATCAGCGACGACCAGTTCGACTTCCTCGTGACCGCCACGCCGCAGCAGGTGCGCGACCTGACCGCGACGGCCGGCTACTTCTCGCCGGTCGTGCGCACCGACGTGCGCACGCGCGACGGCAAGCGCGACGTGCGCGTCGCCGTCGATCCGGGGCCGCAGACCGTCGTGTCGACGGTCGACCTGACGTTCAAGGGCCCGGTCGGCACCGAGGATCCGAAGCAGGAGGCCGCGACCCGCTTCGCGTTCTCGCTGAAGCCGGGCGACCCGTTCACGCAGTCCGACTGGGACGGCGCGAAGGGGGCCGCGCTCAAGCAACTGCAGTCGCGCCGCTACCTGGGTGCGAAGATCACGTCGTCGGAGGCGCGCATCGATCCGCGCACGCAGCGCGCGACGCTGGCCGTCACGTTCGACAGCGGCCCGACGTTTACGATAGGCAAGGTCGACGTCGACGGCGTGCGCCGCTATCCGGAGAGGATCGTCACGAACGTCAATCCGCTGTCGGAAGGCGAGATCTACGACGTGCGGCGGATCACCGAGCTGCAGCGGCAGCTGCAGAACACGCCGTACTACGCGAGCGTCGCGATCGACGTCGGCGACGATACGGCGAAGCCCGAGCGCACGCCCGTGCACGTGAAGGTCAGCGAGTTCCCGTACAACAGCATTCGCGGCGGCATCGGCTACGCGACCGATACGGGCCCGCACGTGCAGGGCTCCTACACGTACCTCGACACGTTCGGCGCCGCGTGGCCGCTCACCGTGTCGGGCCGGGTCGACCAGATCCAGCAGTACGGCCAAGTCCAGCTGTCGATGCCGCCCGGCGCGAAAGGGTGGACCAACAGCGTGCTCGCGTCGTACACGAACACCAACGTGTCGGACACGCGCATCTACAGCGCGCGGGTCGGCGTGCAGCGCACGCGCACCGGTCAGTTCATCGACTACGCGTACTCGCTGATGTTCTACCAGGACCGGCTCGACCAGAACGGCGCGGGCCCGACCACGAGCCGCGCGCTGGTGCCGCAGTGGGCATGGACGCGCCGCAACGTCGACGATCCGCTGTTCCCGCGCTCGGGCAACCTGATCCACGCGGAGGCCGGTTTCGCGATCAAGGGCGTGCTGACCGACCAGACCTTCATCCGCGGTTACGCGCGTGGCCAGCAGTACGTGCCGATCGGCCGGCGCGACCTGTTCGTGTTTCGCGCGGAGCTCGGCGGCGTGTTCACGAGCGGCAGCTCGACCGGCGTGCCGGCGTCGCTGCTGTTCCGCGCGGGCGGCTCGAACTCGGTGCGCGGCTACGGTTACCAGAGCATCGGCAACAGCGTCGACGGCTCCGTGCTGCCGACCAAGTACCTGATGACGGGTACGGCCGAATACCAGCACTGGTTCAACCGCGACTGGGGCGCCGCGACCTTCTTCGACATTGGCACCGCGACCGATGCGTGGGGCGAGCGCGTGTTCTACCCGGGCGTCGGCATCGGCGCGCGCTGGCGCAGCCCCGTCGGCCCGATCAACGTCGACGTCGCGTACGGACTGCGCAACCACAGCGTGCGCCCGTACCTGACGCTCGGCATCGCTTTCTGACCTTATTGCCCGAGCCACGACGAACCGCATGACGAAGGACCCGAACGACACGCCGCCGCCTCACGATCCGGACTCGCCCGACGGCGCGCCCGACGAGCCATCGCGTGCGCCGCGCCGTGGGTCCGTCGCGCGCATCGGGCGTTTCGTCGCGTGGACGCTCGCGACGGTCGCGCTGCTCGTCGTGCTGGCGGCCGGGCTCGTGCTGGCCGCGGTGACGACCGAGCACGGCACGCGGCTCGCGTGGCAAACGGCCGTGCGCGTGCTGGGCGGCCGGCTGACGGGCACGCTGGACGGCGGCGCGCTCGCGACGGGCGTGCGGCTGCGCGGCTTCGCGTGGACGAGCCCCGGCGGCACCGGCACCGAAGTGCGGATCGACCGGCTCGACGGCCGCTGGGCGCTGACCCGCGCGCCGTGGCGGCTGTCGGTCGCTTACCTGCGTGCGGGCACGATCGACGTGCGGGTCGCGCCGGGGCCGTCGACGCCGGCCACGACGCCGCAGGACCTGAGCCTGCCGCTGCAGTTGCGGATCGACGACCTGCGCGTCGATCACCTGGCGATCCACGAAGGCGGCTCGACGACGCAGCTCGACCATCTCGCGCTGAACGGCCGCAGCGACGGCCGTCACCATGAACTCGCGCTCGACGGCGTCGACACGCCGTACGGCGCGCTGACCGCGCGCGCGAAGCTCGACGGCGTGAAGCCGTTCGCGCTGACGGGCAACGCGACCTACGTCGGCAAGCTCGCCGACGAACCGGTCAACGCGAGCGCGAACGTATCGGGTTCGCTCGAGGCGCTCGTCGCCGACGTCGCCGCGAGCGGAATGAAGCTGAATGGCCGCGCGCACGTCGAGGCCGCGCCGTTCGGCGCGGTACCGCTCACGCGCGCGTCGCTCGCGTTCGATCACGTGAACCCGCAGGCGTTTTCGCCGGGCGCGCCGGCCGCCGACCTCGCGGTGCGCGCGGAGCTGGCGCCCGTGACCGCGCCGGCCGGCGCCGCACCGAAGGGATTCGCGGTGACCGGCCCGGTGTCGATCGTCAACGCGAAACCCGGCACGCTCGGCGAGCACCTGCTGCCGGTCGTCGACGCGCGTGCGACCGTCAATCTCGACGCGCACGCGCAGCGGATCGACGGCCTCGCGCTGAAACTGATCCGGGACGGCAGCGTGACCGGCAACGGCACGCTGACCGGTGGCAAGGGCCGCTTCGACCTGAAGGTCGCGAATCTCGACCTCAATGCATTCGTCGCCGAGTTGCGGCCGATGCGCCTCGGCGGCCCGCTCGGCGTGACGCTCGCCGGCGACGTGACGACCGTCGACTTCAACCTGAACGATCCGAAGCTCGCGCTCGGCGCGCGTGCGAAGGTCGCGCTGACGCCCCAGCAGACGGTGCTGACCGACGCACGCGTGACGGCGGGCAAGGGCCGCATCGACCTGACCGGCGTGTTCCGTCACGACGCGCACTCGAGCTACGACGCGAAGGCGACGCTGACCGCGTTCGATCCGCTGCTGCTCGCCGCGATGAAGGCGCCGAGCGCGGGCGGCGGCAAGCCGGCCGCAACAACGGCGAAGGCAGCGGCCAAGGCAGCGGCCAAAGCGCCGGCCAGGCGCGGCGAGACGCGCGTGTCGGGCACGCTGACGGCATCCGGCGCGTTCGCGCCGCAGGTGTCGACGAAGGCGACCTTCAAGCTTGGCGACAGCCTGTACGACGGCGTGCCGCTGACCGGCGCCGGCGTCGTGCAACTCGCCGGCACGCGGATCCTGCCGAGCAACGCGACCCTGTCGATCGCGGGCAACCACGTCGACCTGCGCGGCAGTTTCGGCGCGCCGGGCGACCGGCTGCGCTTCGTCATCGACGCGCCGGAACTCGACCGGCTCGGCTTCGGCGTGCAGGGGCTCGTGCAGGCGCAGGGCGAGCTGACCGGCAGCTTCGCGCATCCGAACGTGACGGCCACCTACAAGGCCCAGCACGTCGTGGTCGGCTCGAACCGGATCGGTGCCGCGCAGGGCCGCGCCGACATCCGCGACGGCGCGCACGGCGCGCTCGTGTTCACGGCCGACGCGACCGACATCGCACTCGGCTCGCTGCAACTGAAATCGCTGCGCGCGAACCTCGACGGCACGCGCGCGAAGCACACGCTCGACGCATCGGCGATCGGGACGGCCGGCGGCCGCGTGATCGATCTCACGCTCGCGGCGAACGGCGGCGTGGTCGAGAATCGCGACGGGATGCGCTGGGACGGCACCGTCACGCGCCTCGCGAACCGCGGCACGCCGGCGGTGGCGCTGCAGGCGCCGCTCACCGTGTCGGCCGGCGCCGGCCGCGTGACGCTCGGCGCGACGCGGCTCACGCTCGAAGGCGCGGCGATCGACCTGAAATCGTTCGTGTTCGATCACGGCCAGATGCGCTCGGCAGGCTCCGTGCGCAACGCATCGGTCGCGCGCTTCCTCGAGATCCGCCAGGAACTGACCGGCCAGCGGCCGCCGGTGCGCACCGACGTCGTGCTCGATGCCGACTGGGATTTCTCGCTCGGCGCGAACGCGACGGGCTACGTGCAGGTGAAGCGGCGCGGCGGCGACGTGACGATCGAGTCCGGGCGCGGCATCGCCTCGCTCGGGCTGACCGACCTGTCCGCGCGCGCGAGCTTTGCACCCGGCAACCGGCTCAACGTGGTGGCGCTCGCGAAGGCGAACCGGGTCGGCACGCTCGACGCGAACGTCACCGTGCCGTTCGCGCTGCGCGACGGCGTGTTCGGCGTCGTCGACGACGGCCCGCTGTCGGGCCGCATCGACGCCGACATCCCGTCGCTGAAGGCGACCGGCAACCTGTTCGGGCCGAGCTACCTGCTCGGCGGGCGCGCCGCGCTGCACCTGACGATCGCGGGCACGCCGGTGAAGCCGAACGTGTCGGGGATGCTGACGGGCGACGATCTGTCCGCGACGCTCGTCGACCAGGGCGTGCAGCTGAAGGACGGCATCGTGCGCGTGAAGCTCGCGGAGAACCTCGTCGAATTCCAGCAGGTCGAGTTCCACGGCGGCGACGGCACGCTGCGCGCGATCGGCCGCGTGCGTCTCGACGGCGAGGCGCCGGACCTGACCGCGAGCATCGTCGCGGACAAGCTCGAGCTGTTCGCGGCGCCGGACCGCAAGCTGTCGCTGTCGGGCAAGGCGACCGTCGCGAACGACGGGCCGCGCGGCGCGCTGTCGATCGACGGCAAGTTCGTCGTCGACCGCGCGCTGTTCGACCTGCCGGAGGACGCGGCGCCGCACTTGTCCGACGATGTCGTGATCGTGCGCCCGGACAGCACGGTGCGCGGCGACGTGCAGACGGGTACCGCGGCCGCGAAGCCGCAGAAGGTCGAGGACAAGCCGGCGCCGTCGCTCGCGCCGCGCGCGAACATCGACATCGGCCTTGGCAACAACTTCCGCTTCAAGGGCCACGGCGCGGACCTCGGGCTGCGCGGCACGATCACGGTGATGAGCGCGCCGGGCGTGCCGCTGCGCGCGGTCGGCAACGTGCGCGTGACGGAAGGGTCGACGTACACGTCGTTCGGCCGCAAGCTCGCGGTGGAGAACGGTTTCTTCACGTTCAACGGCCCGGTGTCGAACCCGGGCATCAACATCCTCGCGATGCGGCGCAACCAGGAAGTCGAGGCGGGTGTGCAGGTCATCGGCACGATCCAGTCGCCGACGGTCAAGCTCGTGTCCGAGCCGAACGTCACCGACAACGAGAAGCTGTCGTGGCTGCTGTTCGGGCACGGCACCGACCAGGGCAACAACGTCGGCCAGCAGAACGCGATGACTGCCGCGCTCGCGCTGCTCGGCAGCGCGACCGGCAAGCGCGTCGCGCAGAGCATCGGCCTCGACGAATTCTCGATCGGCCGCAGCGACGTCGGCCTGACCGATCCGCAGGTCGTGCAGATCTCGAAGGCGATCAACGAGCGCTTCGTGCTCGGCTACGAGCAAGGACTGCAATCGGCGAGCAACGCGTTCAAGGCGACGATCAACCTGACGCGCTTCTGGGCGGTGTCCGCGTATGGCGGCACGTTCCAGGGCGTCGACCTGAACTACACGCGGCGCTTCGATCGCTGGTTCGGGCAACGGTGATGGCGGCGCGCAACCCGCGCGTATCGAACGCGTTGCCCCGGCCTGCATGGCCGGTCGCCTGGCCCGTGGCGCAACCGCAAAAAAAGCCCCGCACGCATCGTGCGGGGCTTTCGTGCTCAAGCGGCGGCGTGTGCTGCTTACTTCACGCGCATGCCGGGCTTCGCGCCGCTGTGCGGCTCGAGGATGTAGAGGCCCGGCTCGGCCTTCTCGTCGGCAGCCGACGCAGCGAGCACCATCCCTTCGGATAGCCCGAACTTCATCTTGCGCGGCGCGAGGTTCGCGACCATCACCGTCAGCTTGCCGACGAGCTGCTCGGGCTGGTACGCGGACTTGATGCCCGAGAACACGTTGCGGGTCTTTTCCTCGCCGATGTCGAGCGTGAGCTGCAGCAGCTTGTCCGAGCCTTCGACGGCCTGGCACGCGACGATCTTCGCGATGCGCAGGTCGACCTTCGCGAAATCGTCGATCGAGATCGGACCGTCGTCGGCACCGTTCGCGGCGGCGGCCTTCGCGTTCGTCTTGGCATTCTTCCCTTCCTTCGCGGCGTTGGCGGCGGTCGCCCCCGCGGCAGCGGCGCCGGCGGCCTCGGCCTGCAGCGAATCGCGGTTCGCGGCGAGCAGCGCGTCGATCTGCTTCGGATCGACCCGCGTCATCAGGTGCTGGTACGCCTTGATCGGCTGCGCGGACGACAGCGGCTTCGCGGCGTCGGCCCACGTGAGCGGCGCGATCCCGAAGAAGGCCTCGACGGCTTCGGCCACGCGCGGCATCACCGGCTTCAGCGCGAGCGACAGCAGGCGGAATGCCTCGAGGCTCACGCTGCAGGTTTCGTGCAGCGCGACCGCATTGGCCGGATCCTTCGCGAGTTCCCACGGCTTCGCGCCGTCGACGTACGCGTTCACTTCGTCCGCGAGTTCCATCGTCTGGCGCAGCGCGCGGCTGTATTCGCGCGCTTCGTAGTGCGCGGCGATCGCGGGAATCGCATCGCGCAGCGTCGCGACGAGCGGATGGTTCATCGCGCTGTCCTGCACGCGGCCGTCGAAACGCTTGATCAGGAAGCCGGCCGCGCGGCTTGCGATGTTCACGTACTTGCCGACGAGGTCGCTGTTCACGCGCGCCTGGAAGTCGTCGAGGTTCAGGTCGATGTCTTCCATCGTCGCGTTCAGCTTCGCGGCGAAGTAGTAGCGCAGCCATTCGGGGTTCAGGCCCGTGTCGATGTAGCTCTGCGCGGTGATGAACGTGCCGCGCGACTTCGACATCTTCGCGCCGTCGACCGTCAGGAAGCCGTGCGCGAACACGTTGGTCGGCGTGCGATGGCCCGAGAACTCGAGCATCGCCGGCCAGAACAGCGTATGGAAATACAGGATGTCCTTGCCGATGAAGTGGTACTGCTCGGCGGTCGAGCCCGCACGGATCCACGCGTCGAAGGCGATGCCCTGGCGGTCGCACAGGTTCTTGAAGCTCGCGTAGTAGCCGACCGGCGCGTCGAGCCACACGTAGAAGTACTTGCCGGGCGCGCCCGGGATCTCGAAGCCGAAGTACGGCGCGTCGCGCGAGATGTCCCAGTCGGCGAGCCTGGCTTCACCGGCGTCGCCGAGCCATTCGCGCATCTTGTTGGTGGCTTCGGGCTGCGCGAGGCCGCTGACCCATTCGCGCAGGAACGACTCGCAGCGCGGGTCCGACAGGCGGAAGAAGTAGTGCGTCGACGTCTTGCGCACCGGCGTCGCACCGGACACGACCGAGTACGGGTTCAGCAGCTCGGTCGGCAGGTAGGTCGAACCACACACTTCGCAGTTGTCGCCGTACTGGTCCTTCGCGTGGCACTTCGGGCATTCGCCCTTGATGAAGCGGTCCGGCAGGAACATTTCCTTGACGGGGTCGTACGCCTGCTCGATCTCGCGCTCGGCGATCAGGTCGTTTTCCTTCAGCGCGAGGTAGATCTTCTCGCTCAGCACGCGGTTCTCGTCCGAGTCGGTCGAGTAGAAGTTGTCGAACGACACGCCGAAGCTGTCGAAGTCGCGCTTGTGCTCGGTCCACACGCGGTCGATCAGCTGCTTCGGCGTGAGGCCTTCCTTCTCCGCGCGCAGCATGACCGGCGTGCCGTGCGTGTCGTCGGCGCCGATGTAGTAGACCTCGTGACCGTGCATTCGCAGCGTCCGCACCCAGATGTCGGTCTGGATGTACTCGACCAGGTGGCCGATGTGGATCTGGCCGTTGGCATAGGGCAGTGCGGACGTAACGAGGATCTGGCGGCTGCCTTGCGGCGCCGCGGCCTGCACGGAAGTGAGGTCGGATGCGGACATAGGGTCTGTAGAAGAACGGCGGAAACGACGGAAACTGCGATTCTAGCAGGGGCGCGGGCAGGTCAGTCGGGGCGGGCGCCATGGATCGGGCGCCGGGAGGGGCGGGACCGCCGGGGCGGTGTGCGCGGCGGTGTGATGCTGCGGCGCAGCATGCGAATTCCGGGCAAAAAAAACCGGGGCGGATTCGGCCCCGGAGCAACAACGACAAGAGGAGAATGGTGACGCGCCGGCAGCGCCAGCCGCGTACCGTAAAGAGAGACCGCGGGTCGCGACAGAAGTTCGAAATTTTTTTCGATTTGTTACGGATCCCGCTGGAAGCCTTGTGCGGCGGGGTCGTGCGCCAGGCGCGCGGCCCCGTTTCCTCTCGTGGCGATGCTTACTGCTGTGCTGCGCGCAGGTAGATCTCGACGCGACGGTTTTGCGCGCGGCCGGCTTCGGTCGCGTTATCCGCGATCGGGTTCGACGGGCCCATGCCCTGTGCCGCCAGGCGGCCGCCGGCGACGCCGCGCTGCACGAGCGCGTTCACGACGCTCTGCGCACGGTTCTGCGACAGCGTCTGGTTCAGCTGTGCCGAGCCCGTGCTGTCCGTGTAGCCGACGACGGATGCCGTCACTTGCGGGTTCTGGTTCAGGGTCGTCGCCAGGTCGTTCAGCAGCGGCGTGAAGGCCGGCGTGATCGCGTACTGGTTCGTCGCGAACGTCACCGAGCTCGGCACGTTCAGCTTCAGCGAGCCGTCCGGCTGCTCGGTCACCTGCGTACCCGTCTTGGCTGCCGACGGCGCGAGCTTGTTCTTGATCGCTTGCCAGTTGTAACCCGTCACACCGCCCACCAGTGCGCCGACGCCCGCGCCGATCGCCGCGCCCTTGCCGCCGCCCGCCAGCGCGCCGATGCCTGCGCCGAGCGCTGCGCCCGTGCCGGTACCGACGGCCGTGTTGTTGCCTTGCTGCGTGGCGCAGCCTGCCAGCAGCGCGCCGGCCAATGCGAAGACGGACAAGCGGGTCGCGATTTTCATGTTCATCTTGGATTCCTCTCTTGGTTGAACGAGTCGACAACGATGACAAACAACAGTTACGGCTCCCTGCACGGACGCCCGAAAAAGGAGGGCAGGCCCGTGCCCGCGGCAGCCGCCGAGGCGGCCGCATGCCCTGTTCGCCGGCGTGGCTGTTCCGGACAGGGTGACGCGTCAGCCTCTACAATATAGGCGGTTGGTGGCCGATTTGGCCCCATAGCATGCCGCACGCGAAGATTGCTCCGCCGCGCGCGTTCGCGCAATGGCGTGCAACAGATTCTTTCACTTTTCCCGATTTTCGCAGCGTTATTTGATATTTTTTGACGTTCGCGCGCGAAAAAAACGTTTTCACGGAGTTTCGATGAGCATTGACCGGGCACAAGTCGACGCCGCACTGGCGGCTGTCGTCGACCCCAATACCGGCCGTCCGTACGCGGCGAACAAGGGCGCGCGCAACGTCGCGATCGACGGCGACGCCGTGGCGGTCGACGTGGTGCTCGGCTATCCGGCGCGCAGCCAGCACGACGACGTGCGGGCGCGTATCGCCGATGCGCTGAAGGCCGTGCCGGGCGTGCGCGATGCACGCGTCGCCGTGTCGCAGGAGATCGTCGCGCACACGGTGCAGCGCGGCGTGAAGCTGTTGCCGAACGTGAAGAACATCGTCGCGGTCGCGTCGGGCAAGGGTGGCGTTGGCAAGAGCACGACGGCCGTCAACCTCGCGCTCGCGCTCGCCGCGGAAGGCGCGTCGGTCGGCATTCTCGACGCCGACATCTACGGTCCGTCGCTGCCGACCATGCTCGGCATTCACGGCCAGCGGCCCGAGTCGCCCGACAACCAGTCGATGAACCCGCTGGTCGGTCACGGGCTGCAGGCGAACTCGATCGGCTTCCTGATCGAGGAAGACAACCCAATGGTGTGGCGCGGCCCGATGGCGACGTCGGCGCTCGAGCAGCTGCTGCGCCAGACCAACTGGCACGAGCTCGACTACCTGATCGTCGACATGCCGCCGGGCACGGGCGACATCCAGCTCACGCTCGCGCAGCGCGTGCCGGTGACGGGCGCCGTGATCGTGACGACGCCGCAGGACATCGCGCTGCTCGACGCGAAGAAGGGCCTGAAGATGTTCGAGAAGGTCGGGATTCCGATCCTCGGTATCGTCGAGAACATGAGCATCCACGTCTGCTCGAACTGCGGTCACGAAGAGCACATCTTCGGCGTGGGTGGCGCCGAGCGGATGGCGCAGGACTACGGCGTGAACGTGCTCGGCAGCCTGCCGCTCGACATCGCGATCCGCGAGCGCGCCGACAGCGGCACGCCGACGGTCGCGGCCGAACCGGACGGCGCGCTGGCGCGGCGCTACCGCGACATCGCGCGCGGGGTCGCGCTGGCGATCGCCGAGCGCGCGCGCGACATGACGTCGAAGTTCCCGTCGATCGTTGTTCAAAATACGTAAAACCCTTGCGGGGCGGGGCCTCACGCTGTTTACGGCGCCGCGAGGCGCGGTATCATGGCGACTTTTCCCGGGTCCCTTTACCCGCCCGGCATGGCCGCCGTGTCAACGGCCGCCAGCCGGCATGAGGATCGAATGAACCAACGACATCACGGCGTGCGCGCCGGCCGCGCGCGGCGCGCGCTGCTGGCCGCCGCCGCGCTGGGCCTCCTGGCCGGCTGTACCTCTTTTTCCTCGTCGCACGAAAAGCGCGCCGACGCGCAGCTGCAACCGACCGTCGGCGCGCAGGCACGCGGCGCGGTGACGTTCGTCGAACGTCCGGACGGCGTCCAGGTCACGTACAACCTGGTCGGCCTGCCGCCGAACAGCGATCACGCACTGCAGGTGCACGAGCGCGGCGACTGCAACGCGGGCGACGGCTCGAGCGCCGGCCAGGTGTTCGCGCCGGCCGCCGACCGGCTGCGCGCGGGCGCGCGCGTCGCCGGCGATCTAGGCAACATCCATGCGGATGCGAACGGCGTCGCGACCGGTTTCATCGTCGCTCCCGATCTGGCCCTCGACGGCGTGCGCTCCGCGCTGAACCGCTCGGCGCTGGTGCACCGCGATCCGGGCGATCCCGCGTTTCCGCAGCATGGCGCGGGGCCCGCGCTCGCCTGCGGCGTGATCCGTTGACGGCCGCCGCGTGCGCGAGCCGATGATCGCGTAAAATGTGCGCCTTTCCGGGTCGTCGCGTCGCGAGCGGCCCTTCCTGATTGTCAGCAGCGTTTCCTGGCGCACCGATATGAAACGACCCCAACGCTCACTTTGTTCGCTGTCCCCCGAGGGGACGGCCAGCCTCTTTGGGACGGCCCGGCGGAGGCAAGCATGAGCATCAAGTCCGACAAGTGGATTCGGCGCATGGCCGAAGAACACAAGATGATCGAGCCGTTCGTGCCCGATCAGGTTCGCGCGTCCGAGGACGGTCGCAGGATCGTCAGCTACGGCACGTCGAGCTACGGCTACGACATCCGATGCGCGGACGAATTCAAGATCTTCACGAACATCAACTCGACGATTGTCGATCCGAAGAACTTCGACGAGGGTTCGTTTGTCGATTTCAAGGGCGACGTGTGCATCATCCCGCCGAATTCGTTCGCGCTGGCCCGCACCGTCGAATATTTCCGCATCCCGCGCACCGTGCTGACCGTCTGCCTCGGCAAGTCGACGTACGCGCGCTGCGGGATCATCGTCAACGTGACGCCGTTCGAACCCGAGTGGGAAGGCTACGTCACGCTGGAATTCTCGAATACCACGCCGCTGCCCGCGAAGATCTACGCGAACGAAGGTGTCGCGCAGGTGCTGTTCTTCGAAAGCGACGAAGTGTGCGACGTGTCGTACGCCGATCGCGGCGGCAAGTATCAGGGTCAGCGCGGTGTCACGCTGCCGAAAACCTGATCTGGTTGCATAACGTCTCACCAGTTTCCGGGTGACCGCTGCGTGTGACGCGCCGCGGTCGTTCTTTTTGGAGAATCGCCCATGAAGTTTCGTTTTCCCGTCGTCATCATCGACGAAGATTTCCGCTCCGAGAACATCTCGGGCTCCGGCATCCGGGCGTTGGCCGAAGCGATCGAGAAGGAGGGCGTCGAAGTCCTCGGCCTCACGAGCTACGGTGATCTGACGTCGTTCGCGCAGCAGTCGAGCCGCGCGTCGTGCTTCATCCTGTCGATCGACGACGACGAACTCATGCTCGGCGAAACGGGCCCGGACGGCGAGCTGCCCGAACTCGCGACCGCGATCATCGAGCTGCGCGCGTTCGTTACCGAAGTGCGCCGCCGCAACGCGGACATCCCGATCTTCCTGTACGGCGAGACGCGTACGTCGCGGCACCTGCCGAACGACATCCTGCGCGAACTGCATGGCTTCATCCACATGTTCGAGGACACGCCGGAGTTCGTCGCGCGCCACATCATCCGCGAGGCGAAGGTCTACCTCGACTCGCTCGCGCCGCCGTTCTTCAAGGAACTGGTGAAGTACGCGGACGAAGGCTCGTACTCGTGGCACTGCCCGGGCCACTCGGGCGGCGTCGCGTTCCTGAAGAACCCGCTCGGCCAGATGTTCCACCAGTTCTTCGGCGAGAACATGCTGCGCGCCGACGTCTGCAACGCGGTCGACGAACTCGGCCAGCTGCTCGATCACACGGGCCCGGTCGCGGCATCCGAGCGCAATGCGGCGCGCATCTTCAGCGCGGACCACCTGTTCTTCGTGACCAACGGCACGTCGACGTCGAACAAGATCGTCTGGCACGCGACGGTCGCGCCCGGCGACATCGTGCTGGTCGACCGCAACTGCCACAAGTCGATCCTGCACGCGATCACGATGACGGGCGCGATTCCGGTGTTCCTCACGCCGACGCGCAACCACTTCGGCATCATCGGCCCGATCCCGCGCGACGAATTCAAGCCGGAGAACATCCGCAAGAAGATCGAGGCGAACCCGTTCGCGCGCGAGGCGATGCGCCAGAACCCGGAGATGAAGCCGCGCATCCTGACGATCACGCAGAGCACGTACGACGGCGTCGTCTACAACGTCGAGATGATCAAGGACCTGCTCGGCGACCTGCTCGACACGCTGCACTTCGACGAAGCGTGGCTGCCGCACGCGACGTTCCACGATTTCTACCGCGACATGCACGCGATCGGCGACGGCCGTCCGCGCACGGGCGCGCTCGTGTTCGCGACGCACTCGACGCACAAGCTGCTCGCGGGCATCTCGCAGGCGTCGCAGATCGTCGTGCAGGATTCGGAGAACCGCACGTTCGACAAGCATCGCTTCAACGAGGCGTACCTGATGCACACGTCGACGAGCCCGCAGTACGCGATCATCGCGTCGTGCGACGTCGCGGCCGCGATGATGGAGCCGCCGGGCGGCACCGCGCTCGTCGAGGAATCGATCGCCGAGGCGATCGACTTCCGCCGCGCGATGCGCAAGGTCGACGCCGAGTACGGCGACGACTGGTTCTTCAGCGTGTGGGGTCCGGACGACCTGTCGGAAGAAGGCATCGGCTCGCGCGACGACTGGATGCTGAAGCCGAACGACCACTGGCACGGCTTCGGCCCGCTGGCGGAAGGCTTCAACATGCTCGACCCGATCAAGGCGACGATCATCACGCCGGGGCTCGACGTCGACGGCGAGTTCGGCGAGACGGGCATTCCGGCCGCGATCGTCACGAAGTACCTGGCCGAGCACGGGATCATCGTCGAGAAGACCGGCCTGTACTCGTTCTTCATCATGTTCACGATCGGCATCACGAAGGGCCGCTGGAACTCGATGGTGACCGAGCTGCAGCAGTTCAAGGACGACTACGACAACAACCAGCCGCTGTGGCGCGTGCTGCCGGAATTCGTCGCGCAGCATCCGCGCTACGAGCGCGTCGGCCTGCGCGACCTGTGCACGCAGATCCACGACGTGTACCGTGCGAACGACATCGCGCGCCTGACGACGGAGATGTACCTGTCGGACATGGAGCCGGCGATGAAGCCGTCGGACGCGTTCGCGAAGCTCGCGCACCGCAAGATCGACCGCGTGCCGCTCGACGAGCTCGAAGGCCGCGTGACGAGCATCCTGCTGACGCCGTACCCGCCGGGCATTCCGCTGCTGATCCCGGGCGAGCGCTTCAACAAGACGATCGTGAACTACCTGCGGTTCGCGCGCGACTTCAACGAGCGCTTCCCGGGCTTCCACACCGACATCCACGGCCTCGTCGCGGAAGAGGTGAACGGCCGCGTCGAGTACTTCGTCGACTGCGTGCGCGACTGATGGCGACGCAGGGACGAATCCGGACGACGATGCGCGCGGCGCTGGCCGCGCTCGTCGTCTGGGCGAGCTGGTCGGCAGGGCCGGCGGGGCAGAACGTCGCGCATGCGGAAGTGGCGGCGGCCGACCCGATCGACGTCGCGATGCGGCAGTGTCTCGCGCGGCGCGACCGGTCGTCGACGGCCGGCCAGATCCAGTGCATGGGCGAGGCGCAGCAGCAGTGGCAGACGGTGGTGGACGGCGCGTATCAGCGCCTGTCGAACGACGCGCCGGCCGACGCGAAGCGCGGCTGGCAGGACAGCCAGCGCCGCTGGGTCACGTGGCGCAAGGATGAAATTCATCTGCTGAAGGCCGTGTACGACACGACGCGCGGCACGTCGTACGCGATGTCGAGCGCCGATATGCAGCTGCAGCCGGTGCGCGATCGCGCGTTGGCGCTGCGCGCGGCGGCCGACCGCTATGCGCCGCCGCCTGCCGCCGTGCCGGTGGCGGCCACGAGTGGTGCGCAGGGCGGTACCCAGGGCGGTGCGGTCGCGGCGCCTGCCGCTGCAGCGGCAGCCGGCGGCAAGCCGGCGAACGCGCCGCGCGATCCGGCGATCCGCCGCGTGCGGCCGTGCGTGCAGGATGCCGCGTGCGAGCACGCGCTGTTCGATTTGAATCGCTATTACCAGAAGCTGCGTCGCAAGATGCCCGCGCATTCGGCCGCGACGCTCGTGCGCGCGCAACGCGCGTGGGTGGCGTTCAGCGATGCGACGGCGCCGCTCGTCGGCGAGGACGGACGCGTCGACCTGATCGGCGCGCGCATCGCGACGATGAAGCGGCTGTCGGAGACGGCCGGCAACAACTGACGATCGCCGCGATGCCGGTCATCCGGCGCGGCAACGCAAAACGGGCACCCGAGGGTGCCCGTTTGCATGTGGCGTGGCGCTTACGCGGGCTGCTGCGTGTCCAGACGGCCGAACCACGACGGCACGAGCGCGACCGCGTCGTCGAGCGACGCGAGCACGTGCAGGCTCAGCGCGACGATCTCGGGCGTCGGCGCCTTCAGGTCGGGCACGGTGACGACCGATGCGCCGGCGCCGGCGGCCGACTGCGCGCCGAAGTCGCTGTCCTCGAACGCGACGCACGCGTGCGCCGGCACGCCAAGGCGTTCGGCCGCGAGCCGGTACACGGCCGGGTCGGGCTTGCCACGCGCGACTTCATCGCCACCCGCGATCGCGCGGAAGAACGGCAGCACGCCGACCGCGTCGAGCCGCGCACGGATCACGTCGCGCGCGGACGACGACGCGACCGCGCACGGGATGCCGGCCTGCGCGAGCGTCTCGAGCAGCGCCAGGGCGCCGGACTTCAGCGGAAACTTCGGATGGGGTTCGGGCGCGGCGAGCTGTTCGCGCACGCGGATGCGCACGGCGTCGAACGTGTCGGTGTCGCCGATCAGCCGCGCGAGAATCACCTGGCCTTCGGCGAACGAGCGGCCGACGATCTGCAGGTAATCGATCTCGGTCAGCACGACGCCGTGTGCGTTCGACACGTCGATCCACGTGTTCATGATGGTCCGCTCGGAATCGACGAGCAGGCCGTCCATGTCGAAGAGCGCGGCGGAGAAGGTCATCGGCGGTATCCGGGAAGCGGGGAGGGCATCGGGCGGCGCGGCGGCCGCCCGTGACGGCAGGCTTACTTGCCGAGCGCGGCGCGGGCGGCCTTGATCGCCGCACGCACTTGATCGGGCGCGGTGCCGCCCGGGTGGTTGCGGCTGGCGACCGACCCTTCGAGCGTCAGGTAGCCGAACACGTCGTCGCCGATCAGGTGCGCGACGTTCGGCAGTTCCTGCTTCATTTCGTCGAGCGTCAGGTCGGCAAGGTCGATCCCCCGATCGTCGCAGATCCGCACCGCGTGCGCGACGGCTTCGTGCGCATCGCGGAACGGCAGCCCGCGCTTCACGAGGTAGTCGGCGAGGTCGGTGGCGGTCGAGAAGCCCTGCAGCGCGGCCGCGCGCATTGCGTCCGGCTTCACGGTGATGCCCGCGACCATCTCGGCGAAGATCCGCAGCGTGTCGGCGACGGTGTCGACCGTGTCGAACAGCGGTTCCTTGTCTTCCTGGTTGTCCTTGTTGTACGCGAGCGGCTGGCCCTTCATCAGCGTGAGGAGCGCCATCAGGTGGCCGTTCACGCGGCCCGTCTTGCCGCGCGCGAGCTCGGGCACGTCCGGGTTCTTTTTCTGCGGCATGATCGAGCTGCCGGTGCAGAAGCGGTCGGCGATGTCGATGAAGCCGACGCGCGGGCTCATCCACAGCACGAGTTCTTCCGAGAAACGCGACACGTGCGTCATCACGAGCGCGGATGCCGCCGTGAATTCGATCGCGAAGTCGCGATCGGACACCGCATCGAGCGAGTTCGCGCAGATGCCGTCGAAGCCGAGCGTCTTCGCCACCGCGTGACGGTCGATCGGATAGCTGGTGCCGGCGAGCGCGGCCGCGCCGAGCGGCAGGCGGTTCACGCGGGTGCGGCAGTCGCGCATGCGCTCGGCGTCGCGCGTGAACATCTCCACGTACGCGAGCAGGTGGTGGCCGAACGTGACCGGCTGCGCGACCTGCAGGTGCGTGAAGCCCGGCATGATCGTGTCCGCGTTCTGTTCCGCGAGGTCGATCAGCGCGCCGCGCAGGTCGTTCAGCAGGCCGCCGATGCGGTCGATCTCGCCGCGCAGCCACAGACGGATGTCGGTCGCGACCTGGTCGTTGCGCGAGCGGCCCGTGTGCAGGCGCTTGCCGGCGTCGCCGATCAGCGCGGTCAGGCGCGCCTCGATGTTCAGGTGGACGTCTTCGAGATCCAGCTGCCATTCGAATTCGCCGCGCTCGATCTCGCCCTTGATCTGCGTCATCCCGCGTTCGATCGCGGCGAGGTCGTCGGCGCTGATGATCTTCTGCGCCGCGAGCATGCTGGCGTGCGCGAGCGAGCCGGCGATGTCGACGAGCGCGAGACGCTTGTCGAAAAACACCGACGACGTGTAGCGCTTGACCAGCTCCGACATCGGTTCCGAGAAGCGGGCCGACCAGGCCTCGCCCTTTTTGTGCAGTTGGGACGTCATGGCGATTCTTCGAAGGGGAGTTGGGCGGCGTGCGCCGCCGAGAGAATCCCGCAATTCTAGCATTCGCGGGACTGGCGGCCGGCCCTCCCCGGCGCGGGTCGTCCGTGGCGCCTGTTCCCGTCGTTGGCGGGAACGGGCCCTAGTCGCGCACGAGCACGACCAGCTTCAGGTCCTCGCGGTGTGCGGGCTTCAGCGTGATCTGCTGGTACACGAGGCGGCCGTCGGTCGGATGGTCGAATTCGCGCAGGCCGCCTTCGCGCTCGAACACGTCCTGCGACGCCCAGTACTGCGCGAATGCATCGCTGCCGGCCATCAGCGCGTCGATCAGCGCGCGGGTCGGTGCGTCGGCGAGGTGGCGGATCGAGTCGGCGCGGAATTCGGCCGCGAGCCGGCGCGCGCGGGTTTCCCAGTCGACGATCAGCGTGCGCGCGGCCGGCGCCATGAACGTGAAGCGCAGCAGGTTGCGGTCGTGCTCGCCGTCGAGCCAGCCCGTGAACAGCGCGGCGGCCGGCGCGTTCCATGCGAGGGCGTTCCATTGCCGGTCGAGCACGTACGCCGGCGTGGCGATCGCGGCGACGGTTGCGGCGAGCGTCGGCGGCAGGTCGCCGGCCGCGACGTCGGGCTCGGCCGGATCGCGCTGCGCGGCCAGCTCGAACAGGTACGCGCGCTCGGCCTTCGACAACTGCAGCGCGACGGCGATCCGCGCGAGCGCATCGGCCGACGCGGACACCGGGCGGCCCTGCTCGATCCACGTGTACCAGGTCGGGCTGACACCGCACAGCTGCGCGACTTCCTCGCGCCGCAGTCCCGGCGTGCGGCGGCGCGGGCCGGGCGGCAGGCCGACGGCCTGCGGCGACAGCCGTTCGCGGTGCGCGCGGATGAATTCGCCGAGTGCGCGGGCGGGCGTCGCGTCGAGGGGCGGGGTGGGGGCGGAGGACGGCTGGTTCATGCGGAAACGGCTGAAGCGACTGAGTCGACTGAATTGATGAAAAGGGGCGCCGGGGCGCGACGAAGATCGGGGCAGAGATCAGGCAGGTGTAACAAATACCAGAATAACTGCTTAACTTGTACTGGTACAAGCGCAGCCCTATTGTAGCGATTCGCGCGCTGGCAGGCAGCGAGCACCCCATCCAAAGAAGGAGCGCACGATGAAACACCACGACCAGGTCGCCGACGCATTCGGCACGACGGCCGCCGCCTACCTGACGAGCACGGTCCATGCGACGGGCGCCGATCTGCAGGCGCTGGCCGACGCCGTGCGCGCGACGCGCGACGCCGCGGTGCTCGATCTCGGATGCGGCGCGGGCCACGCGAGCTTCGCGGTCGCACCGCACGTGCGCGACGTGGTCGCGTACGATCTCGCCGCGCCGATGCTTGCGACCGTTGACGCCGCCGCGCGCGAGCGCGGGATCGCGAACATCCGCACGCAGCAGGGCCCGGCCGAGCGGCTGCCGTTCGACGCGGGCACCTTCGACTGGGTGATCAGCCGGATGAGCGCGCATCACTGGCACGACGTGCGCGCGGCGCTCGCCGAGGTACGCCGCGTGCTGAAGCCGGGCGGCCGCGTGCTGATGATCGACATCGCGGGCAACGACCATCCGCTGCTCGACACGTATCTGCAGGCCGCGGAAGTGTTGCGCGACGCATCGCACGTGCGCGACTACCGCGCCGACGAATGGCTCGCGATGTTCCGCGGTGCCGGGTTCGACGCGCACGTGCAGAGCCGCTGGCGCCTGCCGATCGATTTCGATACGTGGGTCGAGCGGATCCGCACGCCGGCCGACAGTGTCGCGGGCATCCGCGCGCTGTGGGCGCACGCGCCCGACGAGGTGCGCGGCTACTACGCGGTGCAGCTGGATGGATCGTTCGAGCACGATGCGTTGCTGATCGACGCGCAGTGAACATGCGGTGCGTCGGCCGTTGCCTTCTCGCCTCTCGATGAAAAAAGCCGCGATACGCGTGAATTGCGTATCGCGGCTTTCGTTTCGCGATGCCGGCGCGGCGCCGGGCAGGCCCGCGCCGCGCGCGGATCAGCCCGTGTTGCGCAGGCCGGCCGCGATCCCGTTGATGGTCAGGTGAATCCCGCGGCGCAGCCGCGCGTTCGTGTCGCCCGCGCGGTGACGCTTGATCAGCTCGACCTGCAGGTGGTTCAGCGGATCGAGATACGGGAAGCGGTTCTTGATCGAGCGCGCGAGCAGCGGGTTGGTCGCGAGGCGGCCTTCGTGCCCGGTGATTTCCGCGAGCGCCTGCGACGTGCGCTCCCATTCCGCGACGATCCGCTCGAACACGTGCTTGCGCAGCTTGCGGTCGGCGACCAGCTGCGCGTAGCGCGACGCGACGGCGAGATCGGTCTTCGCAAGCACCATGTCCATGTTCGACAGCAGGTTCGCGAAGAACGGCCAGGTCTTGTTCATCTTCTTGAGCAGCGCGACGCGCTTCGTGCGCTCGGCCGCGTCCTGCGCGCCGTCGAGATACGCGCTCACCGCGCTGCCGAAGCCGTACCAGCCCGTCAGCAACAGCCGGCACTGGCCCCACGAGAAGCCCCACGGAATCGCGCGGAGATCCTCGATCTTGCGGTTTTTCGGATCCTGCAGCTTGCGCGAGGCCGGGCGGCTGCCGATGTTCAGCTCGGCGATCTCGGTGATCGGCGTCGACGAGAAGAAGTAGTCGGTGAAGCCGGGCGTTTCATAGACGAGCGCGCGATACGCCGCCATCGCGGCGTCGGACAGCGTCTGCATCGTGGCTTCGAACGCGGGCAGCTGCGCGGGCGCGTTCGATTGCGGCAGCAGCGACGCCTCGAGCGTCGCGGCGACCACCGTCTCGAGGTTGCGCCGGCCGATCTCGGGGTTCGCGAATTTGCTCGCGATCACCTCGCCCTGTTCGGTCAGGCGGATCTGGCCGTTCACGGTGCCCGGCGGCTGTGACAGGATCGCCTGGTAGGTCGGGCCGCCCCCGCGGCCGACCGTGCCGCCGCGGCCGTGAAACAGGCGCAGCGTAATCTTGCGTTCTCGGAACAGGTCGACGAGCGCGAGTTCCGCGCGATACAGCTCCCAGTTCGACGTCAGGAAGCCGCCGTCCTTGTTGCTGTCCGAGTAGCCGAGCATCACTTCCTGCTCGGCACCCTGGTGCGCGATCACCGCGTCGACGCCCGGCAGTGCGAAGTATTCGCGCATGATGCGTGCGGCGTCGCGCAGGTCGGGGATCGTCTCGAACAGCGGAATCACCATCAGGCCGTTCTTCGCATGGCTGCCGAGCACACCGTCGAGCAGGCCCGTTTCCTTCTGCAGCAGCAGCACCTCGACGAGGTCGCTGACGGTTTCCGTGTGCGAGATGATGTAGTTGCGCACCGCACGCGCGCCGAACTGCGCGCGCACCTCGCGGGCCTTCTCGAACACGCCGAGCTCGCTCTGCGCGAGCGCCGAGTATTCGAGGTACGGCGAGCGCAGCGGGCGCGGATCGGCGAGCGCGGCCAGCAGCACGCGCAGCTTGTCTTCCTCGGCGAGCGCCGCGTAGTCGGCTTCGACGCCGGCACGCGCGAACAGCTCGGCGACCACGGCTTCGTGGATGTCCGAGCTCTGGCGCAGGTCGATGCTCGCGAGGTGGAAGCCGAACACCTCGGCCGCGCGCACGAGCGGCGTGAGGCGCGGTGCGGCGAGCGACGCGCCGTGGTGTTCGTCGAGCGACGCGGTCAACACCTTCAGGTCGGCGACGAACGCTTCGGAATCCGCATACGGAATCGCTCGCACGGGCGGTGCGCCGCGGCCCGCGCTGCGCACCGGCACCGTGCCTTCGCCGAGGCGCACGCGTGCGCTCGCGGCGAGCCGCGTGTAGATGCCGATCAGCGCGCGGCGATACGGTTCGTCGACGCGGTGCGGCGACTGGTCGGGCGATGCGGCCGCGAGGGCCTTCACCGCGTCGTTCGCGCCGACCAGCAGGTTCGACACCGACAGCTCGGCGCCGAGCTTGTGCACCTGTTCCAGATAGTGTTCGAAGATCACCGCGGCCTGGCGGGTGATCGCTTCGTCGAGCGTCGGGGCGGTCACGTTCGGGTTGCCGTCGCGATCGCCGCCGATCCAGCTGCCCATCTGGAAGAACGCCGGCACGCGCGCGGACAGGCCGTGCTCGGCGAGCGCGGCCTCGATGTCGCCGTACAGCGCCGGCAGTTCGTCGAGGAACGTCGCGCGGTAGTACGACAGCGCGTTCTCGATCTCGTCGCCGACCGTCAGGCGCGAGTCGCGCAGCATGCGGGTCTGCCACAGCGCGGTCACGCGCGCGCGCAGCATCGATTCGTTGTACGCGCGTTCGCGCGCCGTCAGCGGCTGGTCGCGCTCGGCGAGCAGGCGCGCGATGTCGTGCTGCGCGTCGAGGATGCTCTTGCGCTGCACTTCGGTCGGGTGCGCGGTGAGCACCGGCACGATCAGCGCATCGTCGAAGAAGCGCTGCAGCAGGCGCTTCGACGCGTTGCCGGTCGTCTTCAGCTGGTCGAGCGCGTACGCGACGGTGCCGGGCTGTGGCGCGGAGCCGGCCAGCGCGTGGATGCGGCGGCGGCGGTTGTGGTGGCGGTCTTCCGCGATGTTCGCGAGGTGCGAGAAATAGCTGAACGCGCGCACGACGCTCACCGTCTGCTCCGGCGTCAGCTTGCGCAGCTTCTTCTCCAGCGTTTGCGCGGCCTCGCTGTCGTCCTCGCGGCGAAACTTCACCGCCGTCTGGCGAATGGTCTCGACGACGTCGAACACGGTGTCGCCTTCCTGTTCGCGCACCACGTCGCCGAGCAGGCGGCCGAGGTAGCGGATGTCCTCGAACAGCGGACCGTCCTTGTCCTCGCGCGTGCGGGCGCCGGCCTTGCGCGCCGCCGGGCCGGCGGGCTTGATCGCGCGTTTTGTCTGACGTATCGGGTCTTTCGGTTTCGTTGCCGTTTTCGCACGGCCGTTCGCGGCGGTGGCGAGGGTGCCCGTCGGGGCGTCGGAGGAGGGCAAGGCAGCATTGCGGCGCGCCGTACGCGCCGATCCGGAAGACTTCACGATGGGTTTCCTTGGGAAAGCTCGAGTCAAAAGGGACTGCGGGGACTGCGGAAACTACGGGAACTGCGGTCAAGCAACCAGCTGGGTGCGGCACATCCGCGCATCGGTGTCGCCGCTCGCGCCGAAGCGCGGCGGGCGCAGGCTCCGGGCCCGGGCGGGCCGAAGCGTGCGTGCTACCATTGTTCGATCTTCAATCCCGTCCTTCGATGTTCCAGCAATGAATTCCGAGACTCTTTCGGCATCCGCCCCCGCGACGCTGACGATTGCTTCGCGCGAGAGCCGCCTGGCGATGTGGCAAGCCGAACATGTGCGTGATGCGCTGCGCAAATTATATCCAGCTTGTGACGTGAAAATCCTCGGGATGACGACCCGTGGCGATCAGATTCTCGATCGTACGCTGTCGAAGGTCGGCGGCAAGGGCCTGTTCGTGAAGGAGCTGGAGAATGCGCTCGCCGACGGCCGCGCCGACCTGGCCGTGCATTCGCTGAAGGACGTGCCGATGGCACTGCCCGACGGCTTCGCGCTGACCGCGATCATGGAGCGCGAGGATCCGCGCGACGCATTCGTGTCGAACGACCACGCGTCGCTCGACGCGCTGCCGGACGGCGCGGTCGTCGGCACGTCGAGCCTGCGCCGCGAGGCGATGCTGCGTGCGCGTTATCCGCACCTGAACGTGCAGCCGCTGCGCGGCAACCTCGACACGCGCCTGTCGAAGCTCGATCGCGGCGATTACGCGGCGATCATCCTCGCGGCGGCGGGCCTGAAGCGTCTCGGCCTCGACGCGCGGATTCGCGCGCTGATCGACGTCGAGGACAGCCCGCCGGCCGCCGGCCAGGGCGCGCTCGGCATCGAAATCGCCGCACACCGCACGGATGTCGCCGGATGGCTCGCGCCGCTGCACGACCCGCGGACCGCGCTCGCGATCGAGGCCGAGCGGATGGTGTCGCGCGCGCTCGGCGGCAGCTGCGAGGTGCCGCTCGCCGCGCACGCGGTGTGGCGCGCGGGCGAGTTGTACCTCACGGGCCGCGTGTCGACGACCGACGGCCAGCGCGTGCTGACCGCCGAGGAGTGCGGCGCCGTCATGACCGTGGCCGACGCGCTCGCGCTCGGCCGCGCGGTGTCCGACGAGCTCGAGGCACAGGGCGCGCTCGACATCGTCAATGCACTGCTCGCCGGCTCGCAGGCCGGCAAGGGCGACGCCTGATGGCGGGCGGCGCGCGCGCGTTCACCGCCGTCCTGACGCGCCCGGACGGCCAGTCGGCCGCGCTCGCGGCCCAGCTGGCCGACGCCGGTTGCGACGTGCTCGAATTCCCGCTGATCGACATCGCGCCGGTCGACGATCCGGCGCCGCTCGACGCCGCGTTCGCGGCGCTCGCCGACTACGCGCTCGTGATTTTCGTGTCGCCGAACGCGATCGACCGCGCGCTCGCGCAGTACGGCGCGATCTGGCCGAATGCGCTGCCGGTCGGCGTCGTCGGCCCCGGCAGCGTCGCGGCGCTCGAGCGTCACGGCATCGCCGCGCCCGCGCATCGCGTGATCGCGCCGCAGGCACCCGCCGACGGCGGCGTCCCGCATTACGATTCGGAAAGCCTGTTCGCGAGCATCGAGACCGCGTTCGGCGGCGCGCAGGCGCTCGCCGGCAAACGCGTGCTGATCGTGCGCGGCGACGGCGGGCGCGAATGGCTCGCCGAGCGGCTGCGCGAAGCCGGCGCGGACGTCACGCTCGCAGCCGCGTACCGGCGCGTCGTGCCCGAGCCGCGCATCGGCGCGTGGGAGCGCGTGCATGCGCTGCTCGCCGGCGCGCCGCACGCGTGGCTCGTCACGAGCTCGGAGGGCGTGCGTAACCTGCACGAACTCGCCCGCACGCACCTGAACGACGCCGAGATCGAGGCGCTGAAGCATGCGCCGCTCGTGACGCCGCACCCGCGTATCGAGCAGACCGCGCGCGCACTGGGTTTTGATAGGATTACGCTGACCGGCGCGGGCGATGAGCGCATCGTCCGCGCGTTTCGAACGATGGCCGACGAGGCCGTCCAACCGGCGACAGCCGCACCGGTGACTAAACGCATGACAGATACCAACGATTCCAAAAGCGTCGCTTCCCAGCCGGCCGCTGCATCCGCACCGCCGTCCCGTCCTGCCTATATGGGCGCCGAACCGCCCGCGCGCCGTGGCGGCAGCGCGGCGCTGTGGTTCGTCGTCGTCGTGCTCGGCTGCGCGGCGGGCGTCGGCGGCTATGCGCTGAACCGCAAGGTCGACCGGCTCGACAATTCGTTCGTCGCACGCCAGAAGGCGCTCGATGCGCAGACGGCCGAAACCCGCATGAAGACCGAGCAGGCGCTCGCGAGCACGCACCAGGTCGACACGCAGCTCGCGCAGCTCGACGGCAAGCTCGCCGACGCGCAGAGTGCGCAGCAGGCGCTGCAGCAGCAATACCAGGACCTGTCGCGCAACCGCGACGCGTGGATGCTCGAGGAAGTCGACCAGATGCTGTCGAGCGCGAGCCAGCAACTGCAGCTCACCGGCAACACGCAGCTCGCGCTGATCGCGCTGCAGAATGCCGATGCGCGCCTCGCGACGTCGCAGAGCGCACAGGCCGTCACGGTGCGCAAGGCGCTCGCGCAGGACATCGAGACGCTGAAGGCCGCGCCGTCGGCCGACCTCACGGGCCTCGCGATCAAGCTCGACGACGCGATCGCGAAGATCGACGCGCTGCCGCTGTCGGGTGAAGCGATCGTCCCACACGCGGCGCCGAAGGCCGCGCCGGCCGAAGCCGCGTCGCCGCTGGCAGCCGACACGCCGCGCTGGAAGGTGTGGTGGCATGACTTCTCGGCCGGGCTCGGCGAGCAGTTGAAGGGCCTCGTGCAGGTGCGCCGGATCGACAATGCCGACGCGATGCTCGCCTCGCCCGACCAGGGCTACTTCGTGCGCGAGAACGTGAAGCTGCGCCTGCTCACCGCGCGGCTGTCGCTGCTCGCGCGCAACGACGGCGCGATGAAGGCCGACCTGCACGCCGCGCAGGCGTCGCTCGGCAAGTATTTCGACCAGGCATCGAAGGACACGCAATCCGTCGAGGACCTGCTCAAGCAGGTCGACGGCGCATCGCTGACGGTCGCGGTGCCGAACCTGAACACGAGCCTGAACGCCGTTCAGCAGTTCAAGAGCCGGGGGTAACGATGACGCTTCGAGGAATCGTCTGGCTCGCGATCCTGTTCGGGATCGCCGCGGCACTGGCCACCGTCGGCCATTTCGACGCGGGGCAGGTGCTGCTCGTCTATCCGCCGTATCGGATCGACGTGTCGCTGAACCTGTTCGTGATCGCCATCGTCGTGCTGTTCATCGTCGTGTACGCGCTGCTGCGCATCGTGCGCAACATCTGGCGCATGCCGCAGCGGGTCGCCGCGTATCGTGCGCGTTCGCGCAACGAGAAGGCGCAGGCGTCGCTGCGCGATGCGATCGCGAACCTGTACGCAGGCCGCTTCTCGCGTGCCGAGAAGGCCGCGCGCGACGCGCTCGCGGTCGATGCGAACCAGGGTGCCGCGAGTCTCGTCGCGGCCACTGCCGCGCACCGGATGCACGAGTACACGCGCCGCGACGACTGGCTGTCGAAGGTCGACGCACCGGAATGGCAGGATGCACGGCTGCTCGCCGCGGCCGACATGCGCGCGGATGCGCGCGATGCCGACGGCGCGCTCGCCGCGCTGGCCGACCTGCAGGCGGGCGGCAAGCGCATCCACGCGCAGCAGGTCGCGCTGCGCGCGCAGCAGCAGTTGAAGAACTGGGCCGAGGTGCTGAAGCTCGCGAAGGCGCTCGAGAAGCGCGAGGCGCTGCATCCGGCCGCGGCCGTCCGGTTGCGCCAGCAAGCGGCGGAGAATCTGCTGCGCGAACGCCGGCACGACCCGGACGCGCTGCTCGAGGTATGGCAGTCGCTGTCGCCGCTCGAACGCCAGTCGCCGCGCCTGGCCGATCTCGCGGCCGACCTGCTGGTGGCGCTCGAGCGCCGCACCGAAGCGCGCCGCATCGTCGAGGATGCGCTCGCGCACAACTGGGATGCGCGCCTGCTGCGCCGCTATCCGGACACGGCCGGCGGCGATGCGCTGCCGCTGATCCAGAAGGCCGAAGGGTGGAAGAAGGATCACCCGGACGATGCCGACCTGCTGTTCGCGCTCGGCCGTCTCTGCCAGCAGCAGCAACTGTGGGGCAAGGCGCAGTCGTTCCTCGAAGCCGCGCTGAAGCAGGCCGACAACGAGGCGCTGAAGGTGCGTACGCACCGTGCGCTCGCACGCCTGTTCGAGCATCTCGGCGAAACCGACAAGGCGGCGAAGCACTACCGCGAAAGCGCGCTCGCGATCACCGTGGTCTGACGTGGCGGCGCTTGCCCGCCGCGCGTAAAAAAGCCCCGAGCGCCGGATGGCCTTCGGGGCTTTTCTTATTCGGTACCGGCTCGCCGGACCGGACGCGCTGCGCGCGGAGCCGGCGCGGCAGGTCATCCTCGTTCGCGACGAACCCCGTCGCAGCGCGCTGCGTTACTTGTCGACGAGCCGCTTCGGCACCGACAGCGCGAGCAGCCCGCCGAGCACGAGAAACCCGGCGAGCATATACATGCCCGCGTCGTTGGCGCCCGTCGCCTGCTTGAGCCAGCCCATCATGTACGGGCTCAGGAAGCCCGCGAGGTTGCCGATCGAGTTGATCATCGCGATGCCTGCCGCAGCTGCCGCGCCGCCGAGGAACGCGGTCGGCAGGCTCCAGAACAGCGGCAGCGTCGTCAGGATGCCCATCGTCGCGAGCGTGAGCCCGAGCATCGCGAGCGCTGTCTGGTGCGCCCCGATCACTGACAGCACGAGCCCGAGCGCACCGAACGCGGCCGGAATCGCAAGGTGCCAGCGTCGTTCGCGGCGCTTGTCCGCGCTGCGCGCGATCAGGATCATCGCGACTACCGCCACCGCATACGGAATCGCCGACAGCAGGCCGATCATGAACGTATCGGTCACGCCCGTCGCCTTGATGATCGTCGGCAGCCAGAAGCCGACGCCGTACAGCCCCATCACGAACGAGAAGTAGATGAGCGCCATCAGCCACACGCGGGGGCTCGCCATCACCGCGCCGAGCGGCAGGTCTTCCTTGGTCGCTTCCTCCGCGTCGACGTTGCGCGCAAGCAGCGCCTTTTCCTCGTCGGTGAGCCATTTGGCCTTCGCGATCCGGTCGTCGAGCGCGAAGAACACGAGCACGCCGGCCAGCACCGACGGGATCCCTTCGAGCAGGAACAGCCATTGCCACCCGTGCCAGCCGCTCACGCCGTTGAACGCCTTCAGGATGAAGCCGGAGATCGGCCCGCCGATCACGCCGGACAACGCGACGGCCGTCATGAAGAACGTCGTCATCCGGCCGCGCCGATGCGCGGGATACCAGTAGGTGAGGTACAGGATCACGCCGGGGAAGAAGCCGGCTTCGGCGACGCCGAGCAGGAAGCGCATTACGTAGAACATCGCGGGCGTCGTGACGAACATCGTCAGGATCGAGATCACGCCCCACGTCGCCATGATGCGCGCGATCCAGACGCGCGCGCCGACCTTGTGCAGGATGATGTTGCTCGGGACTTCGAACAGGAAGTAGCCGAAGAAGAAGATCCCGGCGCCGAGCCCGTAGACCGTGTCGCTGAGATTCAGGTCGCTCGCCATCTGCAGCTTCGCGAAGCCGACGTTCACGCGGTCGAGATACGCGACCACGTAGCAGAGAAGCAGGAGCGGCGTGAGCCGCCAGGACACCTTGCGGTAGGTTGCTTCCTCGAATGCGCCGGACGAGCCCGGCAGCGACTGCGTCGATGTTGCCATGTTGTCTCCTGTCCTTGTAGTAGTCCGGAGCCGGCGCGTCGGCGCCCGATCCGGTGTCGTGCGAAGCCATGACGATGCGTGGATGCGGCGCCGGCCGGCGATGCCGGCGCGGCGCAATCACGGCCGTGCGGCTAGATGCAGCGCCCGCCGTCGACTTCGAGACAGACGCCGGTGATGAACTCGGCTTCGTCGGATGCGAGGTACAGGGCCGCGTTCGCGATGTCCTGTGGCGTCGAGAAGCGGCCGAGCGGAATCGTCGCCAGGAATCGGCGGCGATTCTCCGGCGTGTCCTCGCAGCCCATGAACTCGGTCATCAGGCCCGTCTCGCCGAGCACCGGGTTGATGCAGTTCACGCGGATCCGGTCGGCGCCAAGTTCGGCCGCGAGCGACTTGCTCGCGGTGATCATCGCGCCCTTCGTGCTGTTGTACCAGACGAGGCCCGGGCGCGGCCGCACGCCGGCCGTCGACGCGACGTTCACGAACACGCCGCCGCCCTGCGTGCGGAAATACGGAACGAAGGTCTGCACGCTCCAGAACAGGCTCTTCATGTTGACGGCGTACACGCGGTCGAACTCGGCTTCGGTCACGTCGAGCACCGGCTTGTTGCGGTGCGTGGTGCCGGCGTTGTTCACGACGATCTGCACCGAATGGAAATCGTCGAGCGCGGCCTGCAGCAGCGCGCGCCAGTCGTCGTCCTTCGATACGTCGCCGGCGACCGCGATCGCCTTGCCGCCCGCCAGCGCGATCTCGCTCGCGACGCGCTCGGCCGCCGCACCGTTCAGGTCGTTGACGACGACGTTCGCGCCTTCGCGCGCGTAGGTCTTCGCGATGCCTTCGCCGAAACCGGAACCGCCGCCCGTGACGATGGCCGTCTTGCCGCTCAACCGCATGGTGTGTCTCCTGTGTTGGAAGAATGCAGGGTGTTTCGCCGCGCGGCCTGTCGGTGCCGGCCGGGTTCGACCGGTTCAGCCGTGCCGGATCGCGATCGTCTTCAGCGTCGTGAAGCCGTACAGCGCCTCGAAGCCTTTCTCGCGGCCGTGACCCGAGTGGCCGACGCCGCCGAACGGCAGCTCGACGCCGCCGCCCGCGCCGTAGTTGTTGATGAACACCTGGCCTGCACGCAAGCGGCGCGCGAGACGCAGCTGGCGTGCACCGTCGCGGGTCCAGATGCCCGCGACGAGGCCGTACGGCGTGCCGTTCGCGAGTGCGACCGCTTCGTCTTCGTCGACGAACCGCATCGCGGCGAGCACCGGGCCGAACACTTCCTCCTGCGCGAGCCGGTGCGACGGCGGCACGTCGCGCAGCAGCGCGGGCGCCTGGTAGAAGCCGCTTTCGGGCGCATCGGCGACGACCTGGCCGTGCCCGGCCATCGGAATGCCGTCGTGCTGCGCGTCGGACAGGAAATCCCACACGCGCTGCTGCTGCTTTGCATTGATCAGCGGGCCGCAGTCGAGATCCGCGCGGCTCGGGCCGACCCGCAGCCCGTTGAAGGCGGTGGCGAGCCGTTCGACGAGCGGTTCGTAGACCGCGCGCTCGATCAGCACGCGGCTGCCGGCCGAACAGGTCTGCCCGCCGTTCTGCACGATCGCCGACACGAGCACGGGCAGCGCCGCTTCGAGATCGGCGTCGGCGAACACGATCTGCGGCGACTTGCCGCCGAGCTCGAGCGTGACGGGCACGTGGTTCTCCGCGGCCATCTGCGTGACCAGCTTGCCGGTCGCGGGCGAGCCCGTAAACGAGATGTGGTCGATGCCGGGATGACGCGCGAGCGCGGCGCCGGCTTCATGGCCGTAGCCGGTGACGACGTTGAGCGCACCGGCCGGCAGCCCGGCTTCGGCGGCCAGTTCGGCCACGCGCAGCACCGACAGGCACGCATCCTCGGCCGGTTTCACGACGCATGCGTTGCCGGCCGCGAGCGCCGCGCCGACGCTGCGCCCGAAGATCTGCATCGGGTAGTTCCACGGCACGATGTGGCCGGTGACGCCGTGCGGCTCGCGCACCGTCAGCACCGTGTAGCCGGCCTGATAGGGGAGGGTCTCGCCGTGCAGTTTGTCGGCGGCGCCTGCGTAGAACTCGAAGTAGCGCGCGAGCGCGGCGGCGTCGGCGCGGGCCTGTTTCAGCGGCTTGCCGGTGTCGCGCGCCTCGATCGCGGCGAGTTCCTCGAGATGGTCGGCGACCCGCGCCGACAGCCGCATCAGCACGCGGCCGCGCTCGGCGGCGCTCGCCGCGCCCCACGGGCCCGCGAACGCGTCGCGGGCCGCGGCGACCGCGCGCTCGATGTCGGGCGCCGTGCCGCGCGCGATCGACGCGAACGGCTGGCCGTCGGACGGATCGACGACCGGAATCGTCTCCAGTTGCGCGGGCAACGTCCATTCGCCCGCGATGAAGTGCTTCGCTTCTTCCATGCCTGCTCCTGTCTTCGCGTTCTCGGCATCGTGCCTGCGCGCCGATGCCGGATCACGCTGCGTCGGGTTCGGTGGCCGGACATCCGGAACGATTATCGCGCCGATCGTCATCCGGACGCCACCGGTCGATTGGCTATAATGGCGCATTCCCTGCGGGGACGCCCGCGGCGGTGCATCGGCCGCGGCGCCCTGTCCCGAATTCCCATCGACCAACAGAGAGCGCTATGAGCTTCAATCATGTTCCGGCCGGCAAGGACCTGCCGCACGATTTCAACGTGATCATCGAGATCCCCGCGCAAAGCGATCCGGTGAAGTACGAGGCGGACAAGGAGCTGGGTCTCCTCGTCGTCGACCGTTTCATCGGTACCGGCATGCGCTACCCGGTGAACTACGGCTACATCCCGCAGACGCTGTCGGGCGACGGCGATCCGGTCGACGTGCTGGTGATCACGCCGTTCCCGCTGCTGGCCGGCTCGATCGTGCGTTCGCGCGTGCTCGGCATGCTGCAGATGACCGACGAGTCGGGCGTCGACGCGAAGCTGGTCGCCGTGCCGCACGACAAGGTCTGCCCGATGACGGCGAACCTGAAGTCGATCGACGACGTGCCCGAGTACCTGAAGGACCAGATCAAGCACTTCTTCGAGCAATACAAGGCGCTCGAGAAGGGCAAGTGGGTGAAGGTCGAAGGCTGGGCCGGCATCGACGCCGCGCACAAGGAAATCGCCGACGGCGCCGCGAACTACAAGAAGTAAGCCGGCGGGCCGGCCTCACGGCCGGTTCGATCGGAACGCAAACCGCGCGTGTCTCCTCAGGAGGCCGCGCGGTTTTGTTTTGTGCGCGGCGTGGCGCGGGCGGTGGTTTTCTTGCGGGCGGGAGTGGGCAGGGTACTCGCGCTCGGTACGGCCTTCGCGCGTTTCGCGCCTGTTGCGCGGCGCGCAGGGGCAGCGGCGGCCTCGATGAGTTCGGCCGTGGCCTTGGTGGCCGACCGACGGCCGCGCGCCGGTACGGAAGCGGGGGCCGCGAGTCCGTTCGCTGCGGGCTTGCCGCCGGTTGCCGGCGCGTTCCGTTTCGGCGCCGCATTGGCGGCCGGCTTGTCCGGTTTTGCCGGCGTGCCGCGCAAGGCGGTCTTTTTCGCTTTCGCGTCGTCCGCGGTCCTGGCACGCTTCGAGGCGGCAGGCGCCGCCTTTGCCGACTTTGGCGCCGTTGCGGCGCGTCCGGGCTTCGCGGTTTTCGTGGTCCTGGACTTTGTTCCGGTAGTTCCGGCAGTTCCGTTCTTCGCGGCTTTCCCAACGGCCTTTTCAGTGTCCGCCGGCTGCGTCGCAATGTCGGCGCGCTTCGCCTTCACCTTCTTCTTTTCGCGTGTGCCGTCCTGCATCCCGGCGGCGTCGACGTTTCCGTCGATCGACATCCCGGCCGGCAACACCGACTGGAGCGTCCGGATCCCGGCTGCCAGTTCCCGCTTTTGCGCGGCCGTGAGTCGCTTCACCCAGTACTCGGCGCGCGATGCGATCGACCGGTCGGGCAGCGGGAACGACGCGAGCACCGTGCGCGGCTTGCGCGAGCGCGTGTAGCGAGCGCCCTTGCCGGATGCATGCTCGTCGAAGCGCGCGGCGACGTCGGTCGTGATGCCCGTGTAGACGCTGTCGTCGGCGCACTCGATCAGATACAGAAACCAGGACATGGGAAGGCGGCGGGATGCGAAGCCGTCAGTGTCTCAGAAATGGCGGCGGCCGCCGCGAAAGACGCGATGCGCGCGCGCCGTCACGTGCCGCGCCGGAACGGATCGTGTTCGCGCAACTCGTCGACGTACGCGTGGATATGCTCGGTCTCGCGTTCGAGAAAGCGCGCGACCGCATCGGAGAACGCCGGGTGCGCGAGCCAGTGCGCGGAATGCGTGACGGTCGGCAGGAAGCCGCGCGCGAGCTTGTGCTCGCCTTGCGCACCGCCCTCGAACGTGTCGAGTCCGGCCTCGATGCAGAACTCGAGCAACTGGTAGTAGGCCGTTTCGAAATGCAGGCAGGGCACGTGTTCGAGCGCGCCCCAGTAGCGGCCGTACAGCGTGCCGCCGCTGCCGTTCGCATCGCGCCGGTAGACGGCGAGCGAGCTCGCGATCGGCTGTCCGTCGGCTTCGGCGATCACGAGCAGCAGGTTCTCCGGCATCGTCGCGCCGATCGCGCGGAAGAAGTCGAGATTCAGGTACGGGCTTGAATAGTGCTCGCGGTAGGTCTGCCGGTAGCAGCGCGAGAAGAACCGCCAGTCGGCGTCGGTGATCTGCTCACCGGCGAGCCGCCGGAACGTGACCCCGGCATCGCGCACCTTGCGCCGTTCCGCGCGGATGTTCTTGCGCTTCTTCTGCTCGAGCGTGCCGAGGAAGTCGTCGAAGTCGCGGTAGCCGTCGTTGAGCCAGTGGAACTGCACGCCTTCGCGCAACATCATTCCCATCGATTCGAGCAGTCGCGCTTCGTCGCTGGTCGGGAACAGCACGTGCAGCGACGACACGTCGCTCTGCTCGGCGAACGCGAGCAGCGTGGCCGCGAGCCGGCGGCGCGCGTCGTCGTCGGCCGCGAGCAGGCGCGTGCCCTGCACGGGCGTGAACGGCACCGCGCACAGCAGCTTCGGGTAGTAGGGCAGGTTGTTGCGCTGGTACGCGTCGGCCCATGCCCAGTCGAACACGTATTCGCCGTACGAATGCTGCTTCGCATAGATGGGCGCGGCGGCCGCGAGCCGGCCCGTGCGCGCGTCGGTCAGCGTGACGAAGCGCGGCGACCAGCCGGTGTCGTCGACCGCGCAGCGCGAGACGTGCAGCGCGTCGAGGAATTCGTGGCGCAGGAACGGCGTCGGCTGCGCGTCGCGCTCGAGCAGCGCGTTCCATTCGTCGGCCGGCACCTCCGCGGGGGACGACAGGATGCCCGTGCGATAATCGATGCGTTCGTGTTTCAAGCGTGAATCCGTACTGTTGGATGCCGCCGGATGCGTGCCGCCGTGGCCCGCGTCCGGGACGATTTCGTCAGCCGTTCAGGGCGCGCCGCCGGGCTGCGCCGATCCCGTCATGAAGACCCGACTCGCTCTCGCCCAGATCAACGTCACCGTCGGCGATTTCGCCGGCAACGTCGCGCGAATCGTCGCGGCCGCCCGCGCCGCGCACAACGATGGTGCGCACCTGATGATCGCGCCCGAACTCGCGCTGTCCGGCTATCCGCCGGAAGACCTGCTGCTGCGGCCCGCGTTCTACACGGCGGCTGCAGCCGCGCTCGACGCGCTCGCCGATGCGCTGCGCGCGTTCGACGGGCTCGCGGTGCTGGTCGGTCATCCGCTACGGAGCGCGGGTGCCGATGCGCCGGGCGGCGATCCGCACGCGCCAGCCGTCGATGGTAATGCAAACCGCCCGATCGAGCGCGGCGTGCCGCCGACCGACACCTACAACGCGGTGTCGCTGATCGTCGGCGGCGAGATCGTCGCCACCTACCGCAAGCAGGACCTGCCGAACGCCGACGTGTTCGACGAGAAGCGCTATTTCGCGACGGACACCGAGCCGCTCGTGTTCGAACTCAACGGCGTCAAGTATGGCGTGATCATCTGCGAGGACGCATGGCATGCGTCGGCCGCGCAGATCGCGAAGGCCGCCGGCGCACAGGTGCTGCTGATCCCGAACGGGTCGCCGTACCACATGAACAAGGAAGCGCTGCGTATCGACATCCTGCGCGCGCGGATTCGCGAAACCGGGCTGCCGATGGTCTACGTGAACCTCGTCGGCGGCCAGGACGAACTCGTGTTCGACGGTGGCTCGTTCGTGCTCGACGCGCAGGGCACGCTCGTCGCGAAGATGCCGCAGTTCGACGAAGGGCACGCGATCGTCGAGTTCGACGGGGCACGCCCGCTGCCCGGCGCGATCGCGCCCGAGCTGCCGGTCGACGCGCAGGTCTATCGCGCGCTCGTGACCGGCGTGCGCGACTACATCGGCAAAAACGGCTTTCCCGGCGTGCTGATCGGGCTGTCGGGCGGCGTCGATTCGGCGCTGGTGCTCGCGGCCGCCTGCGACGCGCTCGGGCCGGAGCGGGTGCGCGCGGTGATGATGCCGTCGCGCTACACGGCCGACATCTCGACCACCGACGCGGCGGAGATGGCGCGGCGCGTCGGCGTGCGCTACGACGAGATCGCGATCGCGCCGATGTTCGACGCGTTCCGGGAGGCGCTCGCGGACGAATTCGCGGGCCGCGCGGAGGACGCGACGGAAGAGAACATCCAGGCGCGCATTCGCGGCACGCTGCTGATGGCGCTGTCGAACAAGTTCGGCTCGATCGTGCTGACGACCGGCAACAAGAGCGAGATGGCGGTCGGCTACTGCACGCTGTACGGCGACATGGCCGGCGGCTTCGCGGTGATCAAGGACATCGCGAAGACGCTGGTCTACCGGCTGTGCCGCTACCGCAACGCCACTGCAGACTACGGGTTGCGCGACGTGATTCCCGAGCGGATCCTGACACGCGCGCCGTCGGCCGAGCTGCGCGAGAACCAGACGGACCAGGACAGCCTGCCGCCGTACGACGTGCTCGACGCGATCATGCGGATGTACATGGAGGAAGACCGGCCGCTCGCGGAGATCGTCGCGGCCGGTTATGCGGAGGCCGACGTCGCGCGCGTGACCCGGCTCATCAAGATCAACGAATACAAGCGCCGCCAGGCGCCGATCGGCATTCGCGTCACGCATCGCGCATTCGGGCGCGACTGGCGCTATCCGATCACGTCACGCTTTACCGAACGTCTCGACTGAGCCGTGCTGGGCCGCACGCGGCTGGCCGGCTTACAATCGGGATCGCGATTTTGCATCCAAACGAGCATTGAGGGACAACCATCATGAAACGCATCACCGCCATCATCAAGCCGTTCAAGCTGGACGAAGTCCGCGAAGCGCTCGCCGAAGTCGGCCTCACCGGCCTGACGGTGACGGAAGTGAAGGGCTTCGGCCGCCAGAAGGGGCACACCGAGCTGTATCGCGGCGCCGAATACGTGGTCGACTTCCTGCCGAAGATGAAGATCGAGGTGGTCGTCGCGGAAGCGCAGGTCGACCAGGTGATCGACGCGGTGATCGGCGCGGCGCGCACGGGCAAGATCGGCGACGGCAAGATCTTCGTGTCGGACGTCGAGCGCGTGATCCGCATCCGCACCGGCGAAGAGAACGAAGCGGCGGTCTGAGCGCCGCATCCGGCCGATTCGGTCGATCGGGCCGGGTTCGCACGATCCCGGCCTGCCAATAAAAAACGGTGCGGATACCCGGATGGGTACCGCACCGATACGCGCCTCTCGCAGCAGCGTGGAAAGTGTTGTCGAATCGTTCTCTGGACGGCGCCTGATCAGAACAGGTGCTGGATGCCGGCGTAGACGCCGGTCTGGCTGCCGCCCGGATGCGGGTTGCCCGTCGATACGGCCGTGCCCGCACCGTTCGCGTTCAGGCCGAAGTTCGCGGTCTTGCTGTTGCGCACCGTCGCGACCTGCATGTCGAACAGCGTGCGCTTCGAGATGTTGTACGAACCGCCGACCGTGTAGATGTTCGCGTTGCCGCCGCCGTGGTTGGCGTTCACGTGGTACACGGCCGCGATCAGCGCTGCCGCCGGCGTTGCCTGCCACGTCACGCCGCCCCAGACCTGCTGGGTGCCGGTGATGCCGTTGTTGACGGCCGGGCCGCCGCTGCCATCCGCGTGCGACGCCTGGTAGGCGGCTTGCAGCTTGAACTGGCCGAGGAACACGTTCGCGCCCGCGAAGTATTCACGCGAGTAGTTGAACACGTCCGAGAAGCGGCCGTTGCTGTCGCGCGTTTCGTCATAAATGCCGCGCAACTGGAACAGCGAGTTCGTGTACGTGATCTGCGCGCCGGCTGCACGGCCCGGCTGGCCGGCCGTCGTGTTGCCGTTGAAGCTGGTCGAGTTCGAGAACGCGAACTGGCCGTAGAAGTCGAGGCCGTAGAACTGCGGCGACTGGTACGACACGTTGTTGCTGGTCTTGTTCCAGTTGCGGCCGCGTACCAGCGATGCCGACGACCAGCTCGACTGGCCCAGCGGATCGAAGTCCCACACGCCGTTTGCGATCGCGAGTTCGCGACCCAGCAGCAGCGTACCGTAGTGGTCGTTCGAGATACCGACGGTCGCGAAACGATCCCAGATCGAGCCGCTCGTGCCGAGCCCGCCCGTCATCGTGTTGAACGCGCCTTCCAGGTGGAACAGGACCTTGTTGCCGCCACCGATGTCCTCGCTGCCCTTCAAGCCCCACAGGCTCGTGCCCCAGTCGCCGCTTTCCGCGCGGTAGCGATGGCCGTCCTGCAGGCCGTTCATGTACTCAAGGCCGGCATCCAGGCGACCATACAGCGTGACGCTGCTCTGCGCGTGCGCCGTCACCACCCCAGCAGCCATCAGCGCGGCCGCGACCAAAGCTTTCTTCATCATCTCCTCCATACCCTGTCAAAAAGTCAACCCAGACTGCACGAGATGCCCGGAGCAGCGAGCGCCGGGCAAAAGCGAAAAGCGGGTAACCAGGGAGACCTCGTGCAGGGCCGGTAAGCGTGGCACGCGGGCAAGCGGACGGAACACCGTTGAGCGGTCCCGCGCTGCCGGGTCGGCTTGCGGGTCTCCTTGTTGTGTCGTGAAGCTAAACTACATTTCACGAACTTCGTTTTGCTACTTTGGTTACTAATTTAGCAAAAATACAATTTTGTGGCGACGGAAATCGTTGTTTGACTAACACGTGTCGCCAAATTGCCATGCAACACAGTGCGCAGCGGGTGACCAAGGGGCCGTCGATTCCCGGAAAACCCTTGTCACAAAAGGGAGACACGGATTCGACGCCGATGGGTCAAGGATTGCCACTATTGACGTCGTCAGGGGGAGGGCGTAGGCGCCGGAGAAGTGGGGTTGGTAAGTATTTCGTAATGAATTGGTGGTGGTCGGCCGTTGCCGGGCGGTGTCGGAAACGCGTGTCCGACAGCGGGCGCCGCCCGCCGTGCAAGTGCGCCTGGCTTAATCGGGCACCGGCCGGGCGTCGAGCAGTTGCGCGCGAAGCCACCGGTGCGCGTCGGTGCGCGCGTGCTTCGCGTGCGAGTAGACCTTCACCGTGTAGCGCGGAATCTTGAACGGCGCGGGGAAGATGCGGATCGGCGCCGCGTGGCGCAGCGCTTGCGCGGCGCGGTTCGGCACCGTCATCAGGAGTGCCGATTCCGCGATCACGAACGGTGCGGCCATCACGCTCGGCAACTGCACGGCGACCTGCCGCGCGAGGCCGAGCCGGTCGAGCACGTAGTCGACGACGCCGCGCGACTCGTTCCACGGCGTGACGACCACGTGGCGTGCCGCGAGGTACTGGTCGAGCGTCAGCCGCCGGCCGATGTCCGGATGCGTGGCGCTCGCGATCACCACGTAGTCGTCCGAGAACCAATCGAAATCCTCGATACCCGGCGCGTCGGCGGCCGACTCCTCGTGATAGCCGAGCGCGAAGTCGATACGGCCGGCCGCGAGTTCGTCGATCGAAATCTTCCGGTCGGAGTGGACGACGCGGATCCGCAGCCGCGGCGCGACCTGCTCGATACGCGCGAGCAACGCCGGCAGCACGGCGAACGCCGTGTAGTCGCTCGCGGCGAACACGAACGTGCGGTCGCTTTGCGCGGGATCGAAGCGGCGCGCGCGGGCGAGCCCCTTCGACATCGTGTCGAGCGCGTCGCCGGCCCAGGTGGCGATGTCGTCGGCGCGCACGGTCGGCTGCATCTCGTTGCCGAGTCGCACGAACAGCGCGTCGCCGATCGCTTCGCGCAGCCGCGCGAGCGCGTGGCTCAGCGCGGACGGGCTCATCGCCAGCTCGTGCGCGGCCGCGGCGACCGACCGGTGGCGGTACAGCGCGTCGAACGCGAGCAGCAGGTTCAGGTCGAGACGGCGCAGGTCGGGATGCATCATGTTCATGTCAGAATGAAGAAACTGCACTTCCTGCAGTTGATCCGTGAACGTAGCATGTCGATCTGTCCGACGCCAGGCGCGCTTGCGCGGGCGCCGCATTCCGTTTTCCGTCCGGGCCGAAGGAGGGCTCCCTACCGTGCAAATCGACATTCGTTCCGCCACCGTCGCCGACGTGCCGCAAATCCTGCGTTTCATCACCGAGCTGGCCATCTACGAGAAGGCGGAGCATGAAGTGGTCGCGACGCCTGCGTCGCTCGAGCGCAGCCTGTTCGGCGAAGGTTCGCCCGCACGCGCGCTGATCTGCGAGGTCGACGGCGAGCCAGCCGGCTTCGCCGTGTATTTCTTCTCGTATTCGACGTGGCTCGCCCGCCAGGGCCTGTATCTCGAGGATCTGTACGTATCGCCGCGCTTTCGCGGCGCGGGCGCCGGGCTGCGGCTGCTGAAGGCGCTCGCGCGCATCGCCGTGGATACCGGCTGCGGGCGCTTCGAATGGAGCGTGCTCGACTGGAACGAGCCGGCGATCCGCTTCTACGAAAGCGTCGGCGCGGCGCCGCAGAGCGAATGGGTGCGCTACCGGCTCGCGGGCGATACGCTGCGTGCGTTCGCCGACGGCGCGCCGGTGGACGCCGCGTAAACGCAAAACGGGCGCCGCATGGCGCCCGTTCGCGTGTCGTAACGCGTCGCGCGCGTTACTTGAGGCTGCCCGACAGGAACCCGCGCAGGCGTTCGCTCTTCGGGTTCGCGAACACCTCGGACGGCGCGCCTTCTTCCTCGACGCGCCCCTGGTGCAGGAACATCACGTGATTCGACACGTTGCGCGCGAAGCCCATCTCGTGCGTGACGACGATCATCGTACGGCCTTCCTCGGCGAGCTTCTGCATCACCTTCAGCACTTCGCCGACCAGTTCCGGGTCGAGCGCCGACGTCGGCTCGTCGAACAGCATCACGTCCGGATGCATCGCGAGCGCGCGCGCGATCGCGACGCGCTGCTGCTGGCCGCCCGACAGATGCGACGGATACTGCTTCTCGACACGCGGCGCGAGGCCGACCTTCTCGAGATATTCGCGCGCGCGCTCCTCGGCTTCCTTCTTCGGGATGCCGAGCACGTTGACGGGCGCTTCCATCACGTTCTCGATCACGTTCATGTGCGACCAGAGATTGAAGTGCTGGAACACCATCGACAGCTTGGTGCGCACGCGTTGCAACTGCTTCGAATCGGCCGCGCGAAGCGCGCCCGTCTTGTCCGGCGTGGTGCGCACTTCCTCGCCATCGACGACGATGCGGCCCGCGTTCGGCTGCTCGAGGAAGTTGATACAGCGCAGCATCGTGCTCTTGCCGGAACCGGACGAACCGATCACGCTGATCACGTCGCCCGAGTTCGCCTTCAGCGACACGCCCTTGAGCACCTCGTTGTCGCCGTACCGCTTGTGCAGATCGTCGACGAAAAGCTTCTGAGTCTGGGAATTCATCAATAGTCCTGCGAAAACTTACTTGCCTTGCGGGCGCAGATACGCGAGCCAGCGACGCTCGGCCTGGCGGAACAGCCACACGAGCGTGAACGAGATCACGAGATAGAGCAGGGCGGCGATCCCGAATGCGTGGAACGACATGTAGGTCGCCGAGTTCACGTCGCGCGCGATCTTCAGGATGTCCGGCACGGTCGCGGTGAACGCGACGGTGGTCGCGTGCAGCATCAGGATCACTTCGTTGCTGTAGAGCGGCAGCGAGCGGCGCAGCGCGGACGGCAGGATCACGCGGCGATACATCGTGAACGAGGACATCCCGTACGCGCGCGCGGCCTCGATCTCGCCGTACGACGTCGACTTGATCGCGCCCGCGAAGATCTCGGTGGTGTACGCGCAGGTGTTCAGCGTGAACGCGAGCAGCGTGCAGTGCATCCCGTCGCGGAAGAACGCGTCGAGCAGCGGCGTGCCGCGTACGAACTGCAGGCTGTAGAGGCCGGTGTAGCACAGCAGCAGCTGCACGTAGAGCGGCGTGCCGCGGAACACGTACGTGTAGAGCCACACGGCACCCGACAGCCACTTCTTCTTCGACACGCGCGCCACCGCGAGCGGTACCGACAGGCAGAAGCCGAGGCCGATCGACACGACCAGCAGCCACAGCGTGATCGCGACGCCGGTGAGCCGGAAACCGTCGGTGTAGAGGTAGTTGCGCCAGTATTCTTGGATGAGTTCGATCATAGGTCAGCCTTGCGGACACCGGTCGAGTAGCGCTTTTCGAGCCACATCAGCACAAAGTTCGAGATCGTCGTGATGGCGAGGTAGACCGCACCGGCGATCAGCGTGAAGAAGAAGAACCGCAGCGTGCCCTTGCCGGCGTCCTGCGACGCCTTCACGACGTCCGCGAGGCCGATGATCGACACCAGCGCGGTCGACTTCACGAGCACCTGCCAGTTGTTGCCGATGCCCGGCAGCGCGAAGCGCATCATCTGCGGGAACATGATCCGCGTGAACACTTGCCAGTTGGTCATCCCGTACGCGCTGCCGGCCTCGAGCTGGCCGCGCGGCACCGACAGGAAGGCGCCGCGGAAGGTCTCGGTGAAGTACGCGCCGTAAATGAAGCCGAGCACGAGCACGCCGGCGAGGAACGGGTCGATGTCGATCTGGTCCCAGCCGAGCGCGTCGGTCGCCGCGTTCAGCCAGATCTGCAGGCTGTAGAACAGCAGCAGCATCAGCACGAGGTCGGGTACGCCGCGGATCAGCGTCGTGTAGACGGTGCCGGCGCCGTTCGTGAAGCGGTTGCGCGACAGCTTCGCGCCCGCGCCGAGCAGGCCCAGCAGGAACGACAGCGCGAGCGAAAGCACCGCCAGTTTGACGGTTTGCCAGGTGCCTGCGAGGATCAGCGGGCCGTAGCCTTGTAGAAACATATGTGGTCCCTGGTGTGGTCCCGGAGGGCGCACGCGGTGCGCCGCGAAAGATGCGCCCGCCAAGCTGCGCGGAACGCCCCGTGCGTATCATGACCGTCCGCCCCGGCAACGGTGCCGGGCCAGCCCGTCGCGCGAGCGGCGGGCGAGGGGGCGGGCGGCGCGTGGTTGACTGCCTGTACTGCCGGACGCGGGGCCGCCCCCGCATCCGCTTACCGTTGTTGTTGGCGCTCAGCGAGCCGAATAGACGCTGAACGAGAAATACTTGTGCGACAGCCGGTCGTACGTGCCGTCCTTGTGCATGTCGGCCAGCGCCTTGTTGATCTTGAGCTTCAGGTCCGTGTCTTCCTTGCGCAGGCCGATCGCGGTGCCGTCGCCGATCGTCTTCGGATCCTTCACTTCCGGGCCGGCGAACGCGAAGCCCTTGCCGCGCGGCGTGCGCAGGAAGCCGTAGTCGGCCTGGAGTTCATCCTGCAGCGTCGCATCGAGGCGGCCCGAGCCGAGATCGGCATAGACCTGGTCCTGGTTCTGGTAAGGAATGATCGTCACGCCTTGCGGTTCCCAGTACGCCTTCGCGTAGGATTCCTGCGTCGAGCCCTGTTCGACGCCGACGCGCTTGCCCTTGAGCGACGCGACCGTCGGCAGCAGCGGCGAGCCGGCCTTCGCGATCATCCGTGCGGGTGCGTCGTACACCTTGTCGGAGAAGTCGATCTGCTCGCGGCGCTTGTCCGTGACGGTCAGCGACGACACGATGACGTCGTACTTCTTCGCCTTCAGCGCGGGGATGATTCCGTCGAGATCCTGCGCGACCCACACGCACTTCAGGTTGATCCGCTTGCAGATTTCCTTGGTGAGATCGACGTCGAAACCGACGATCTCGCCGCTCGGCGCGGTCGACTCGAACGGCGGGTAGCTGGCATCGACACCGATCCGCACGGTCTTCCACTCTTTCGCGAAGGCGCTGCCCGCCACGAGGGCGAGGGCGGCGCACAGGGCGGCCTTCTTCATTTCCATCCTTTTGTCGCTCACTTCCGGGGGGCGCTCGCGGCCGGTCGGGCCGGGCGCCGCGGCGTATTCTAGACGGCCAAAATTCGTGTTTCGGCGCGCAGGCAACGGCGCTCGCCGGACGGGCGAACGCCAAAAGGGCGGTATTTTACCCGAACGCGATACCCGGAAAACGGCAATCCGGCGCGACCGATCGATTGTTCGATCCGGGCGTTGCGGTAATCGAGGTATTCGCAGTGAGCATTGCATCGATTGGATTCGCGGGTGCAACGATGCGGTGCGCGGGCGGCGGATTGTGGCGCGCACGGCGCGCCCCTACAGTGCAGGTAAACCCGAAGCAAGACTCTCTGCCTGCCGGAGTACCCGTCCCATGTTCCAGATCCGCCGCGCCGCCGACCGCTGCCACACGCGCCAAGGCTGGCTCGAATCGAGCAACAGCTTTCCGCTTGCCGGCGACGCCGGGGCCATGCATCCGCCGTTCGGCGCGCTGCGTGTGCTGACCGAGGACCGGATCGCGCCGACGCGCGGCTTCGGGATGCAGCCGCGCCGCGACCTCGAAATCGTCACCTGCGTGCTCGACGGCGCGCTCGCGCATCGCGACAGCCTCGGTAACGGCGCCATCGTGCGGGCCGGCGGCGTCCAGCGGATGAGCGCCGGCACGGGGCTGATGCACAGTGAAACCAATGCGTCGCGCGACCGGGTGCTGCATCTGCTGCAGATCTGGCTGCAGCCGGCCGAGCGCGGCGGACGGCCCGGCTACGCGGAGCGGCGTTTTTCCGACGACGAGAAGCGCGGCCGCCTGCGGCTCGTCGCGTCGCCGGACGGCGACGACGGCGCGCTGTCAATCCGCTCGGATGCGCGGATCTTCACGGGGCTGATCGATGGCGGCGAGGCGGTCGCATTCGGCGTGCCGGCCGGACGCAGTACCTATGTGCACGTGGTGCGCGGCGACGTGGAGGTCAACGGCCATGCGCTGGCCGCGGGCGACGGCGCGCGGATCGCCGGGGTGGACGCGGTCGCGTTCGCACGCGGCCGGGCGGCCGAGGTGCTGCTGTTCGACGTCGCCTGAAACGAAACAGGGGACGCGGGCCGGGTGCCCGCGTCCCCTGCGATGCCGCCCCGGGAGGCGGCCCGCCGGCTTTTACTGCGCCGGCGCCGACGCGCCCTTGGCAGCGCGGTGCTGCTCCCAGCGTTCCTTCATCTTCTCGTGACGCTGCTCCATCCGCGCGAACTGCTGCTTCAGCGCGGTGCTGACCGTCGTCTTCTGCTGATCGTTCAGCCCGTTGTAGAACGCGAGCCAGGCGGCCGAGCTCTGTTCGCGCAGCTGCGCATTCTGCTGCTCGGCCTGCTGGCGGGCGGCGTGCATCGCGTTCAGGTCGAGGATCGGCTGGTTCTGCTGCGCCTTGAACTGCTCGCGCATCTGCTCGTGGCTCTTGCGCATCGCTTCATGGTTCTGCTTCATCGTATTGACGGCCGTCTGCCATTGCTGCTCCTGCGATGCGTTGAGCTTCAACTGGTCGTGCAGTTTCATGATCACGCCGAACGGGCCGCCGTCATGGCCGCCGTGCATCTGGTGCATGCCGGGGCCGCCCGGCGGCGGCATGTCGTTGGGCTGCGCGGCATGCGCGGTGCCGAATGCGAGAGCGAGCACGGTGGCGGCCGCAATGGCCACTCGGGAAGTCTTCTTATACATTTCAGAAACTCCTTGTATCCATAGGGTCCGGCGATGCGGTGCGCGGGGTGACCCGTGTGCCGCATCCGGTAAGACGCAGGTTAGCGGCGCGTGCCCTGGCGGGTGTTACGCGGGGTGGCTGCCGGGTTACGGCGCATTACAGTTCCCTTGCGCCGTAACCCGCAGTAACCCTTTCGTCCCTTTGTTTCGTTCTTCGACTCCGCGCTCGCGCGGTAAACTTCGAGCCATGACTACCCAGATCCTCATCGTCGACGACGACCAAGAACTCCGAGACCTGCTGCGCGACTATCTCGTGCGCCAGGGGATGGAAGTGTCCGTGCTGCACGACGCGGCGACGCTCGAGAAGCGCCTCGAGCGCGAGCGGCCCGACCTGATCGTGCTGGACCTGATGATGCCGGGCGTGGACGGCCTGACCGCGCTGCGCCAGCTGCGCGCGGCCGGCGACGACATCCCCGTGATCATGCTGACCGCGCGCGCGGACGACGTCGATCGCATCGTCGGGCTCGAACTCGGCGCGGACGACTACCTCGGCAAGCCGTTCAACCCGCGCGAGCTGCTCGCGCGCGTGCAGGCCGTGCTGCGCCGTCGCCGCGCGACGCCGTCGGCGGCGGCGCCCGAGCAGCGCGAGCCGTTCGCGTTCGGCCGCTTCGTGCTCGACTTCCAGGCGCGCACGCTGTCGGTCGACGGCAAGCCGGCGACGCTGTCGAGCAGCGAATTCGCGCTGCTGAAGATCTTCGTGAACCACGCGCTGCGCACGCTCACGCGCGAGCGGCTGCTCGAGCTGCTGCACGGGCCGGAGTACGACGGCACCGACCGCGGCATCGACGTCCAGGTGTGGCGCCTGCGCCGCATCCTGGAAACGGATCCGTCGACGCCGCGCTTCATCCAGACGGTCCGCGGGCGTGGCTACGTGTTCGTGCCCGACGGCGAGGCCCATGCGCAAACCCATTGATTCACTGTTCGGGCGGCTGGCGCTGCTGGTCGTCGGCGTTCTGCTCCTGTCGCACTTCGCGTGGTTCTTCGCGATGCGCCTCGAGCGCAGCCAGATGCAGACGCGTTACGCGGTCGAGGAGGCCGCGTTCCTTGTCGACGCCGTGCGCCAGCACGTTGAGCGCACGCCCGACCAGCCGCTGCCGTCTCGGGTGCGGCTGGTGTCGCCGGACAGTCCCGATGTACCGAAGGACGCCGAGTCGAATCTGCCGGCGCCGCTCAAGCGTTTCCGCGACGACGTGAGCGAGCGGATGCCGGCCGGCACCCTGGTCGCGGTCGGCGCGCCGGGCCATCCGCCGGTGCTGTGGGTCAAGGAGCCGACCGACCGCAACTGGATCGTGGTGCCGGTGCAGCCGCTGCGCCCGCCGCGCTCGCTCGACCGGATGCTGCTGTGGCTCGGCACGATCTTCTCGGCCGGCGTGATCGCCGCGCTGTTCGCGGCCTGGCAGCTGCAGCAGCCGCTGCGCTCGCTGGCGCGCGCGGTCGCGCGCTTCGGCCGCGGCCAGCCGGTGCCGCCGCTGCGCGAGCGCGGCCCGCGCGAGCTGCGCCAGCTCACGCACGGCTTCAACCAGATGGTGGAACAGGTGTCGCAGGCCGAGAGCGACCGCGCGGTGATGCTGGCCGGCGTCGCGCACGACCTGCGTACGCCGCTCGCGCGGATGCGCCTGCGCGCGGAAATGATGGACGACGCGCGGTTGCGCGACGGCGTGGTGCGCGATGTCGACTCGATGTCACACATCGTCGACCAGTTCCTCGTGTTCGCGCACGGCGGGGCGGACCGCAGCGAGCCCGTGCCGGTCGACCAGACCTGCGAGCGGATCGCGCGCAGCTATCGCGCGGTCGCACCGAACGCGCCGGCGGTCCAGACGCATCTGGCTGCCGACGAAGGCTTCCGCCTGCCGACCGCGACGCTCGACCGGATCCTGTCGAACCTGCTGGACAATGCGCATGCGTACGGCGCGCCGCCCGTGCTCGTCGAGACGGCGCGCACGCCGGCGGGTTACGTGCTGTCGGTCAGCGACAGCGGCGGCGGGATTGCGCCGCGCGACCTGGCGGCCGCGACGCGGCCGTTCGTGCGGCTCGACCCGGCGCGCGGCGGGAACGGCCACAGCGGGCTCGGGCTCGCGATCGTCGAGCGGCTGGTGCTGAGGCTGGGCGGGGCGTGCGAGATCGGCAATCGTCCCGAGGGCGGCCTGCGCGTGGCGATGACGTTCCCGTTCGACGTGGTGCCGAAGGACGAACTTCACGCACAGGCCGCGTAAGCGGCGCATGCGGCGCCTGCCGGGCAGGCGCCGCGCGGCATCATTCGCCGAACAGCGTGCCGAGCGTCTCGGCGGCGTTGCTGTCGATCGTGTTGTAGGTCACGCTCGTGGCCTCGAAGATATAGACGGTCGTATAGCGGCCGAGGCGCTCCAGGATCTCCTCCTGCAGCGATTCCGGCACGACGTTCATGTTCAGGTACCACGCCGTCGACGACAGCCGGGTCTGGAACGACCCGTACTCCTGCATCAGCTCGTAGAACGCATCGGCGTCCTGATCGCGGCAGACGATCACCAAGTTTCCTGCCATTCCCTTCCTCCCGCTGGTCGGTCGATCCCTGGCGGTTATGGGGCAAGCGACGCCAGGGGCTAGCCCCGATCATACCTGCTTCGCCGCCATCGTCCGCTGACGTCCGGCATGGTTTGCGTCCGTATGCGGCTGGCGGGTTCCCGGCCGGCCCGGATCACGGCATAATTCGGGGCCTGCATGCCGGCCGGAGGACCGCGGCCGGGCCGCTCCGCACCGCACGCCAGCCGTTCGCCCGCGTGCCGGGCACGATCCGTGTGCAGCCCGCGCGTCGTGCGGCGCCGCGCCGGCCCCGAACGGTTGAACCTGAAATACAGGTTGGTGTAGTGTCGTGCCGTCGCGGCCCGACTCGCCGCGCCGGGGGCGCAGCTTGCACGTTCGGCGCCTCGCGCCGGCGTGAGATCGTGAATCAATCGAATTACCGCGTCGAATTACCGCGCCCGTGCGCTTTGCCATGAATCAACATCGTCTGCCGGCTTCGTTCGGCCTTACCGGGGAGGGCGCCTGATGGACGTCGGATTCTTCAATCCGAACCGGACCGCCAACGCGTCCGCGTGGCGCGTTCTGCCGAACCGGTGGGACTTCATCGCGTTCCCGCTGATCATCTGCCTGATCGCGATGGCGGTCGTCGGTTTTCATGAAACGATGGCGCCGATCGGGACCCTTCAGACCCAGAAGATCTCGCTCGATCCGTCAAACCTGCCCGAATACGCGTTGCGCACCACGCTGCGGATGCTCGCCGCGATGGTCGCGTCGCTCGTGTTCACGCTGGTGTACGGCACGCTCGCGGCGAAAAGCCGCCGCGCCGGCATGGTGCTGATCCCGATCCTCGACATCCTGCAGTCGGTGCCGGTGCTCGGGTTCATCTCGTTTACGGTCACGTTCTTTCTCGCGCTGTTCCCGAGCCGCGTGCTCGGCGCCGAACTGGCGGCGATCTTCGCGATCTTCACGAGCCAGGCGTGGAACATGACGTTCAGCTTCTACCAGTCGCTGCGCACGGTGCCGCGCGATCTGGACGAAGTGTCGCGCGGCTTCCACCTGACGTCGTGGCAGCGCTTCTGGAAGCTCGAGGTGCCGTTCTCGATGCCGGGGCTGATCTGGAACATGATGATGTCGATGTCGGGCGGCTGGTTCTTCGTCGTCGCATCGGAAGCCATCACCGTCGGCAACCAGACCATTACGCTGCCGGGCATCGGCGCATATCTCGCGCAGGCGATCTCGGACAAGAACCACGGCGCGATCGGCTGGGTGATCCTGACGATGACGGTCGTGATCCTCGCGTACGACCAGTTCCTGTTCCGCCCGCTGATCGCGTGGGCCGACAAGTTCCGGATGGAGAACACCGCGTCGGGCGATGCGCCGCAATCCTGGCTGCTCGACCTCGTGCGCCGCACGCGCCTGATTCATCAACTGCTCGTGCCGGCCGGCTGGTTCTTCGCGAAAGCCGCGCGGATTCCGCTGCGCCTGCCGCTGTCTGGCGCGATGCGCTTCACGCTGCCGAAAGTCGAGAAGAAGGCGTCGCGCACCGTCGACATCGCTTGGGCGGTGCTCGTGCTGCTCGGCACGGCCTATATCGTGTGGCGCGTCGTCAGCTTCGTCGCGACCGGCGTGACCATGGCCGAGGTCGGCCACGTCGTCGTGCTCGGGCTCATCACGCTGCTGCGCGTGGTCGTGCTGATCTCGATCGCGTCCGTGATCTGGGTGCCGATCGGCGTGTGGGTCGGGCTGCGCCCGAGGCTGGCCGAGAAGCTGCAGCCGCTCGCGCAGTTCCTTGCCGCGTTCCCGGCGAACCTGCTGTTTCCGGTGTTCGTGATCGTGATCGCGCGCTTCCACCTGAACCCCGACATCTGGCTGTCGCCGCTGATCGTGCTCGGCACGCAGTGGTATATCCTGTTCAACGTGATCGCGGGCGCGACGTCCTATCCGAACGACTATCGCGAAGCTGCGACGAACTTCCGGATTCGCGGCTGGCAGTGGTGGCGCCAGGCGATCCTGCCCGGCATCTTCCCGTACTACGTGACCGGCGCGATCACCGCATCGGGCGGCGCGTGGAACGCGAGCATCGTGTCGGAAGCGGTGCAGTGGGGCACGACCAAGATCGAGGCGCACGGCCTCGGCGCGTATATCGCGCAGACCACCGCGGCCGGCGACTTTCCGAAGATCATTTTGGGCATCGCCGTGATGTCCCTGTTCGTCACCCTGTTCAACCGCCTGCTGTGGCGCCCGCTGTATGCCTTCGCCGAAGCGAAGCTGCGGCTCGACTGAGACCGATTGAGAGCGAAACGCGATGCACAATCCGAATGCTGTAAACGCCCCCGTCCAGACGTCCCAGCCGCCGCGCCTCGGTGAGGAAATCCTGCGCGTCGATCACGTCTGCCGCGGCTTCAACAAGACGCAGGGCGAACTGCTCGTGCTCGACGACGCGAACCTGTCGCTGCGCGAAGGCGAGATCATCGGGCTGCTCGGCCGCTCCGGGTCGGGCAAGTCCACGCTGCTGCGGATCATCGCGGGGCTGATCGAGCCGACCGGCGGTGACGTGACCTACCTCGGCAAGCCGCTGACCGGCCCGGCCGAAGGCGTCGCGATGGTGTTCCAGACTTTCGCGCTGTTCCCGTGGCTGACCGTGCTGCAGAACGTGGAAGCCGGGCTGGAGGCGCTTGGTGTCGGCGCACGCGAGCGGCGCGAACGCGCGCTCGCCGCGATCGACCTGATCGGTCTCGACGGCTTCGAGAACGCGTATCCGCGCGAGCTGTCGGGCGGCATGCGTCAGCGCGTGGGCTTCGCGCGCGCGCTCGTCGTCGACCCGACGATCCTGCTGATGGACGAGCCGTTTTCCGCGCTCGACGTGCTGACCGCCGAAACGCTGCGTACCGACCTGCTCGACCTGTGGACGCAAGGCCGCATGCCGATCAAGTCGGTGCTGATCGTCACGCACAACATCGAGGAAGCGGTGTTCATGTGTGACCGCATTCTCGTGCTGTCGTCGAACCCGGGCCGCGTGATCGCCGAGATCAAGGTGCCGTTCAAGCATCCGCGCAACCGCCTCGACCCGGCCTTCCGCAAGCTCGTCGACGACATCTACGCGAAGATGACCGCGCGCCAGACCGGCGAGGCGACGAAGAAGGGGCTGGAGCTCGGCAGCTGGCTGCCGCAGGTGTCGACCAACCTGATGGCCGGCCTGATCGAGACGCTCGCGATGGCGCCGTACCACGGCCGCGCCGACATGCCTGAAATCGCGCGCACGCTGCACCTGGAGGTCGACGACCTGTTCCCGATCGCCGAAGTGCTGCAGTACCTCGGCTTCGCCGACGTGCGGGAAGGGGACGTGTTCCTGACGCCGCCGGGGCGCGTGTTCGCGGAATTCGGCACGCAGGAACGCAAGCTGATGTTCGCGGATCACCTGCTGAAGCACGTGCCGCTCGCCGCGCGGATCAAGAAGGTGCTGAACGAGCGCCCGGGCCATCGCGCGCCGCGCGTGCGCTTCGAGCAGGAGCTGGAGGATTTCCTGTCGGACGGCGCGGCCGAGGAAACGCTCGACGCGGTGATCGACTGGGGCCGTTACGGCGAGATCTTCTCGTACAACGACCAGACCGAAATCTTCAGTCTCGAGGACGTCGAGTCCTGAACCGCCGAGCCGGGCCGTCTGGCCCGGCATCCGCATGCGCCGCGCCTGTCTGGCGCCGCGCATCGCTACTGCAGGTTGCCCCAGCGGTCGACCGCCGGTTCGGCCGACGCCCACTTCCAGTGCGTGCCTTGCTGGCACACATTCGCGAAGTACCAGTCGGCCTTGTCGCCGTCCTTCACCGAGAAAGCGAATTCCTTGCACAGCGCAAGCGGCGTCGAGTATGCGCGCGTGACGAGCACCTCACCTTCGCCGTTTTCCAGCGGCAGCGTGTTTTTCACCTTCCACGGCTTCACCTCGCCGACGGCCAGGCTGCCGGCCGCCTGCGCGATCGCATCCTGCTGATTCTGATGGAGCTGCTTCATCGTGCGGTGGACGGCCTCGTCGGTCGCCGCCTGCACGGCGATCCCGACACCGACGCCGACGGCCGGGTTCGCGGTGACGAGGCCCGTCGCCGCGCCGGCGAGCGCACCGCTCGCCGCGCCGACCGAGCCGCAGCCCGACAGCGCGGCGCTGGCCGCGCACAGCGCGCCGATCGCCGCGATACGGATCGCGACGCTCATTGCAGCGCGCCCCAGCGTTCGGTCGCCGGTTCCGCCGACGCCCATTTCCACACCGGACCGTCGCGGCAGATCGTGGCGACGTAGAACGCCGACTGCGCGGCCTTGTCGGCCTTCGCGGGCGTGTCGACCGCGAACACGATTTCCTTGCAGTCGAGCGGGCCGATGCTGAGCATCCGGCTGACCGTCACGCGGCCCTGTTCGTCGTCCTCGATCGGGAACGAATGGTGCGTGGTCCATGGCGCGACGCCGCCGACGTCGAGCGGGCCGGCCGCTTTCGCGATCTGTTCCTGCGTGTAGCGGTGCGCGACGCGCTGCGTGTACTGGACGCCCGCACGTGCGCCGGCGACGGCGCCGAGGCCGATGCCCGTCGCGACGGCGGCGTTGTTCGTGACCTTGGAAGCAATCGCGGCGCCCGCGATACCGGCGCTAGCAGTTGCGCCTTCGCTGTACAGCGAGTTGCAGCCGGACAGCAGTGCGGCCGTGGCGATCGCGGCCAGCACGATGCGCGCCGGCATGGCCCGGCGCGGCGGTTCGAAACGCATGTTCATCCCTGAGTGCAAGTCCTGTCTGGGTGAGCGGCGACGCGTGCGCGCCCCCTTGCCGCATCATTGTTTCGCAATTGTCATAGGAAAACTGCAAAGCTTTGACAAATCGCCGGGCGGCGGTTCGCGCGCGCACGCGCGGCGCTATTGTCGGACAGATGGTTGAGCCGGGGTCGAAACGTTACAAATTGAAGGGTATTGTTACCGTGGCATGCGCGGAAGCGACCTAGACTATTTAGTTATGGAATGTTTCTACGACGGCTCCGAGCCGCGCTGCATATGAGACACCCAGCCATGCGCCGTTCGAAACGCTTTTCTCCCCGGCCGCCCGATGCGGGTGCCGAGCGCCCGCGTCCGCAGACCGACGCGCCGGCCACACCGCCGGCCGGCGCGCCCGACGAGACGCCGCACGACGGCGATCACAACCAGGGCGGCGCACGCCCGGAAGGGCTCGACTATCAACGCGACCTCGGCCAGGAGCAGGACGCTTGAGCCCGTCACCGTTGCATTCCGCTGCCGCATTTCATTGCGCGCTTTGTTGCATCGCTCACATCTGAATCGCCGCGCGACTGCCTTCGGGCCGTCGCGTCCGCCTTGGCGCGCGCCGCGCGTCATCCAATCGAATCGAGGAGGGGAAGCCGCATGAGCAGATTGATCGTGGTATCGAACCGTGTCGCCGCCGGCGAGGACACGCGCCCGAGCGCAGGCGGCCTCGCGGTCGGCGTGATGGACGCGCTGAAGGAAACCGGCGGCGTCTGGTTCGGCTGGAACGGCGAGATCGTCGGTACGCCCGACGCCGCACCCGCGATCCAGCGGGACGGCAACGTCACGTACGCGACGCTCGGGCTGACCCGGCGCGACTACGATCAGTACTACCGCGGCTTCTCGAACGCGACGCTGTGGCCGGTGTTCCACTACCGCGGCGATCTCGCGCGCTTCGACCGGCAGGAGTACGCCGGCTATCTGCGCGTGAACGCGATGCTCGCGAAGCAGCTCGCCGCGCTGCTGCGGCCCGACGACCTGATCTGGGTGCACGACTATCACCTGCTGCCGTTCGCGCATTGCCTGCGCGAACTCGGCGTGAAGAACCCGATCGGCTTCTTCCTGCACATTCCGTTTCCGTCGCCCGACATGCTACGCGTCGTGCCGCCGCACGAGGAGCTCGTGAAATTCATGTGCGCGTACGACATCGCGGGTTTCCAGACCGATGCCGACAAGCAGGCGTTCACCGACTACGTCGAGCGGCGCGGCATCGGCGCGGCGAGCGACGACGGGATGCTGCATGCGCACGGCCGCGTCGTGAAGGTCGCCGCCTATCCGATCGGCGTGCATCCGGATGCGATCGCCGAGGCGGCCGTCCAGTACGGCTCGCGCAAGCCGGTGAAGACGCTGCGCGACGCGCTCGGTGGCCGCAAGCTCGTGATGAGCGTCGACCGGCTCGACTATTCGAAGGGACTCGTCGAACGCTTCCAGTCGTTCGAGCGGATGCTCGCCAACGCGCCGGGCTGGCAGGGGCGCGTGTCGCTCGTGCAGATCGCGCCGCCGACGCGCGCCGACGTGCAGACCTACCAGCGCATTCGCGAAACGCTCGAAGGCGAGGCCGGCCGCATCAACGGCCGCTTTTCGCAACTCGACTGGACGCCGATCCAGTACCTGAACCGCAAGTACGAGCGCAATCTGCTGATGGCGTTCTTCCGAATGTCGCAGGTCGGCTACGTGACGCCGCTGCGCGACGGGATGAATCTGGTCGCGAAGGAATATGTCGCGTCGCAGGACCCGGCCGATCCGGGCGTGCTCGTGCTGTCGGAGTTCGCGGGAGCCGCGGCCGAGCTGACGGGCGCGCTGCTCGTCAATCCGTACGACCTGTCGCAGATGGCCGATGCGCTCGAGCGCGCGCTGTCGATGCCGCTTGCGGAGCGGCAGGCGCGGCACGAAGAGAACCTCGCGCGGCTGCACGAGAACAACCTGTCGGTCTGGCGCGACACGTTCGTCGCCGACCTGCGCAGCGTCGCGGCGGCCGCGTCGGTCACGCAGCGCGCGGGCCGGCGGGCCGCGCATGTCTGAGCGCGTGGAGGAGGGCGTCGCGGCGGCTGAAGCGGCCGCTCGCTTCTTCATCGTCACGGGCGGCCCCGGTTCCGGCAAGAGCACGTTGCTCGATGCGCTCGAGCGTACCGGTTTCGCGCGCTCGCACGAGGCCGGGCGCGGCGTGATCCGCGACCAGATGGCGATCGACGGCCCGGCGCTGCCGTGGCGCGACCGGGCCGCGTTCGCCGAGCAGATGCTGAACTGGGAGATGCGTTCGTACCATCTCGCGCGATGCGCGCGCGGGCCCGTGTTCTTCGATCGCGGCGTACCGGACGTGATCGGCTACCTGCGGCTGACAGGCCTCGCGGTGCCCGCGCACGCGGAGGCCGCGGCACGGCGCTTCCGCTATCACCGGCGCGTGTTCATCGCGCCGCCGTGGCCCGAGATCTACGCGCAGGACACCGAGCGCCGGCAGGATTTCGCGGAGGCCGTGCGCACCTACGACGCGATGGTCCAGTGCTATACGGCGTACGGCTATCGGCTGATCGAACTGCCGCGCGTGAGCGTGAAGGCGCGTGTGCGCTTCGTGATGGACGCGCTCGACGCCGCATGACGCGCGGACGCGGCGCGCGGCGTCAGCTCGCCGCGTCGGGCCGCGGCGACGCGATGCGCAGCATGCTGACCACCGCGGCGACCGCCGCGAACACCGTGGCGACATAGAGCGCGATCGTCGGCCCGCGGTCGGGCGCCAGCCCGAAAATCAGTGCGACGAGCGCGGCACCGAGCGTCTGGCCCGTCAGGCGCGCCGTGCTCAGCATCCCGCCCGCGCCGCCGCTGCGCTCGCGCGGTGCCGACGACAGCATCGCGCGGTTGTTCGGCGACTGGAACAGCCCGAAGCCCGCGCCGCACAGCGCCATCCGCCACACGATGTCGACGGTGCCCGGGTGCGCGCCGATCGTCGCGAGCGACAGCAGCCCGGCCGCGAACAGCGCGAGCCCGATTCCGCCGAGGATGCCGGCCGAGTAGCGATCCGACAGCACGCCGGCGAGCGGCGCGGCGAATACGATCACGAGCGGCCACGGTGTCATGTAGAGGCCGGTCTCGACCTGCGAGAAGCCGAGCGAATGCTGCAGCCAGAACGGCAGCGCGACGAACGCGAGCATCTGCGACGTGAACGACGCGACCGACGTGCAGATCGACAGCGCGAACATCGGGATGCGCATCAGGTCGACCGGCAGCAGCGGCGCCGGCTGCGACAGCTGGCGCTTCACGAAGAAGTAGCCGACGCCGAACGCGACGGCCAGCTCGGCCGCGACATACGCGTGGTTTTCGCCGTGACCGAGCCCGTCGACGGCCATGATCAGCAGGCCGAACACGCAGGCGTTCATCAGCGCGCTCGGAAAGTCGTACGGCGCGTCGTGCAGCGGGTTGGCCGGCAGCGCACGGAGGCTGCCGAGCACCGCGGCGATGCCGATCGGCACGTTGACCGCGAACAGCCACGGCCACGACGCGAACGACAGGATCGCCGACGCGACCGTCGGGCCGATCGCCGACGACAGCGCGACCACCATCGCGTTGATCGACAGCCCGCGCCCGAGCATCGACGACGGGTAGATCATCCGCACGAGCGCCGCGTTGACGCTCATGATGCCGGCCGCACCGAACCCCTGGATCACGCGCATCACGGCGAGCATCGGCAGCGACCCGGCGAGCGCGCAGCCGAGCGATGCCGCGGTGAACAGCGCAAGCCCCGCGATGTAGATGCGGCGATAGCCGACGCGTTCGCCGAGCGACGCGAGCGGCAGCAGCGTGATCGTGACCGCGAGCTGGTACGCGTTGACGATCCAGATCGAGGCGGCATCGGACGCGTGCAGGTCGCGCGCGATCGTTGGCAGCGCGACGTTCGCGATGGCCCCGTCGAGCACGGCGAGCGTGATGCCCAGTGCGACGCAGACGATCGCCCAGTAGCGTTGCGGAAGCGGCAGGCCGGTATCGGCGTTCATGACGGGAGCGAAAGCGTGGTTGTCCGCGCGCCCGGGCGCCGGTTGCGTGCGCAACCATGCTTGCGGGTGGAGGCGGCGGTGAACGGCCCGGCCGGCCTGGCGGGGCCGAAGCGGGACCGGTCGAGTGTATCACCGGGCCGCATCGCGCGACGCCGACACCGACGGCCGCGGGCCGTCGGCCGGCGCGTGCCTTCAGCCTTCGAAGTCGAGGCCACCGAGCCGCACGAGCGGGTCGGCCTGCGTGCGCGACGCGAGATCGATGTCGCGCGCACCTTGCCATGCGGTCAACTTTCTCGGCAGCGCGCTCAGGTAGTGCTCGAACCGCACGGGCCCGTCGGGCGCCATCAGCCGTTCGATCTCGTCGGTGTCCCAGGTCAGCTCGAGGTTCAGCGGATGCACGAAGCCGCTCACGTGCTCGTGCGGCGCGCTGCGGATCTGCACGCGCGTCGGTTGCCCATGCCCGCCGTACGGGACGACGTCGGTCAGCACGTGATCGGCGAAGAAGGCGGCGATCGCCTGCGCAATGCGCGGCGCGAATTCGGTATCGAAACGGCGGGCGGTTTCGGGCTGCATGACGGCGTCTCCTGTGTGCCGAAAATCGTAGCACGGCGGTGCCGCGTTTCGGCGTGCGCGATACCCGTAATGGCGCGTTACCACTTGCTGCATCTATTACGGCCACTGGCAGCCACAATGCATCGCATCCAGTACCACTTCGCGTGGGAGTTCATCATGAAAAAGATTGCCGCAGTATGTGTCCTCGCCGGTTCGCTTGCCGTGGCAGGCCCGGCGTCCGCGCATGGCCGCGACGGGGGCGCCGTCATCGGCGCGCTGATCGGCGGCGCGGTGCTCGGCGCGATCGTGACGTCCGCGATGAATCCGCCCGTCGCGTACGAGGCGCCCGTGTATCAGGCACCGGCCTATCAGCCGCCGACGTACTACCAGGCGCCGGCGTACCAGCAGCCGGTTTATCCGACTTACCAGCAGGCGCAATACCAGGACGACGGCTCGAGCTATTGCTACGACCGCTATCAGCGCGCTTACGTGTGCGGCGCGCCCGTGTCGGGCGGCTATGCGCAGCCGGCCGGCTGGTAAGCGGGCGGGTGACGGGGCTCGGCACCGCGTCGTCGGTGTCGATTGAATCGCCGGTACGCAGGACGGCAAAAGGAAAGGCCCTCACGTGATGCGAGGGCCTTTGTCACTTTGTCATTCCGCGGGCGTCGGTTTTTGCACGTCAGGCGGCAGCCGCGCGCGGCCGCCTGCGGATACAAACGGTTGCAATTGGATCCGTGGGATCAGTGGCGATGGCCGCCACCGTCGCCGTCGTTCCAGTCTCCGCGGCGTCCGCCGCCGCGTCCCCAGCCGCCATGGTTGCCGCGATCGCCGCGATCGCGATCCCAGCCGCGGTAGTCGCGGTGTCCGCGATCCCAGTCGCGCCCGCCGCCGCCGCCCCAGATGTTGACCGTCCCGTAGACGGGGGCCGCCCCGTAGGCCGGCCCGTATGCGTAGCCGGGGTCGGCATAGTAGGGCTGTCCGTAGCCGTATCCGGCGTCCGGAGCGACGACGCACCCGGCCAGCAGCGTGGCGACGCCGGCGGCAGCAATGAGCTTCAGCATGATGTTCTCCCTTGGTTCCCCTATAAGTACCGCGCGCGGGGATTGCCGGCTGTTTGCAATTGTGTCGACAAATTACAGCTCCGTAAGGTCTTGCGGCGAAAGTGTTAGCATCCGGGGCCTATTTTGTTTATCAGGAGCACATCGATGAAATTCGCGATCCGGGCCGTCCTGGCCGCGCTTTGCGTGACGACCGCCGCCGCCTGCGCGGCCGGGCCCGCATCGGCGCCCGCCGTGTCGGCCGAGTCGATCAAGATGTTTCCGCAGCCGGCGGCCGGCCAGCAGCGCACGGTGATCGCGCTGCCCGCGCTCGAGAACGAAGGCGACGCGCGCATCGAGCTGATGATCGGCAAGACGCTGCAGACCGACTGCAACCAGCAATGGTTCGGCGGCGAGCTGACCGCCGAGGACGTGAAGGGCTGGGGCTATACGTACTATCGGCTGACCGACGTGAAGGGGCCGGCGTCGACGCTGATGGCCTGCCCGGGCCAGGCGCCGCAGCAGCGCTTCGTGCAGGTGCGCGGTGACGGCCAGCTGCTGCGCTACAACAGCCGCCTGCCGCTCGTCGTGTACGTGCCGGATGGTTTCGACGTGCGTTATCGCGTGTGGCATGCATCGAAGGACGTGCGGCACGCCGTGACGCAGTAAAGCACCGACCGGCGCGGTCATGCGGGGCGCTTGCCGCCGCACGGCCGCGCGGTTGGCGGGTTGCTTTCCGGGGCCCGCCGTTATCCGCCGCTCGCGTCCGCGAGCGCCGGCCAGCGCGGCTTGCGCGACCGCCTCCAGATCGCGACGGCTCGCGCCGTCGCGCGCCTGAATCGACATCCCCTGTTGCACCGTCACGTAGTAGCGTGCGATCGCTTCGAGGTTCGCGTGCGTGGAGAGCTCGCCGGTTGCAACGCCGTCGCCGAGCCGCGCGCGTAGCGCGGCAACCGTCTGCTCGCGCATCGCGATCAGCGTTTGCCGGACCGTGTCCGATCGCTCCTCCGGATGCCGCGCCGACAGCACGATCAGGCAGACGGTTGGCTTCGACCGACGCGGTGCTGTGCCGGTCACGCCGCCGGCGACGGCGGCATGCGCCGAGCAGATCAGCGCCAAAAATGTGGCCGGGGCTGCGAGCGTTCGAATCATGTCCGAAATCCGTGTGCAGGCGAAGGTTCGGGATTCTATGCAATCTCCAGCGCATGTCCGTCGCGATCGGACCGGCCGCGATCGTGTGTCGCATGTCGCAGTGATGACGCGATGATGAATGGAAGAGGATAACGAACGGTTTTACAGGTGCAGCGCATAATTCATTTACAAAGTGATCAAGCGTACTTACGATGACGCCAATTTGGGCTAGCGGAACTTCGTATGCGTACAGTCGATCGGGCGATGCTTGCCGCACTCTGCCTTTGTCTTGCAGCATGCGGCGGTGGCGACGACAGCGCGGCGCCGGCACCGCAAACCGTTGCGGGCACATCGACATCGCCCGCTGTACCTGCCGGCGCCGCATCCAGCGCATCGGCTTCGTCGACGAATTCAGGCAGCCCTGCATCGACTGCAGGCTCGACCGGCGCCGCGTCCGGCGCGACGCTTCTGCCTTCCAGTGGCACCCAACCGATTCTGGTCGCCGACGTGACGGTCTCTCCGGCCGCCGACGGCGGCGACCAGGCCGACGCGTTGCAGAAGGCGTTTGACAGCTTGCGGGCCGGCCAACGTCTGGTCATCGCACCGGGCCGCTACGTCGTCGGGCATTCGCTTGCCGTGACGGTGCCGCAGGTGGTGATTTCCGGATACGGCGCGACGCTCGCCGCCACGAATCCGGCGGACCAGACGATCGTGATGAGCGGCGTCGGTTCGACGCTCGTCGGCGTGACGCTGGCCGGCACCGGCACCACGCGGCTCACGACGCCGGAGTCGACCAAGGTCGAGGTGACGGGCACCGACGTTCAGGTGCTCGGCGTGACGATCCAGGGCGGCGCGAGCGCCGGAATCTTCGTGTTCGGCGGCAACGATATCGCGATCGTGGGCAATACCGTGCGTGCGACGCTGGCCGACGGCATCCATACGACCTACGGTTCGACCAACGTGCTGGTGCGGAACAACACGGTGACGGGCACCGGCGACGACTTGATCGCCGTGGTCAGTTATCTCGGCGACGGTCGTCTCAGCAGCAATGTGCTGATCGACAGTAATGCGGTGTCGGGGAATTACTGGGGGCGCGGCATTTCGGTCGTGGGCGGGCAGGGCGTGACGATCTCGAACAATACGGTCGACGGCGTCGAGAAGGCGGCGGGCATTTTGGTCGCGAAGGAGGACAGCTCGAAGACGTATGGGGCGTCGAACGTCGTCATCACGGGCAATACCGTGACCAATATCCAGAACTCGAACGTGAACAGCGGGCTGCAGCCGACGCAGCAGGGTGCGATTGAGCTGGATACGTGGTCGGGAGCGGTGTCGGGCGTCACGGTTGCGGACAACCGCGTATCGGGCTCCGGCTACGCGGGTTTCCGGGCATACGGGAACGTGTGTTCGTTCAGCGTGACGGGCAACACGTTCTCGTCGATCGCCGGGTTGCCGGTCTGGTTGTTGACGAACGGTTGCGCGGCGAACCAGATCGTCGTCGATGCGAATCGGCTCGGGGACGGTAGTGTGCTGGCGCTGCCGGCGGGGGCGTCGTCGACGGGGACGTTTGCCGTGACGGGCGCGAATGCGAGTTTGATGCCGCAGGTCAGGACGGGGTTAATGCAGTGATGGGGGCGGGGAGGCCTTGGCCAGGGCTGGGTGACGATGATTGGCGTATGCGATTCCGGCGTAGTCGATGGGTTAGATCGGAACGTTACGGGGGCCGACGGCGTGATGTGATGAACTGGATACGGTTGCGGGAAACTGCTGGCGTCGACAGAACTAACATTGATCAGCTTGTCCCTTGTCATATGCGGCAGGGGCCGTGTTGTATTGCGAAAACTCATTAGAACCGTTGCCGCTATAGGCCCGATCGGATTCGATCAAATCCGAGGATGGGATACCGGTCGCATGCAACAACTGTCCTTCAGGCTTCAGTAGCTGGTTGCTTAGGTCACTTTTTTGCCTTACTTGATCCGTCGACGCGTTGCGGCTGGTCAATATATCTATCGGATAGAAGTGCTCCATATTTTGAAGCTTCATTTGTGAGTCGTTATTTTCATGCGCATCGTCTTTGAGATGCCGCCGGGCTGCATTGGCCATCATGATGCGGTCGAGCTCTCTTTATTCGGTGAGCTCGTAGCCCCCGTCTATCCCGCGAGCTATTGCTGCAGCTTCGCAACCATCGGTTCTAGCACCTGAGATTCGCGCTGCGCTTTCACCGCATACAGTTCATCTTTCGGATGCACGCAATCCGTCAGCATTGACTTCCAGTTCGGAAGGCTCCGAATGTAATCGTATTGGGCAATCAGGGTGACGCCTTTCGATGTCGCCACGTCTCGCATGATGGCGACGTAGGCGCCGAGATTCTTGTGCTTCACGTCGCAAGTCGGATTCGGCTCCTCGAGGAGGGGCGTCTCGCCCGCCGCCCTCACGTCATCCACGAACTTCTCGAGCGCAGCACGATAGTCTGACTCGGACACGTTGCCCGGGCGCGAGTCATTGATGCCGTAGTTAGCCAGGACGATCTGCGCTGGCTGGGTGGACAGGCGCTTTGCGAGCGGCAGGCTGTAGAAAGGCGCGAGTCCATATACGGCCGATTTGATGTCGGCACCGCCGATGCCGTGATTTTCCACGGTAACGGTCGGTCCGAACTTGGCCCGTAGCGCATTCTGAAGAACCAAAGGTGTGGTGTTCTGCGTCTGCACGAACTTGCCGTTGATCTTCTGATAGCCGTAGATCGTCGAGTCGCCCTCGGCGTCGATGATGACAGGGCTAGGCTTCTGGCTTTTGTCCGCAGGCGACGGCGTCGCGCTGGTGACGCCTCCAACGCCGTGGACGAAATTATGCTCAAAACGGCAAGTGCCGCGGCGCTACCCGTCTTGGGTCGAGTGTATTTGAGCTTCACGGAGACGATAGAGGAGAGACGCAGCAACGACATGTAGTACCCATTGTAGCAACCAATGTAGTACCTACAAACGACCTGGAAAGCCCGTCAGGCAAGCCAGATAAGGCTTTGCTGGGGAGCTCTGGTCCCCCGACAGAATCCATGCTGGTCCGCCGGCTATGGGAATAGCCGGCAACCTTTGAAGAAATACCCCCAAAAATACCCCCAGGAGTGATCTGTAGAGGGCTCGGGCAGGACGATGCTCGGCACATTCTGCCGTTGGCCCAAACCCGCCTCGTCGCGACGCAAGATGCCGCGGGCATATTGCGGCCCAAATCTGCTCATGTGTCGACATGCTATTCATTGCCGGTCCCGACCGAGACGCACAGGAGTGGGCTGCCGTGGGCGGGAGCGTCGGGTGGTTCAAGTCGCAGCAGAAAGTCGAAGTACCGTCCGGTGAGCTTCCCGAGTTGTTCCTGTACTGCGCCGAGCCGGATCAGGCATTGGGCGTCCCAGTTCATGCCCACGACGAGCTCGCTCGTTTCGCAGTTCCACTCGCTCAGTAGAATCGCAGCGGCGCGGGCGTTTTCTTCGGCGAACCGCTCGATGCGCTGCTCGATGTAGCGCACGTCGTCACGCATCAGCGTGCCGGAGATGCGCAGCGAGACGGCGTGTGCTACTTCATCGTGCCTCAGATACACCGTCGCGATACCGCCCAGATGTCGGGACACCCGATCGAGCTGTTCGTCTTCCAGATCGTCCTGGACGGGCAGTGCACCCGACAAGACGTAGCGTGCTGGTTCTTCCATCGTATCCTCAGCTGATTCGGTTATCCTAGGTCCGCGGTCGGTAATGGCGTATCAAGTCGCGTGTGTCAGGGTGCTGGCTGCCGGAACCTGTCCAGAATCTGCGCTTGGCGCCGCAGGAAGGCCTCCAGTTGCAGGTGCTCGTAGGCGAGTTCCTCAAGCAGCTCGACGTGTTCGGCGAGGCCGACGGGAACGAACGACGGCTCTCCATACCGCACGCGTTTGAAGATGGCGCCGGTCCGCGCCCATTTTTGGGAGAATTCTTCCAGTGTGTCTTCGACCGACTCCGCTTCGTCGTCGGTGAGCGCACCGCGAATGCGGGTCATGAAAGAGTGCGTGACGGCATCGATCGCGAAATAGACATCGGCCGGGTTCGCGATACTCTCGGCGAACTGTTGGGCGTGACTGTGCCGAAAATTGTCGAGGACGGACAAGGTGCCGCAGATTTCGTAGGTGAATGACATAGCATCTACTCCAGCAAAGGACTGCTGTTTTTTCGGGGCGTATGCAGTCGAATTTTCCTGCACGCGATAACGTCGAAGCTCGATCGTGTACTTATCACGCTAGTCAACAGAAACGTATATGTCAAATGAAAATCCACGTTTGGATAACTTTGCGCTGCGTCTGAAGCAGGAGCGGCGGCGCCTGCGTATGACGCAGGACGAATTGGGCAACTCTGGTGGCGTTCGAAAACAGGCGCAGTCCAACTATGAGAAGGGTTTGAGGTACCCGGACGCCAACTACCTGGTTGGAATTGCAGAGGCCGGGGTTGATGTTCAGTATCTGCTGACTGGTCAAACGTCAAATCCTGCGACGCTCCGGCTTGCCGATGAGGAGGAGCGACTTCTCGCAGGCTTCAGAGAATTGAAGAGTCGGGAGAAGAGGGGCGTGCTAGCGCTGGTCGACGCGATTAACGGACCCGTGTCGGGGGAGTCGGACGGCACCGAGGACAATTGATCGCAACGTGATGATGTAACTGGCCGAGGCGGGCGAATATGGGGACGCCTCCCTGACTGCAACTTGTCGGCGGTCGGAGCCGCACACACCGTTCGCTGCCGGTTCAGCGCGACTTCGTGCCGCAGCCACCGCTACACCGGCGCAATCAACATGGACGTGGGACCCAGACGCTCTCAGTTGCCGTCATGGTGAGTCGGCGGCGTACATGCTGCCCATACCGACAATTGAGCCTCACTGTTTCGACCTATCAATGGTGCGCATAGAGTTCCATGTGCATGGCGCCCAAAACCGGCGCAAGCCTATCCTGCTGTAAGGACTTTCGCTGTGTGTCAACGGTTTTTTGGGCCGGTGATGTTCGTCGCCGGATGTGTTTCTGATGTGCGTGGATCACACGCTCGATTCGCGATGTCGGCTCACGCTTGTTGAGTCACGTGCGCAGTGGTTGTTGAACGCACGATGCATTTTTTAACGCGTTTTCCCGTGCTGCGTGATTGCATCGCATTTGCACAGTTCTACTTGCTATCTGTTTTTCGGACGCAACCGAGATTGGCGCGAAGGTGTGAGCCTTTACGCAGCAAGTTTGCTCGGCACGATGTACGACCTGATGTTCGATCTCTGCGTGGTTCGCTGCTCCTTTGTCGTGAGACGGTAGTCGCTGCGTTTGTGCTCAGCCGTAGAGGTGGCAGACTGCATCCCTGTAACCGGCCTTGTTGCGCCAGAACTGCCGGCGCGGGCCATCATATCGAAGCCGCCCGGGAGCGCCCAATTCAGTCCAAGACGCAGCCCGCGCAGCGGCGATCAACCGCCACGCATGAGGCTGGCCAGCAGGATAGCCGGGGTTTGCTCCCGTTCGGTCTGACCTCATGTTGCTATCGCACGGTGCAGCGGGGAAGAAGTACGCGGTACTACACGGTCGCCGCCGGCGCGCGATAGCGCTGCCAGGCGAGCGGATCGTAGGTTTCGTCGTGCGCCAGCATCGCCCATAGCATGCGGGCGTGTTTGTTGGCGATCGCGACGAGTGTCTTGTGATAGCCCTTGCGGTGACACAGGTCGACGATCCAGCGTCCGAGGCGGGAGAGGCGCTCGGGCAGGCAGCGCAGGGCCGACTGCAGGGCGCTGCGCGCGCCTTGCACAAGCAAGCTTCGCAGATAGCCGTCGCCGTGCCGGGTCACCTTGCCCAGTCGGGCCTTGCCACCGGAACTGTGCTGCTGGGGTGTGAGGCCGAGCCAGGCACCGAATTGCCGGCCGTTCTTGAAACTAGATGCATTGGAGACCGTCGCGACGAGTGCGCTGGCAGTGAGGGGCCCGATGCCGAGGAGCGCCCGCAAGCGCTGAGCCGGTGCGCTGTCGACCAGATGCGCGGCAATCTCGGCGTCGCATCGCGCCACGCGATCGTCGAGGGCGGCGAACTGTTCGCGTGCTTCCAGCAGCAGCGCTCGTACCTGCGCGGGCAGTCGCGCGTCCTCGGTGAGGCGGGGCAGCGCGGTGCGCAACGTCGAACGGGAGCGACCCAGCACGATCCCGAACTCGGCGAGCAGGCCTCGCAGGCGATTGATCAAGGCGGTGCGCTCGTCGACCCAGCCCTGGCGGGCACGGTGCCAACTCAGGATGGCCTGCTGTTCGACCGTCTTGACGGTGACGAACCGCATCGTCGGTTGGCGGGCGGCAACCGCGATCGCTTCGGCGTCCGCTGCGTCATTCTTGCCACCTTTACGGAACGGGGTAACGAATTCCGGCGCGATCAAACGGACGACATGACCGCGGGCTGAGAACCAGCACCCCCAGTGATGGGCTGAACTGCATGATTCCATGGCAATGACGCCGTCGGGTGCCTGGACCGCCCAGCGTTCGAATGCGGCCCGCCGCAGTACGCGTCGCTCAAGGACCGCGCCGCGTTCGTCGAGCACGCAGATCGCGAAGACTTCCTTGGCCAGATCAATACCGATCGTGAAGGGACTGTTCATGAATTCACCTCGTCATTCGAGAGAAGACGGCACATTGTGCGACGTGGGCCGTCGCGTGCGCTAGCGGTGCGCCGCAGCGCCGAAAGTCCCTGATATTCACTACTTCGCTTTCCATATTTTTCTTGGCGTTAACGTGATTTTTACGCGCGCGATGTGCAGATCGTGTGCAATGAAAATTCGCGTCCTCTGCAATCACAATGTGTCGCAGTGTGAGGCTGGCAGCGCAAGCAAGTTAGCCCGGCATGCATAGGCGATCGATCCCGAGTGAGATAGCTGTAGATGAGTGGACGGTAGCGTGTTAGATCGCATCGTCGGTATGGTGTGCTCGACGAATCGCACCGTGTCGTCAGACTGCGAATCGCAGCTGATCTAAGGTCGCTTGGTTGCGACAATATACGCAAGGCAGCGGCAGTTCTATCGCGAAGGCGTCGCAAATTGCAGGGAGCCAGTGGTGCATGTTGCGTCCGCGCGCTGGCACGATCGAATGCATTCTCGGTGTTCTTGGGCGTGACGTGCCAAGCGTATGATGGTCTCCGAGATTTACGTGCGTGTGCACGAATGAAAGGGCGGGTGTGCTGCCGCTCGTGTCGAATGGGACATGGACGGCAAGATAAAAATATTTTGCATTCCGAGACATTCCTCTGGTTGCTGATGCGTTCCTTTCATCTGAAAACCGCATTCAACCAGTGTTGACGTTGAGTTGATGCCTGCGCAAGATGCTATCAACGGTATATGTCGGAGCGAGTCATGTCGGTATCCAGACGTTTCACGCGAGCGCAGTGGGAAGCGTTGGGTCGCAGACTTGACGCACTGCCGGAAAAACCCAAAGACGAGCAGTCGGTCAAGGTCGGGGATGGCGTCAAGTCGATTCGGAAGCAAATCAGCGCAGCGCGCGAAAAGGGTTACACGCTGCTGGAACTGGTTGAACAAGCAGCACAAGACGGCATCGGTGTGAGCCTCAATTCTCTGAGATATGCGATGCGTCGTGCGGATGGAAAGGGACGAGCTCGGCACGGCGGACGGGAAGCGGAACGGTGTCAACCGGTGCCAGGTCCGAACACGAAGTCGTCGCAAAGCGGTATGGCCAGCATTGACTCGAAACGCCCCCGATCCCAAGCGAATAGCGTGAGAGAAGCGACTAAGCCGAGGCAAGGGGTTCAGGGCTTCCTCGGATTCCCGATCAGCCCGGATAGCGAAGACTTGTAGAGGCGCGACATGGCAGGCGAAGAGCTGACCATCGCTGCAACGATTTGTGACCGCCGGTGCGGATGTTTTCGTACTTGCTGGGTTGTCGTGCCAGCCTGCAGCCTGGGGGATGGTATTGATGACGGATGGGGCCGAGCATCGATTTAGATCGGCGGGACGCGGAGGGCTGGATGTGACGGGCAGCAACCACCAGTTGGATGCGCATTGCTTCTTTGATCGACATGACCCTACGAGAGACGGACAGCGGCTTGCAAGAAGCTATGTCTATGAAAGGGACGCGCTTGTGGTGCTCTCCTTCGCATAGCTTTCAGATGGCACGATTAGCCAAGTAATTGACAATCTTTCTTCTGTGAAAGGTTCGGTACATTTGCGTGCCAGCCTGTCAATTTTGGTTAAATGAGGCCTATGTACATGTAGGTGCTGCCCCAATCTCCTGCTCTCGTCTGCAGATTTGGTATCCTGTAATGTACGAAATGGTGATTCGCTCGTCCCGGTATGTGGGTTGATCGCCTAAATCAATACGAAATCAAAAAAATCGAGAGGGCGGCTGTGTCACTATCCGAAACAATAAGTAGCTTTGCCGCGGGGGCGGTTGACTGGAATAGGCGTCCTGTAGCGCTGAACTTTGGTCGGTTGCAAAGTACCTTAGGGCATTTGCTTGCGCTTCAGCACGCAAACGTTCGCGAGGGGTTAATGGCCGGCATCCACGGACACCTCACCTGCGTATCAGCTCGCCATGATCTTTCACCGAAGCTGTTCATTGGCGTGCCTATCTCGGTGCGGCTTGTCACTGACCGTGGTCAGCTTCATTTGATCAACGCGATCGTCCAGGACGTACAGATTGGTCAGAGCGACGGCGAACTCTGTGTGTACCAGCTCACAATCTGCGACGCGCTATCCCTGATGGACAAGCGCACCAATTCTCGAGTGTTTCGCAAGCTGAGTGTTGTTGACATCCTGGGTACGCTGTTCAACGAATGGCGGCAGCGCAGTCCTGCTCTTGCTCGTGCGTTTGAGTTCGACCTGTCCGGTCTGAGTCGCGATCGCTATCCGGCTCGCGAATTGACTCGACAGGTAAACGAATCAGACGCGAAATTCGTACGTCGCCTGTTGCGTCGCGAAGGGATCACGGTTTTCGCCAAAGCCGGGACGGCTCAGAGCGAGCGCACTACCCATGACGACACACCGACTCATACACTGGTGTGTTGCGATGATCCCGGGTCGCTACCTGAAGCGCCAGCCGGTACGGTGCGCCTGCACCCTCGTGATGCCGGCACGGAGGAGCGCGATACGGTCACGTTGTTTGCGCTGCATGCGCGGCTGGTGCCGGGCATGACCAGCCGCCCATCGTGGGACTACAAGAAGGCTCGAATCGACGAATCGACTGTGGCGGGCAGCGTCGATCAGGGCGAGGCCGGGAATGACCTTGCGAAGCTCTTGACCGACGTGGCGATCGACGTCCCGCATGCGGGTGACTCGTGGGACGATCATGAACGGCTCACGCGCGCGCGGATGCTGGCGCATCAGTTCGAGGCAGAGCAGTACGACGGAGCAAGCGGCGTACGCGATCTTGCCGTTGGCACATGGATCACCCTGGCCGGCGATCCAGACTTGGATATGCAGTCGATCGACAAGAGACAGTTCGTCCTTACATCGATCGATCACGAGGTCTGGAACAATCTTCCGAAGGGATTGACCGAACGCGTGCAGGCACTGTTCGCTGCGAGCCACAATCTTGCGTTTCAATCGCGACCGCGGCCGTCTGCGTCGGCGGAAGAGGCGGACACGCGTTACGAAAATACATTCACCTGCGTGCGCCGTGGGGTGCCGCTCACACCGGCCTACGATCCGAAAATCGATTTGCCGCCGGTGCACCTGCTGACTGGTGTGATCGTGACGCGTAATGGAGAGGAAGTCGTCTGCGACGAACTCGGCCGAGTTTACGTGCGGATCCAAGGGCTCGATCCGGCGGATCACACCCACGCGCAAGGCGCTGGCACTAACGACAACGTTGGTGATAGTGCTCCGATACGCGTCGCATCGAGCCTAGCGGGAACACAGTTCGGGGCTTCGTTCCTGCCTCGCGCCGGAATGGAGGTTTTGCTGGGCAGCATCGGGGGCGATCCCGACCGGTTGGTGATCATTTCGGTGCTGGGGAACGGCGTGAATCAGCCGGCTACATTCACCCATACCGGCTCATTGCCGGGAAACCGTTATGTGTCCGGGATCAAGACAAAGGAAATTAAGGGCAAGCGGTATAACCAGCTCAGGCTCGACGATACACCGGGGCAAATTTCCAGCCAGTTGGCGAGTGAGCATGCACATACCCAATTGAACCTTGGCTACCTGACTCAACCACGTGACAACGGTGTGGGGCAGGATCGTGGTGAAGGCGCGGAACTGCGCACCGATGCAGCGGCCGCTTTACGGGCGGCGCAAGGCATTCTGCTGACCACCTATGCGCGGTCGCAGGCGAGCGGCGGGCAACTCGACCGCGACGAATTACTTCAACTGCTTGGTGAATGTACTGAGCTATTTAAGTCACTCGGTGATTACGCCGGGCAGCACGGCGGCCAAGCCGCTGATACGGCAGGTCAGGCCGCTGTTTCGCAAGCTTTCAAGAGCTGGGCACCAAGCAGCGGTACGTCGGAATCCGGATCTGGGCCGGCAGCAACTTCGCAGGCATTGATGGCGTTAGGCGCGCAGGCTGGGTCGGTCAATGTCACTCCAAAGACGCATGTTACCTACGCGGGTGAGAACATCGATCAGGTCGCGCAGCAGCATCTCCAGTTGATGAGCGGTCAGCGTTTTAACGCGACTGCGGGTCAGGGCATGCAGTTGTTTGCGCGTGGCACGGGTGTGCAAGCCGTCGCGGGCGAAGGCCCGATGTTGCTGCAGGCTCAGGCTGATTCGCTAACGGCGAATGCGCAGAAGGGGGTTAAGATCGCGACCAACGAAAACGAGGTGTTGGTGACCGCACCAACGATTCGGCTAGTCGCTGAGGATGGCAGCTATATCAAGATCGGCGATGGTGTGACGCTCGGCACGAACGGCGATATCAAGCTGCTATCAGCTTCGCATCAATGGGGCGGACCATCAACGCAACAAGCTTCGAAGACTTCCTTCGCCAACCAACCAACCGATCAGCGTTTCCGATTGCATTTTCCGGGACAAGACGGCGACACGCCGGTTGCCGCGAACCGCGCATATCGAATGACGCTGGATGATGGGCGCGTCGTCGAAGGCAAGAGTGGCCCCGACGGATTGACAGATCTCGTATCGGACGATGCGATGCGGATCGTCAAGATCGATATCCTGAAAAATCCGCTCGCTTGAGCTAGCTACGACGATGACCAATACCTCGCAACCGACCGTTGTTTCGCAGGGCATGGCTGTGACGATGTCCAATCGTCCCGGTCCGCGAAACGTCCAGATTCCGGCCGATCGGCCAGGCGTTGTAATTTTCCTGCATGGCGTTAATGATCCGGGCGCCAACTATGATCACATCGAGCAGGGGTTATGCGAAGGGTTGAACGAACGCCTCAGCCGCAGCGATCTGAAGCCGGGTGTGTATGGTGCACTCTTTAACAAGGCCGTGAAGTATAAGAGTGACAATCCCAACTTTGATCAGTGGAAGGACATCAAGTACGATCCGGACACCTATCTTTATCAGCGAACCGAAATCACTGAAGGTCAGAGCAAGACTCATAGTATGTTTATCCCGTTTTATTGGGGATATCGAGCGTCGGACGGTGAGATCAAAGGCGGGGAAAAAAATCCGTCGACGTTTCGTGGTCAGTATCAGGACGGCAACGGAAACCGCTTGGGCAAGAAGTTCGCGAAAGGCGGTGGGATGTTCAACAATGCAACCACGAATATTCCGGCAATGTACGATGCTGGCTGGATGGACAACGCTGCCAACTGGGGTGCTGGTCTATTCATGAGCGACTACCAGTACAGTTCGTCAAGCCCGAAGCGGCACTACTACGTTCTGGCCGCGGTACGTCTCGCAATGTTGATTCGCGAGATCCGGAGAGTTGACCCGAATGAAACGGTGACGGTAATGGCCCATAGTCAAGGGACCGTTATTACGCTGCTTGCGCAGGCAATGCTTGCTGAGAGTAAAGAGGACGGTTCGCGATGCGCTGATTGCGTGATTTTGGCTGACAGTCCATACAGCCTGACTGAGCCTGCGATGGCTCAGGCTGCTCAGCCGAGTGCGACTCCTTACACGCTTCGCGGCAAGCTCAATACTCTCGTCAACATTGTCCAGGCAATCACTGCACATCCACACTCAGAGCCGCCGCTATCGCAACTCATCTGTAAGGACGACAACCCTGATCATCAGGGGCGCACCGGACGCGGGTGGAGTCCCGCGCAGGCAAGCCGAAAAGACAAGGATGGCAAGGCCTATCCGTTCACGGAACGGGACAATCGAGGCAAAGTTTACTTGTACTTTTGCACCGAGGACACCACGGTCGATCTCATGACAGTCAAGGGCATCGGCACGCATGGTGTGCCGGATACTGTCGACGAAATATGGCAGGGAACACGCAAGTTGTTGGGGATGCCGATGAAATCCACGACCACGCTAAAGGCGATGGACGTGCTGAAGACGCATCGGTTCTATCAGCGACTCTGGTCGAAGGTTTCTACCGATTTATACGGCCGACCCCGTTTCGTCGGGAAAAAGCCCGAATACTATGATGGTCAATACCTGGGGGACGACCGAAAGTTTGAGAAGCGCTTGATTAACGCAGACGAGTTGTTTCCCCCGTATCAGCCAAATCTCTATGGTGATGAAGCAATTCGTGGCACGGAGCGCAAGGCGGGTAAGGATAAACCGGACTATGTGGCGCGTGACACTCTTCTCGGTAACCCAAAAGCTAAAGTGAAGTTTATTCCCTTGACAGGCTTACCCGAAGATGTGCGTAAGCAAGGCAGTCCGGCGATCATGAAATGGTATAACGGGAAGATTGCGGACCCCGAGGATCAAACCAACGTCGTTCGCGCGGCCGACGGGTATGGAATAAATTGGGAGCGTGAGGAATCGCCCAACGAGACACGCGCGCGACTGGAGACGGATAGTGGTAAATGGGACGATAATTCATACCATTCCGCGATTTATCGAGATTCGAATAACATGCGACGTGTTGCGGCTATGGATGTTGCGATTGGTCAAGCACGCAGTCTCGATGATCCGGATATGAGGAAGCTGTTGGTGGCGATTGCTGACTGGAAGTTGGATTCAGCAAAGCTTAAAGAAGTTCAGAATAACAAATGTTATGGAAATTTGCTTGGTTCGTCTCAGGGGATAATCGAAAAAAGTTCTAAGTATTATTCTCGGGGAGAGTTTCCGTCCGACATTGTTCCCAAAACGCCGCCAAAGATGGTGGACGGGGAGACATTTGCTCAACGCGAGAAACGCCAATGAATGTAAGCTTGTCACCTTTGTCGCGCCCCCGGTTGCGCGGGTACGTGTTGATACTTGTCGCGCTGGCGTTGGCTTGGACAGTTGTTACGCTGGCGCGGTCGTATCACTACTGGGAAAACACTGGCATCGAGGATCCGCATATGGGTAGTACGATACGCAACGGTTTTTTGGTAATTGTAGGTTTGGTGGCCGCTGCATATGCTGGGCAGTGGATCTGGCGAGCGTCGCATGGCGAAGGTCGGGCTGCGGCGGTGCAGCCTGTTGCGACCGCAGCTGAACTGACCACGCCGCAGACGAACTCCGAGAACGCTAAAATTTTGGCAGGGACGGGGGCCAAATACGCATTGGAGATTCGTGCGGTTGGGTTGGCGGTAACGGGGCGACACCAAGACACGATCTGGAAGCAAATTGTCACAAAATCGAATAATTACGAGACGGTCCTTTCCTCCGACCCAAAGGATTACGGGGAAAATCCGGATGAGCGTAGGACCTTTGCAGAAGTGGCTGCTGGTGCCTCATTTAAATATGCCGCTGGCGAAGCTGTTGATCACTGGCCAATTCCTGTAATTATTTACGGGCCGCCCAAAGGGGCTGATAGCCACTATCGAGCGGCATATGAAATTTCCGATGTGCGCCAAAAGGCCGGGCTTGGCGTTACTCAATTTCTTTGGTTGGATGACGCCAATGCCAGCAGCGCGGCACCCGCTATCGACAGGCTGTTTAAATTTTTCGACGAGCATCCTGATGTTCCGGCTGCGCTGGTGATGAGTCAAGATGGTATGGTTAATCGTTGGGGGCTAAATACACCCGGGGCACCAAAAGAGCCGCAGGGCGCGTTTATTCCACCTGTCATCGATAGCATGAGTGCATTGCTTGTTGCAAGAACGGATCGCGTTAATAAACTCGTTCGCCCATATCAGGTCGACATGCCGGGTGATATCGATAACACAAAGACGCAATACGACGTCGTCAAGTTGTGGAACTTCTACTGGAAGGAGGATAGTGCTTTTTCCGATAAGGTAGAGGCTGAAGCTGGCGGGCACTTTTATGGCCCTCCGACAATGCGTTCCGACTGGTGGATATCGAAATTGCCCGAGTTGTGGAAAGAGGTGACTAACAAGGGGCCAGGAGAATTCCAGTCAAGTCCGTATCTACCGGTTCGCTGGGCCAACTGGCAAGTCGAGGAGTTCGATGAGGCACCTTTGTTGGGCTACCTTCATCGTCCTGTCGACATCAAGTTGACCGATGACAACGGGAAGTTGTTGAAGCGAACTGACCAAGTGAAGCAGTTGCAGGAGGGCTGGAAGCAGGCAGTGGCGACACTACCGGATGGGGCAAAGCCCACGCGCGTGTTCTATGACACAACCCGAGATCGCGAGTGGACGATTCCACTTACGCAAGCGTTGCACGGGAACACTGAAGGTATCGATCTCAGTAACGTCAAGGAGGGCTACGATGTCGGTCGGCGCATCGGCAATACTGGCGTTAGCTCGGCGCTCGTCCAATTGTCGCTCGCGACTATCGCGAACTATGAGGAAGGCGGAAGTAGTGCGACGATCAATCTGATGGACGATGGTCGAGCGAGCATTGTGATGGTCAGTCCCCCGGACGAGGCAACCAAGGCCAAGAATTCGGAGCATCGTGGCCCGAACCCCTTCCGATATCGGATGCCGCATTAACCAGTTTGGGAGGCGCGTATGCGCGGTGTAATACGTGTCGGTGACTCGACTTCGCATGGTGGGCGTGTTCAAACTGGCCGCGAGAATTCAACGGTGATGGGACGAGCCGTCGCATGCGTTGGGGATCGCTGCACTTGCCCCATGTCTGGTCACGACCACTGCGAAATCGTGGAAGGCGACGAAAACGTGCGCATTGATGGTCGCGCGGTTGCTTTTGACGGTCACAAGACATCATGTGGCGCTGCGCTGATTTCGTCGATTCCGACATCGGGACGTGCTTAGCAGGGCATACGCGGGTGGTTGGGAACCGGAATGATGTCGGCCCTGTGGTGAACGTCGCTGGTCGTGGATGTATCACCGCTCGAAACCACCTTGCGTTCATTGCTGACGACTCACGTATGAATTCCTAGTACGAAGCCGTCCGAAGTGGATGTGGCCGGTGTTGACCTGAGGCGTTCCGGACCTCAGGAGAAGATCGGGGGAAACGCCCAAGTCATGGCGACTGGTGCAAAGGTAGCCCGGATACTGGGGGACTTATAGAGCGGACAGTGGCCCAAGGTGGTTTGCTATATTAGGACCGGTTAACTGGCCCACCTCAAACAATCTGTGCAAGAACGCGATCCAGTGGTTCCGTCCCGAGCCTATGCCGATCCGTCTCCCTCAACGGCAGCTAATGACGTTGCACTCAGCTACATCTTATTTCGGCATCCCGTAAGCATCGCCAGTCAGCAGCAATACCGAAACTTCGGGTTTAGATTGGCGCAAAGCGTCGACCGACGCAACGTAGCGTCTGGGCTCAGCATGGGGAATGGCCACCCCATACTTCGCGTTCCAATCTGCCGGCCGCATCTCGAAACAGGCTAAGCCGGTGCCAAGGGTGATGAGCTTGCTGCCTAGCGGCGTCATCACCAACCGGCATCCCCCAAGGATCGTCATGCTGTTTTGGTAGCGTCGCCAAGCAGATCAAGGCGAACATCGTGCTCGACGATGTTTCCATCAACGAAGTGGGGGGCGACAATTATGTTGGCCGGTCGTTGACGTTTGTTTTGGCCGGTGGTGAGGAGTCGGAGGCGGCGTAGCCG
>NZ_QTPO01000022.1 GCF_003853645.1 Burkholderia sp. Bp9143 | reverse complement strand
CCGGATCGCGGCCGACAGCCCGGCCGGGCCGCCGCCGACGATCACGACGTCGTATTCCATCGATTCGCGCGGGCCGTGTTGTTCGATAAGCGAAGCGTGAGACATGAGCGGATAAAAGGGCAGGGATTAGCGTTCGACTGGCTCGATTGCGATCGAGATCAGGCGGGAGTCAAGTGCGTCGGACTGCAGATCGAGTTCTTCGCCGCGGCCGTCGAGCCAAAGGCCATGCATCGGCAGCAGCGTCTGGGTGCTGAGCGACGCGCTGCTGAAGCGCCATTGACCGGCCGCGCAAATCAGCAGATGCGTCGGCGCAGGCGTCACGCGACGCGAATGCGTCGCCACGCTCACGGTGGCCCGGCAGGCGGCGCGGCGCGTCATCACGTTGAGCACGTGCGTGGGCCGCACGATATCGGTCGTCCACACCGGCAGATCACCGGGAAAATGTGCCGGCACGATCGGGTGGGCGACGAGATGCCCGTCCTGCGCGCGGAGTTCGACGCTCGTGTTGTCGACCGGTACGAGTATCCGGTCGACGCCTGGAAACTGCGAGAAACGGGCCGACCCGTCGAGCGTTGCGAGGCTGATACGCCAGTCTACGTTGCCGTCGGAGTCGATGCGGCTTGCGATCGTTCGCGTGACGCCGGCGCCGTTTGCCCAGGCTTCAGGCTCGATTTGCGCGCAATCGATGAACCGGACGGACGGGTAGTGCGATGCTGACGGCGCACGCCCGGTGGAGGAGAGTGGTGCAGGCAGGCGCGGGCCGCCGCCCTGCCCGAAATCCGGTCGCGTCATACGCCACCCCCGGCGTCGATGTGACGTTCGATTGCGGCCATCACGTCGAACAGATCACCCACGAAGCCCACATCCGCAAACGAGAAGATGGGCGCATCCGGATCCTTGTTGACAGCGACGATCCACTTCGAATCCTTCATGCCGGCCAGGTGCTGAACGGCGCCCGAGATCCCGAATGCGAGATAGGCGTCGGGCGCGACGGTCTTGCCGGTTTGCCCGACCTGAATCGCGTTGGGTGCATAGCCGGCGTCGACCGCGGCGCGTGATGCGCCGAGTGCCGCGCCGAAACGCGAGGCGAGCGTGCCGAGCCGTGCCATGTTCTCGCTGGACGCGAGCCCGCGCCCGCCCGACACGACGATCGGCGCATTCCCGAGATCGATTCCGGTCGTCTGGGCGCTATTGCGTTCGACGAGCGTCGTCGCGGCGAATGCGGGTGGTGTATCCACGGAATCGATTGGTGCCGGTTCGGCGCGCTCGCCTGCCGCCGCGAACGACGATGCACGCACCGTCGCGAACGTGGTCTCACGCGCACTTTGGACGGTCGCGACGATGCTCCCCGCATACAGGCCGCGAACGAAGCGTCCATCGTCCGTCATGCCGGTTACGTCCGCGATGAAAGCCGCATCGGCGAGCGCGGCGGCGCGCGGCAACGCATTCCGGCCGAGCGTGCGATGGGCGGCCACGATCAGCGCGTAGCGCGGTGCCAGTCCGGCCAGCAGCGCGGCGAGACTTTCCGGGGTGACGGCAACGGTGGCGTCCGGCGTATCGGGCCGCAGCACGCGATCGACGCCGTCGATCAGCGCGGCCTCCGCCGCGGCGGCGGGATCGAGCACCAGCACGTCGACCGGATGCCGGCGCCCGATTGCAGCGGTCGCGACGCGCCGGACCGCGTCCGCGAGCGTATGGTCGGCCGTGGCTTCGGCGACAACGAGCGTTCTCATGCCGAGACTCCTTGATGGGCAAAGACGTTGTGTGCGGCGAGCGCGGCGATCAGCGCGTCGACATCGGCAACACGGTGACCTGCGCGCTGCACGGTCGGCTCGTCCAGTTGCGACACACGTGACGACGGCGCGAGATCGACTGCGAATTGCGCGGCATGAACGACGGCAAGCGGTTTCTGCTTTGCCTTGACGATGCTCGGCAGCGTCACGCGTCGCGGTTCGGCCAGGCGCAGGTCGGCGCTCACGACGGCGCGTCCGGCCAGTCGCCAGGTCGCGGTGCCGCTGTCGTCGCCGCAAGTGACGCGCCAGCCGTCGCCTTCGGGCGCGAGCGCGGTTGCGTCGAGTCCCTGCGGCCAGCCGAGCAGGCCGGCCAGCATTGGCGCGACGCCGCCGGTGTCGTCGTCGATCGCCTGCTTGCCGCAGAGCACGAGGTCGTACGGCGACGTGCCGATGTAGGCGTGCAGCAGCCGTGCGACGCTTAGCGAGTCGAGCGACGCGGCGGCATCGCCGGTGTCGATCAGGATCGCGTCGTCGGCGCCCATGGCCAGACCGGTGCGCAGAACGTCCTGACAGGCGGGCAGGCCGCACGTGATGATGCTCACCTGCGCGGCGTGACCCGCTTCGCGCAGGCGCACCGCCATTTCGAGCGCGCATTCGTCGAACGGGTTGATGGACATCTTGAGGCCGGTCGTCTCGATCGAGCCGGTCGAACCGACCCGCACGCGCACGTTCGGATCGACGACGCGCTTGACGGGCACCAGTATCTTCAGGGGCATGGGAATGTCTCGTCGAATGGATGTGAATCAGGACACGGCGCCGAGGCCGTACTTGCCGGTGAGCAATGCGCCGGTCGCAAAGCGTTCGAGCGCGTAAGGGGCGAGCGACACGTCGGTCGGCTGCCCGAGCGCATGCTGCGCGAGCAGCTTGCCGATACCGGGTGACAGCTTGAAGCCGTGGCCCGAGAAGCCGAAGCCGACCACGAGCCCTTCGATGTCACCGACATTGCCGAGCACGGGGTTCCAGTCGGGGGTCACGTCGTAGACGCCGGTCCACGACGAAGCGAGCCCGGCCGTCTCGTAGGCGGGAAAACGTTCTGCGACCTGCGCGCCGACTTCGGCGACGTAATCGAGAGAGATGTCGCCCTGTTCGGTTTCAGGCGCGTTCAGCGTTTCGCCGACAACGCCCTCGGAGACCAGCATCTGGCTGCCGCCATAGCTGCGGTAATACAGCATGCCGGGCGAGCCGAGGTCCTTGAATGCGGGCATCTGGAACGAATACCTTGCGTCGCATTCGAGTGCCAGCACGGTGTGCCGCTCAGGCGTGACCGGCAGCGGTACGTCGATCCAGCCGGACAGTTCCGGCGTCCAGATATTCTGGGTGCTGATCAGCGTGCCGCACGTGAAGTGGCCGGCGCTCGTGTCGACGCCGACGATGCGGCGACCGTCGCGCACGACGCCCGTGACGGTCGTGCCCTCGAGAATTTTCACGCCGCGTCGGCGTGCCGATTTCGCGAAGCTGGTCGCGACGAGGTAAGCATCGGCGAAGCCGGCTTCCGGTTCGAAGCCGATCAGCGCCGCGTCGTCGAACTGCGCGATCGGCAGGCGTGCGCGTGCGTCGTCCCGATCGAGCAGTTGTACGTCGATGTCCATTGCCCGCTGCGCGTCGAGCGACGCGCGCAGTGGCTCGAGTTTGTCCCCATCCGGCGCGCAGATCATGTAGCCGCACTTGACGAGCCCGCAGGATGCCTCGTCGTCGCCGACGTATTCGGCGAAGTTGTTGAAGGCCCACCACGACGCGCGCGCCAGCTCGACGTTCTGGCGGACCGAGTAATGCGTGCGCAGCAGGCCGGACGATTGCGACGTGGTGCCTGCGCCGATCATGCCGCGTTCGATGACGAGGACGTTACGGGCGCCGAGCGCCGCAAGATGATGCGCGACCGACGTGCCGATCACGCCGGCACCGATCACGATGAAGTCGAAATGGCTCATGGTTTCCCTCTGGGTAGACGACGAGCCGATTCTAGGGAGTCGTGATGCTATCGAATTTTGTATTAGGCAAACTTATGCAACGTGCCCGGAAGTGCTCATTCAGCACCCGGGTGAACCGAACCGGCGCACCATTCGTCGCGTATTGGCGGAATGGCCGTCCTCCTCGGCATCTGGAGCCACTATGCGACGCACCCCATCGCCAATCGACCTGCGTGCCCTGCAGGCATTCGTCGCCGTGTGCGAAACCGGTTCGATGACCGGTGCGTCCAGGCGCATCGGTGTGAGCCAGAGCGCGATCAGCCAGGCTGTTTCCGCGCTGGAGCGCGAGCAGGGGACGGTGCTGTTCGATCGCGAGAGTCGCCCGCCGCGCCCCAATATCGCCGGCCGGGCCCTGCTCGAGCTGGCCGGCCCGCTGCTCGAGCATGCGCAAATGGTCAGCACGCGCGTCGGCGATGCGTCCGACGCGGGGCGCCTGCCGGTGAGGCTCGGCTGTGTCGATTCGTTCGCGGCGACGGTCGGACCGGAACTGATCCGCGCGGTGTCGGGCGCGTCGAGGCAGATTTCGATGTGGTCCGGGATCACGCCGGGCTTGAGCAAGCAATTGCATGACCGGGAAATCGACGTCGCCGTGTGCACGCAAACCACGGTCAGCGATGCGCGCATCGTCGAGGTGCCGTTGTTCTCGGAAGCGTTTGTCGTGGTCGTCGCGCGCGCGCATGTGGCCGGTCGCCCGAAGGCCGACTGGCGGACGCTGGCCGCCGAAATGCCGCTGATCCGTTACACGGCGCGGTCCGTGATCGGCCAGCAGGTGGAGCGGTTCGCACGTCACCTCGGCATCGACAGCCCGAGGCGCTTCGAATTCGACGCGACTGATCCGCTGCTGAGCCTGGTTGCAGCGCGGCTCGGTTTCGCGATCTCGACACCGCTGTGCCTGTGGCAGGCGCGACATTATCTCGGCGACATTGCCGTCCTGCCGTTGCCGTCCGGCCGGCTCGGCCGGCGCGATTTCTTTCTCCTGCATCGGCAGGGCGAGTGGGAGGACTTCGTCACGGAGATCGTCGATCTGACGCGATCCGTGCTCGATCATTCGATCCGGCCCGCGCTCGCGCGCGCCGTGCCGCAGTTACCCGAAGATGCATTGCTTTGATTCGTACGGAACCCTCGATGAGTGACCTATACACGCTGCAACGCGGCGATGCGCCGCTGCTGATTTCGATTCCCCACCTCGGAACGGCGATACCCGCGCCGTTGCGCGATGCGTACACCGATCGCGCGCTGACGCTTGCCGACACGGACTGGCACCTCGATCGCCTGTATGCGTTCGCGACGACGCTCGGCGCGACGGTGCTCGGCGCGACGCTATCGCGTTACGTAATCGACCTCAATCGTCCGCCGGACGACGAGAGCCTGTACCCCGGCCAGACGACGACGGGCCTGTGTCCGACCGAAACGTTTCGAGGCGAGCCGGTCTATCGAGAGGGATGCGAACCGGATGCGGCCGAGAAGGGCCGCCGGGTCGGCGCGTACTGGCAGCCGTACCACACGACACTGGCGGCCGAGCTGGCGCGGTTGCGCGAGCGTCACGGGAACGTGCTTCTCTGGGAAGCGCACTCGATCGCAAGCACGCTGCCGCGGCTGTTCGACGGCAAGCTGCCCGACCTGAACATCGGCACGCGGGACGGCCGGACCGTCGCGCCGTCCGTACAGGCCGCGGTCGAACGCGAGGCCGCGGCAAGCCCGTTCACGTCGGTTGCCAATGGCCGTTTCAAGGGCGGCTTCATTACCCGCTCGTTCGGCAGGCCATCGCAGGGCGTGCACGCGATCCAGCTGGAGATGTGCCAGTCGACGTACATGAACGAAGCTTTTCCGTTTGCATACGACCCCGCGCGCGCGGCGCTCGTGCAGCCCACGGTGCGCCGGATGATCAGCGCGGCACTGGATGCGTTGGCAGCGCTGCCGACAGTCGCAGCATAAGGATCACTGATACATCTTCGTAACCGCGGTTCCCGTATCAGTGCGACGCTGCACCGAAAGTGGCGTGGAACCGCACCCGTAACACGCAAGAGGTCGGCGCGCACCGGATGACATACAGGTGCCGTTTCGCCCGGAGTGTTTATCCATGGGAATCTTTGATTCCTGTAGATAAACCTGGCACGAGGCTTGCGTTATCTCCCGTGACGGGATGCTTATTCGTCGGCAGGTTGTCCGTAGACGAAGATCGACAGGAACTGGATCGGGGTCTTGATCAGGCGTTCGGGGCCGTGCGGTACGTCGCCGCGGAACGTCAGGGTGTCGCCGGGATGCAGGATGTAGGTCTGTTGACCGTGCCGGTATTCGATCACGCCCTTGAGCATGTGGATGAACTCGGTGCCGGGATGCTCGAACACGGGAAAGCGTTCCGCCTGGTCCTCCATCGTGATCAGGAACGGCTCGAATGTTTTGCGAGGACCCTGGTCGTAGGCAAGCAGATGGTAGGTGTGGCCGCTTTTCGTCCCTTTGCGGACCACTTCCATCCCGGCGCCTTTTTTCACGAGCTGGGCGCCGCCTTGCGGGACGTCGAAGTTGCGGAACAGGACGGCCATGGAGACGCCGAGCGCCTGGGCAATCCGGTGGAGGACGTCGAGGCCGGTCGAGGTCTGCGCGTTTTCGATCTTCGACAGCATGCCGCGGCTGATGCCGGCCTGTTCGGCGACCTGGGCGATGGTCAGGCCATGGCGCTGGCGAAGCTCGCGAATGGTCGACCCGAGATAGCGTTCGAGCGGTGTCTTGCTGTCGTCAGCGGTATGCATCGTCGACCTCGGCAAAAGGGGCAAGAGTAGCAGATTGCGGCGTGCGCGCCGGCACGGCAGGCAACGCCGGCATGCGCACCGTGAGTTTCATATGGGGAATTATTGTTTCATAACAATAAATCTCTCCGCATGTTGACGGCGTGGTTGCAGCGTACCGGACGCGGTGCTTGCTCATGTCGCGCAGTTGGGTCGCTCGTCAGTCGGGCGGATTCCTCAAACCAGTGAACGAAGCAGTTGCAAGGAGAGACGATGAACCTGAACGATACGAGCCAGTTGCCGGTCAACGCGCTCGGAAGCGTACCCCGCTTCGATTCGGTAGACGAAGCGCAGACATACCTTACGCAACACGGCGTCAAGTATGTGCTCGCCCAATTCGTCGACATTCACGGCGTGGCCAAGGCGAAGTCGGTGCCGGTCGCGCATCTGAACAGCGTGCTGACCGCGGGGGCCGGCTTTGCGGGCTTCGCGATCTGGGGGGTCGGTATCGAGCCGAACGGGCCGGACTACATGGCGGTCGGCGATCTTGCGACGCTGACGCCGGTGCCGTGGCAGTCCGGACTCGCGCGGATCGCTTGCGACGGTCACGTGGACGGCGCACCGTGGGTGTTCGATTCGCGGGTGACGCTGAAGAAGCAGGTTGCCCGCCTGACCGAGCGCGGATGGACGCTTTTTACCGGTCTCGAGCCCGAATTTTCGCTGTTGAAGCGTTCGGTGTCGGGCGTGCTCGAGCCTTGCGACCCGAGCGATACGCTGGCGAAGCCCTGCTACGACTACAAGGGGCTGTCCCGCACGCGTGTGTTCCTGGAAAAGCTCACCGAATCGCTGCGCGCGGTCGGCATCGACGTCTACCAGATCGATCACGAGGATGCGAACGGGCAGTTCGAGATCAACTACACGTACACCGATTGCCTGACGTCGTGCGATCACTACGTGTTCTTCAAGATGGCCGCGTCGGAAATCGCGAACGAGCTCGGAATGATCTGTTCGTTCATGCCGAAGCCATTCGCAAACCGCCCGGGCAACGGCATGCACATGCACATGTCGATCGGCGACGGCAAGCGCAACCTGTTTGCCGACGACGGCGATGCGCTCGGCATGGGCCTGTCGGCACTCGGTTACCGGTTCACGGCGGGCCTGCTCGCGCACGCGCCCGCGCTGACGGCGCTTTGCAACCCGACGGTGAACTCGTACAAGCGTCTCGTCGTCGGGCGCTCGCTGACCGGCGCGACCTGGGCGCCGGCCTACATCAGCTATGGCGACAACAATCGATCGACGATGGTGCGCATGCCAGGCGGCCGGATCGAGCTGCGTCTGCCGGACGGCGCATGCAATCCGTATCTCGCGACGGCAGCCGTGATCGCCGCCGGGCTCGACGGCATCGACCGTGACCTGTCGCCGGGGGCGCCCGCGAACGAGAACCTGTATGAGTGGCCCGCGCAGAAACTCCGCGAACACGGCATCGGCGTGCTGCCGCAGAACCTCGGCGAGGCACTCGATGCGCTCGAAGCCGATCGGACGATCCGCGATGCGCTCGGGCCGGTGGTCAACGAATTCCTCAAGCTCAAGCGGATGGAGTGGCTGGAATACATGCGCCACGTATCGGACTGGGAAATCAAGCAGTACGTCGAATTTTTCTGAGGAGCAAGCAACATGTGTGGAATCGTAGGATTGCTGGTCAAGACACCGGCGTTGCGTGACCGGCTCGGCGAGCTGATGGTGCCGATGCTGATCGGCATGACCGAACGGGGCCCGGACTCGGCTGGTCTCGCGGTGTTCGGCGACGTGGTCGAGCCGGACCAGCGCAAGCTGAGCTTGTACTCGGGCTTTACGGATGAAGGTGAGCATTTCCCGTGGGATGTGCTGCTCGACCGGCTGAAGGCGTCCGTCGATGCGGCGGCGCGCGTCGATGCAAAGGGGAACCACGCGGTGCTGACCGTCCACGCGCAGGCCGATACGGTCAGGCACTGGCTGAGCGAGCACTACCCGCACGTATACGTGCTGTCGGCCGGGCGCTCGATCGACCTGTACAAGGACATCGGGCTGCCCGCGGACATCGCCGCACGTTATGCGTTCGGCGGCCTCAAGGGTTCGCACCTGGTCGGCCATACACGGATGGCGACGGAGTCCGCCGTGACTCCGGATCGCGCGCATCCGTTTACGGCCGGCGAGGATTTCTGCCTGGTCCACAACGGCTCGCTGTCGAACCCCTACGGCGTGCGCCGGAAACTCGAGCCGAAGGGCATTCACTTCGATACCGACAACGACACCGAGGCGGCGTGCCGCTTCCTCGAATGGCGGCTGCGCGAGGGCGACACGCTTCCCGTCGCGCTGCAGAAGGGCTTCGAGGAGCTCGACGGCTTCTACACGTTCCTGATGGGTACGCCGACCGAGCTGGCGCTGATTCGCGACCCGTTCGCGTGCAAGCCGGCCGTCGTCGCCGAGAACGACGACTACGTCGCAATCGCGTCGGAGTTCCGCTCGCTTGCGCATCTGCCCGACATCAAGAACGCCAAGGTATTCGAACCCGCACCCGAGGAGATGTACGTATGGAACGCATGACATTCGACCTGGACAGCGCAACTGTCCGGGACGTCAATCAGTACCTGCATGGCAGTGCGGACGTGCTCGCCGGCCAGGCGGTCGTCGTGGCCTCGCCGAACGGCGCGCACAACATCGCGGTCGGCGTCGATGCCGACGTGACCGTGACGATCGATGGCCACGCCGGCTATTACGCCGGCGGCATGAACAAGCGCGCGACGATCGTCATCGAGGGCAGCGCCGGTACGGGCGTCGCGGAAAACATGATGAGCGGCAAGGTGCACGTGAAGGGCTTCGCGTCGAACGGCGCGGGCGCATCCGCGCACGGCGGGCTGCTCGTGATCGACGGCGATGCGGGGTTGCGTTGCGGTATCTCGCTGAAGGGCGGCGACATCGTCGTCGGCGGTTCGGTGGGCAGCTTCTCCGCATTCATGGCCCAGGCCGGCCGCATGGTGATTTGCGGCGACGCGGGCGATGCGCTCGGCGATTCGTTGTATGAAGCCGTGCTCTACGTGAAGGGCGACGTGAAGTCGCTCGGCGCGGACGCGCAGTTCGAGCCAATGGCCGACGCCGACGTCAGCGCCGTCGCGGCGCTGCTCGACGCGGCCGGGCTCGACCACGATCCGCGTGCGTTCAAGCGCATCGCTTCGGCCCGCACGCTCTACCACTGGAACGCCGACGCGAACCAGGAATATTGAATCCACGCTCCATCGAGAAAACGCCATGGAAGTCAAACCCATTCATTTCGCCCGCTTGCAGCAGGAAGAGTCGTACGGCTACGACCGCAAGACGATCGATTACATCCACACGGCCGCTCAACGCGGTTTATACGAGATCCGTGGTCTGGGCGCAAAGCGTCGCGTGCCGCATTTCGACGATCTGCTGTTCCTCGGCGCGTCGCTGTCGCGCTATCCGCTCGAAGGTTATCGCGAGAAGTGCACGTCGCAGACCGTACTTGGCACGCGCTTCGCAAAGAAGCCCGTCGTGCTCGACATCCCGATCACCGTGGCGGGGATGAGCTTCGGCGCGCTCTCGGCGAACGTCAAGGAAGCGCTCGGCCGTGCAGCCACGGAGGTGGGTACGTCGACGACGACCGGTGACGGCGGGATGACGCAGGAAGAGCGCAGTTCGTCGAAGACGCTGGTCTACCAGTGCCTGCCGTCGCGCTACGGGTTCAATCCCGACGACGTGCGTCGTGCGGATGCGATCGAGGTCGTGATCGGGCAAGGCGCTAAACCGGGCGGTGGCGGCATGCTGCTCGGGCAGAAGGTCAATCCGCGCGTGGCCTCGATGCGCACGCTGCCGGCTGGCGTCGACCAGCGCTCGGCAAGCCGCCATCCGGACTGGACCGGCCCGGACGATCTCGCGATCAAGATCCAGGAACTGCGCGAGATCACCGACTGGGAAAAGCCGATCTACGTGAAGGTCGGGGCAACACGCACGTTCAACGACGTGAAGCTCGCGGTGCATGCGGGTGCGGATGTCGTCGTGGTCGATGGCATGCAGGGCGGCACGGCAGCGACCCAGACTTGCTTCATCGAGAACGTCGGCATCCCGACGCTGGCGGCGGTTCGCCAGGCCGTCGATGCGCTCGAGGACCTGAACATGAAGGGGCAGGTTCAACTGATCGTATCGGGTGGTATCCGCACGGGGGCGGATGTCGCGAAGGCGCTCGCACTCGGCGCGGATGCCGTCGCGATCGGCCAGGGGGTCCTGATGGCGCTCGGTTGCAACAGCGAGTCCTACTTCCAGGACGGCATGCTGCATTCGGCCGTGGCCGATTATGCGGCACTCCATACGTCGCCGGGTTTCTGTCACCACTGCCACACCGGCAAGTGCCCGGTCGGCGTGACGACGCAGGACGCAGTCCTGGAAAAGCGTCTCGAACCGGAAGAGGGCGCGCGTCGCGTGCGGAACTACCTGAAGACGCTGAACATGGAGCTGACGACCATCGCACGCGCATGCGGCAAGCAGAACGTGCACCACCTCGAGCGCGAAGATCTCGTCGCGCTGACGGTCGAGGCGGCCGGAATGGCGCGGGTGCCGCTTGCCGGCACGTCGTGGATTCCGGGTGGGCGCGAGTGATCCCGGAATGTCCGTGTGCGTAACGGGGCGCCGCATAGGCATGCGGCGTTCCGTCATCGACAGGTTCAGGCCATGCGACTCGCGCGGTGAACCCGCGTCGTGTTGCGTTCATTCCCGATATTGCTGGTTTGTCATCAGTTCGCGCGTGCGTCCCGGTGCGGTGCACGCCTTTGTTCGAGGAAACGACACATGAAAAAAATGACTGGCTGGATTTTATGGGCTTGGCTTGGGCTGCTTGCGCTGCCCGTGCTCGCGGATGACAAGGTGGCAGCCGCAGTGCCGGTGCCGAACAAGGGTGACACCGCGTGGATGATCGTCGCGACGCTGCTCGTCGTGATGATGGCGGCGCCAGGGCTCGGGCTCTTTTACGGTGGCATGGTGCGAGCGAAGAACATGCTGTCGATCCTGATGCAGACACTCGTGGTGTTCTGCCTGCTCGGCGTACTGTGGGCCGTTTATGGTTACAGCATCGCCTTTACCGAAGGAAATGCGTTTTTCGGTGGGTTGAGCAAGGCGTTCCTCGCCGGGATCACGCCGGATTCGACTGCCGCGACGTTCAGCAAGGGCGTCGTCATTCCGGAGTTTATCTACGTGTCGTTCCAGTTGACGTTCGCAGCGATCACGCCAGCGCTGATCGTTGGCGGCATCGCCGAGCGTGCGAAGTTCTCCGCGGTGTTGATGTTCATGGTTCTGTGGTTCACGTTCTCGTATCTGCCTGTCGCTCACATGGTCTGGTACTGGCCTGGTCCCGACGCTTATACGAGTGCGGCCGCGGGCGACAAGGCGACCGCAACGGCGGGCTTCCTGTTCCAGAAGGGGGCAATCGATTTTGCTGGCGGGACCGTCGTGCACATCAACGCAGGCATTGCCGCGCTCGTCGGCGCAATCATGATTGGCAAGCGCACTGGATTCGGACGCGAGACCATGGCGCCGCACAGTTTGACGATGACGATGATTGGCGGGTCGCTGCTGTGGGTCGGCTGGTTCGGCTTCAACGTCGGCTCCGCACTCGAGGCCAGCGGTGCGGCGACACTCGCGTTCGTCACGACCTTGCTGGCCACGTGCGCGGCCACGGTTTCGTGGACCTTTGTCGAGTGGGCGGCGAAGAAGAAGCCCTCCATGCTTGGCGCGGTATCGGGCGCGATCGCAGGCCTCGTCGTGATCACGCCGGCATGCGGTTACGTAGGACCGATGGGTGCTATCGCCATGGGCTTGATTGCGGGTGCCGTGTGCTATTGGGGTGTAAACGGCCTGAAGCGCATGATCGGTGTGGACGATTCGCTCGACGTCTTCGGCGTGCATTGCATCGGTGGGATCGTCGGCGCGTTGTTGACGGGCGTGTTTGCGTCGCCTTCGCTCGGCGGCACGGGCATCTACGACTACGTCGCGAATAAGGTGGCTGACTATCACATCGCCGATCAGGTTATCGCGCAGTGCTGGGGTGTCGGGACTTCACTTGTCTGGTCCGCATTTGTGTCGGTCGTTGCGTTCAAGCTCGTCGACATGACGATCGGCCTACGCGTTGACCACGAGCGCGAACGGGAAGGGCTCGACGTCAGTTCGCACGGCGAGACGGCTTACCACTCTTGAACACAGTGTGGCAACAATGCGTTGTGCTTCGGCATTGCACCAATACCCGGCATGCTGCATCTCCCTCTGGTTCGCGCGCGCCGCACGCGGGCACCGTGCGGGGCATCACGTACCGCACGGTGTCGTCGATCGTGCCGTTCGGTGGTCGCGGGCTATCCCGGCTCGGTCGTGAGGGAGGCTTCGATGAGGTGCTTGACTAGATGCGGACGGAATCGGTGTGTATCCGCACCTCGAATGAGCCAGCGATTCGGCAACGCAGGCGTACGCGCCGTAGATCCCGGCGCTGATGGAAGAGATGGAAAACAAGGTCATGAAGCCCGCGCCGTTCTCGCTGCTCGCATGGGCGGTATGCGACTCGGGCCCAACGCTGTTATCCCGTTCTATGGAGTTTGAGATGAGCATCAGATTGACTTTATTCGCAGCGCGCCTGGTGGTTGCGTGCGCAGTTATGTCCGCAACGCTGGACGCCAGCGCCAGCGATCTGGTCGTGTTCACGAGCTGGGGCGGCACGACGCAGTCGGCGCAGCAGAAGAGCTGGGTACCCGGATTCACGCAGGCGACCGGCGCGAGCGTCGTGATGGACGGGCCGACCGACTACGGCAAGTTCAAGGCGATGGTCGAAAGCGGCAACGTGAGCTGGGACGTCGTCGACGTCGAAGGCGATTTCGCTTATGCGGCGCAGAAGGCCGGGTTGGTTGAGCCAATCGATTTCTCGGTCGTCAAGAAGGACAGTCTCGATCCGCGCTTCGTTTCGCCGACCGCGGTCGGGAGCTTTTACTACTCGTTTGTGCTCGGCTATAACAAGAGCAGATACAAAGGCGCGCAGCCGTCGACCTGGAGCGACCTGTTCGACACCAAGCGCTTCCCCGGTAAGCGAACGCTGTACAAGTGGTCCGCCCCGGGTGTGCTCGAGAGCGCGTTGCTCGCGGACGGCGTCGCACCGGACAAGCTTTATCCGTTAGACCTCGATCGAGCATTCCGCAAGCTCGATACGATCAAGGGTGACATCGTGTGGTGGAGTGGTGGCGCGCAGTCCCAGCAACTCCTCGCGTCCGGCGAAGCGCCGCTCGGCCTATTCTGGAACGGCCGCGTGCACGCGCTCGAGCAGACCGGTGTGCCGGTCGGGATCTCGTGGAACCAGAACCTCACTGCGGCCGACATGCTCGTCATACCGAAGGGGGCGAAGCACAAGGCCGAGGCGATGAAGTTCCTCGCGGCGGCGACGAGCGCGGAATCTCAGGCGAAGTTCGCGGCGGAGACAGGCTACGCGCCGATCAACCTGAAATCCGCCGCGCTGATGCCTGCTGCGGCCGCGCAGAACCTGCCGGATCAGCACCAGACGTCGCAGATCAATCTCGACATGAAGTACTGGGCCGACAACCGCGAGGCGATCGGCAAGCGCTGGTACGCGTGGCAGTCAAAGTGACGCGCGGGGATCGACGAAGTCGTTCGGAGGCACCATGGCTAACGTATTGAGGTCCGTCGTGCATCCGCGCACGGCGACGAAGCGCGATCGGCGCGACTGGCAGAACATCCGATTGCTGATTCCGGCACTGCTGCTGCTGGTGATCTTCTTCCTGCTGCCGGTGCTGTCGCTGCTGCTGCGCAGCGTGCTCGAGCCGACGCCCGGGCTGCAGAACTATGCGCAGCTCGTCGGCTCGACGACCTACCTGCGCGTGTTCGGCAACACGTTTCTGGTCGCGTCGGTGGTCACGGTCGTGACGCTCGCGGTCGGCTTCCCGACCGCCTGGCTGCTCGCGATCGCGCCGCGCCGGATCAGCGCGCTGCTGTTCGCGATCCTGCTGCTGTCGATGTGGACCAACCTGCTCGCGCGGACCTTCGCGTGGATGGTGCTGCTTCAGGGAACGGGGCCAATCAATCGTCTGCTGATGGCGACCGGGCTTATCAGCGAGCCGCTCGCGCTCGTCAACAACCTGGTAGGCGTCACGATCGGCATGACCTACATCATGCTGCCGTTCATCGTGATGCCGCTGCATGCGACGCTGCGCGCGCTCGACCCGTCGACGCTGCGCGCTGCTGCGATCTGCGGCGCGAGCCGATGGCAGGCGTTCTGGCGCGTGCTCGTGCCGCTCGCACTGCCCGGCATCGCGAGCGGCACGCTGATGGTATTCGTGATGGCCCTCGGCTATTTCGTCACGCCTGCGTTGCTCGGGGGGCCCTCGTACATGATGCTTGCCGAACTGATCGCGCAACTCGTCCAGTCGCTCCTGAACTGGGGACTCGCCGGTGCCGCCGCACTGGTGCTGCTGACCGTGACGCTCGGGTTGTACGCGCTGCAGTTGCGCCTGACCGGCGCCGCGAGGCCCGGCTTCGGAGGACGCTGACATGTTGCTCGATTTCGACCGTCTTGGCGGCTTGCGCTGGATCCTGATCGCCATCGGTTGCGCGGTGGGACTGTTCCTGCTGCTGCCGATCCTGTTCATCGTCGCGCTGTCGTTCGGTGATTCGCAGTGGCTGATCTTTCCGCCGCCCGGCTGGACACTGACCTGGTACCGGCAGCTCCTGACCGACTCCGACTGGCTCGATTCGCTGCTCACGAGCGCACAGGTGGCCGTGATCGTCACCGTGCTGTCGGTGTCGATCGGGTTCCTCGCGTCGCTGGCGCTTGTGCGCGGGAAGTTTCGCGGCCGCTCGTTCGTACAGGCCTTCTTCATCACGCCGATGGTGCTGCCAGTGGTCGTGCTGGCGGTTGCGCTCTATGCGTTCGTGCTGCGCATCGGCCTGAACGGCACGATGACGGGCTTTGTGATCGGCCATCTGATTCTCGCGCTGCCGTTCTCGATCATCTCGATCAGCAATTCGCTCGCGAGCTTCGATGTGACGGTCGAGGATGCGGCATTGATTTGCGGCGCGTCACCGCTCGAGGTCAAGTGGCGCGTGACGCTGCCCGCGATCCGGCTCGGCCTGCTCGCAGCGGCGATCTTCTCGTTCCTTGCATCGTGGGACGAGGTGGTCGTATCGATCTTCATGGCGAGCCCGACCTTGCAGACGTTGCCGGTGCGGATCTGGGCCACGTTGCGCCAGGACCTGACGCCGGTCGTGGCTGCCGCGTCATCGTTGCTTGTTGGACTGACGGCCGTACTGATGTGTGCTGGCGCCTTGGTGCGTCGCGCGCGGTAGACAGAGGATGAAAACCATGAACGCCGAATTTCTGCAGATCCAGCACTTGCGCAAGACCTATGACGACGTCGTCGCGATTGACAGCGTGTCGCTGGACGTACGCAAGGGGGAATTCATGACTTTCCTGGGGCCGTCGGGATCGGGCAAGAGCACGACGCTCTATATCGTCGCGGGATTCCAGGAGCCGACCGAAGGGCGCGTGATGCTCGACGGCAAGCCGCTGCTGGCGGTGCCGCCGAATCAGCGGAACATCGGCATGGTGTTCCAGCGTTATACGCTGTTTCCGCACCTGAGCGTGGCCGAGAACGTCGCGTTTCCGCTGAGGGTGAGGCGGCGTCCGGACGCCGAGGTCAAGAACAAGGTCGAGCGCATGCTCAAGCTCGTGCATTTGTTCGAATGCCGAGACCGCATGCCGGCGCAGCTGTCGGGCGGGCAGCAGCAGCGGGTCGCGATTGCGCGTGCACTGGCGTACGATCCGCCGCTGCTGCTGATGGACGAGCCGCTGTCGGCGCTCGACAAGAAGCTGCGAGAGGAAATCCAGCTCGAGCTGCGCCGGATTCATCAGGAAACGGGCGTCACGATCCTCTACGTGACGCACGACCAGGAAGAGGCGCTGCGGCTGTCCGATCGCATCGCCGTGTTCAACCAGGGCCGCATTGAACAGGTCGGCACCGGTGAGGCGCTCTATGCGAATCCGACCTCCCGGTTCGTCGCCGGTTTCATCGGCAACTCGAATTTCCTGCCGGTGCGGTTGACGTCGAACGGGAGTGGGCGGGCCGGCGGCGTGTTTCCGAACGGCCATCCCGCCGAGGCCGACGCGTGCGGTCCGGTGCCGGCAGGCATCGACGGAACGCTGATGATCCGCCCCGAGCAGATGCGACTGCATGCGCACCGCAGCGGGCAGTCAGGCGGTGGGCTTCCTGTGACGGTGCGTGACATCACGTATCTCGGCGATGCGATGCATTACGCGGTCGCGACGCCGTGGCAGCAGGAGATCGGGATCCGCATGCCGGCTGGTCGGCATCATGGAGCAGGGCTCGCGATCGGTGCCGAGGCGGTTGTCGAGTGGGATACGGGTGACGCCCGGTTTTTTGCACAGCCCTGAAGAACGCGACGACCTTGGGCACTTCATCGCCCAAGATCGAGGCGTTACCGAAGCGCGGCCTAGCGCTGCACAACGCGATTTCCCGACGCGTGTTTCACGCCGGATCAGCGGCTCGCCGAGTGCCGCATCACTGCTGCCTCTTTAGGGCGCGCACCGGCCAGAACTAAAAATACGAGTTGACTGAACGAACAATGGCGTCGGAAAAAGTGTAGCGGCGATATGCAATGTCGTCTTCTAGCCATAGAGAGATGTCGCGTTTCCGAACTGGCAAGCTGCTGGCTTGAGGGGCGGTCGTTTTCTTCGGCCTATCCGAGCACCACGTCCGCGCCGCTCTCGCTCGAGCGCAGGATCGCGATACAGATCTCGAGCGTGTCCTTCGCCCATTCGCCGTCGTGAAGCGGCGCGTGCCCGGCGACGACGGCACCATACAGTTCGTCGATGACTTCCGCGCGTGGCACGGCAGGCGAAGGCAGCGGCAGTGTGTCGCGCCGTTGGTCGCCGTAGACGACGATCGAATCGGGCAGCGGCCGCAGGTCCGCACCTTCGCACGACACGATTACCGGGCCGAAATGCTGGTGATGGCGCGGCGGCTCGTCGTCGTCGGCTGGCGGCGGCATGTATGCCGATCCGCCGTAGGTTCCGGCCGCCTTCAGCGTCGCTTCGTCCTGCGACGACGCAAGCGTCGCGAGACGACGGCGCGCGGCGCCATACGCATCGGGCCGCGTGTGGCCTCCCATCTCGCCGATCCAGCCGGTCCACTCGTCGCTGTTGAAGTGGCCATAGCCGTTGTACGACAGCGACGCATACGCACCGTTCTCGAACCAGATCAGCGCGGAATACGCGCCTTCGGTGGGCCGCGACGCATCCCACCGGCCGACGCTCGCGCGCAGCCTGACCGCGCGCGATCCGGCGAGCAGGCGCACGATGTCGACCTGATGGGCGGCCTGGCTGAACACGGCGCCGCCGCCCTCGGCCGTCAGCAGCTCTTCGGGGCGGCGCGGGCGGTACAGGTAATCGGTGTAGTTGAACGCCTGGATCATCTTCACCGTGCCGAAATCGCCGAGACCGATCAGCTCGCGCGTGCGCAGGTACGGCGTATCGAAGCTGTGGCAGTGGCCGACGATCAGGTGCACGTTCGCCGCGCGGCACGCCGCGATCATCCGGTCGCAGTCGGCCGCGTCGAGCGCCATCGGCTTTTCCACGAGCACGTGTTTGCCCTTCGCCGCGGCGATCTCCGTATGTCGCGCGTGGAACTGGTGCGGACTCGCGACGTAGATGACTTCCACGTCCGGGTCGTCGGCCAGCGCCGGCACGTCCGCATACGTTCGCGCGCCGAAGTCCGCCGCGAAGCGATCGCGCGCCTCGACACGCGGATCGCACGCGGCGACGAGCTGAACCCGCGGATCTCGCAGGAACGTCGGCAGCATCAGTGAGAATGCCCGCCCGAGTCCCGCTACTCCAATGCGCAAGCGACGCTGCGTCATGGCCCTGTTCCTCCGGTTATGGCGACACCTGATAGTCGGTCGCGGCGACCGCCGGCTGGTCGGCCGGCTGCGGATGCTTCGTGCTGACATGGCGGACCGCATGCGTGCGCCAGTCGATTTCCTTCGGCACGATCGCCTGGTACGCGCAGATCTCCGGCGGAATCGAATTCGCGCCCGTGCCGATTGCGTCGACGCCCTGCCGGAATTCGGCGATCGCGTCCAGCATGCGTCGCCGAAACTCGACGATCGCGAGATCGCTCGCGCCGAGCCGTTCGTCCGAGCGGTTCGCGATCGGCCCCATCGTCACCCACATCGCGATGTCCTGGTTCGGGAAACCCGCGATCCCCGTGAAATTGCCGGCCGCCATCGCCGCACGGTCCTGCCAGAAGCGGTTTTCGTGATTGCGCAGCGGACGGTAGCGTGCGTCGAGGTCGACACCGACCTGCTGGCGCAGGAACTTGCGCCAGGTCTCGGTTTCCGGCGTGGTCTCGGCATCGCCCCATGCGATGAAGTAGAACGCGGTGTTCGTGTCGTCCATCGGCACATTGATGTTCGCGACGTTGTACAGATTGTTCGGCGGAATCAGCACGGTGGCCGGCGCGACGAACACCGTCGAGCGAACATAGTCGTGCGTCGTCGCGTTGACGATCGGACGGCGCAGCGCGGCATATCGGAAGCCGTAGCCGGTGCGCTCGACCTGCAGGCGCGGCGCCTTGTCCGTGGACGGGCGCAGCCAGTTCTTCGACGTGGCTTCCGCACCGCCGACGCGCGCGGGCACGAAGTCCGACGAATGCAGGCTCGAGCTGTGCGCGGAATCGATCGCGCCTTCGAGGATCTGAGCCCAGTTGCACGGCAGCAGCGCTTTCGCGATGCTCACGCGGGTGTCGGCGGTCGGCGCCCAGGCGGGTGCGACGAAGTCGGGCACGGCATCCTGCGGACCCATGTACGCCCAGACCATGCCGCCCCATTCATGAGTGGGATAGGCCTTGTGCTTGACCTTGTCCGTCATGCAGCTGGATGCAGGCTCCGACACCATTTCGATCACATTGCCCTTCACGTCGAACTTCCAGCCGTGATACAGGCAGCGCAGCCCGCAGTCCTCGTTCCTGCCGTACACGAGCGACGCGCGCCGATGCGGGCAATACTCGTCCATCACGCCGACGCTGCCCTCGGTGTCGCGAAACACGACCAGGTCCTCGCCGAAGACACGCGCCTTCACGGGCGCACCGTCCGGCTCGCTCACTTCCTCGATCAGGCAAACCGGCGTCCAGTGGCGACGCATCAGTCGCCCCATCGGGGCATCGCCTTCGACGCGGCACAGCAGCTCGTTTTCTTCGTGGGTCAACATGGGATGTCTCCTGGCGATACTTCGCCTCTATCAATGAATATTTCCGAAGCGGATCGGCCTTCCGGCAACCGTGGCCGGCGCCCGCAAGGGGAGGGGTCTCTAGAGATCCAGCACCAGTTCGCCGGATCGCGCGCGCGACACGCAGACCATGATCTGCGTCTCCCTCTCGTCGTCACGCAACACCAGGTCGCGATGATCGGCTTCGCCCGAGCAGAGCCTGGTCCGGCACGACCCGCAGGTGCCGCTTTCGCACGAACTCGGAACGCGGACGTCGGCGGCGCGCAGCACGTCGAGGATCGAGCGATCGGTCGGGATGTCGAAGCAGGCGCCGCTGCTTTTCAGGCGGACCGTGAACGGCGTGTTGTCCCGTGCGGCCGCGTTGCCCGCGCCGAAGCTCTCGAAGTGGACGGTGCCGGACGGCCAGTGGCCGGTCATGTCGCGCACGGCATCCATCAAGGCCTGCGGGCCGCAGCAGTAGACGTGTTCCGGCTTCGGCCGCTCGAACAGCTTCCAGAAGTCGAACGATCTCGACGGATCGCCGAAGTCGTGGTGAATCGTCACCACGGAGCGCCATTCGTCACTGCCGAGTTCGTCGAGAAATGCGGTGCTCTCCGGGTCGCGTGCGAGGTAGATCAGCCGGAACCGCCTGAGGCCTTCGGTCTTCAATTGCCGGGCCATCGACAGCATCGGCGTAATGCCGATACCGCCTGCGACGAGCGTGAATGCCTTGGCGCGTTCGTCGAGCGGAAATTCATTTCGCGGCAGCGACACGGCGATCGCGTCGCCCGTGCACGTTTCGTCGACGAGGCTCATCGAGCCGCCGCGCCCGTTGCCGTCGCGCTTCACCGCGATCACATAGCGGTCGCGCTCCCGTGAATCGTTGCAAAGCGAATAGCTGCGCCGCGCGCCGTTGGGCACGACGACGGTCAGGTTCGCGCCGGCTTCGAACGGCGGCAACGGCGCACCTTGCGGGTCGACCAACTCGAAGCGCCAGATGTCGCGCGCAATGTTGTCCTTCTCCGCAATCTTCAGACGCAGAAAGCCGTCTTCGTCGGTGGTCATGTCCGTCTCCTTCTGTCCGATTCGATTTCCTTCGGCACTCGCCATGAGCGCATCATATTATTAGAGATCTAACAAAGCAAGCGCGTGACGAGCGAATCGCCGTGTTTCACGCGTCGGTATAAACCCGCTCTTGTCATCGGGGCAGGCACTTCGTAGTCTTATAGTTAGACGTCTAATTATACTGATGCGGACGCAATGCAATGCAGCGCGTCCGACGCTTGGCGAGTACGCACGCTCGCGTTCGCCGACCCCATGAGTGGCACCTGGAGACACGCAGAAATGGCAGATTCAACGTTGAGCTACGAGAACGCGACCCTACCGCCGGTCGCCGATTCGGCGGTCGTGGAAGCGACTTATCGCAAGGTCACATTCAGGTTGATGACCTTCCTGTTCCTGTGCTGGGTGCTGAACTATCTCGATCGCGTCAACGTCAGCTTCGCGCAGTTGCAGTTGAAGCACGACCTCGGCCTGAGCGATGCCGCATACGGGCTCGGCGTGAGCCTGTTCTTCATCGGCTACATCCTGCTGGAAGTGCCGAGCACGCTATTGCTCAGGCGAATCGGCGCGCGCCGGACCGTGACGCGGATCATGCTGCTATGGGGCGCGATTTCAACGGCGATGGCGTTCATGACCGCACCGTGGCAGTTCTACCTTGCACGCACGTTGCTGGGTGCGGCGGAGGCGGGCTTCTGGCCGGGGATCATTCTCTATCTGTCGTACTGGTATCCGGCGAAACGGCGTGCGCGCATCACGTCGCGGTTCCTGCTGGCGATTGCGGTTGCGGGCATCATCGGCGGCCCGCTGTCCGGATTCATCCTGCAGAATTTCGTCGATGTCTGGGGCTTTCGCAACTGGCAGTGGCTGTTCTTTCTGGAAGGCCTGCCGGCCGTCATCACCGGCATCGTCGCGTGGTTCTACCTGACCGACAGGCCGCAGGATGCGGCGTGGCTGACCGACGAACAGAAGCGGATCGTCGTGGGCGCGCTGGAGGACGACAACCGGCAAAAGCCGCACGATGCACCGAGCCGCCTTCTCGTCGCGCTGCGCGACCCGCGCGTGTACGTGATCGCGGCCGGCTGGGCCACGGTGCCGGTGTGCGGCACCATCCTCAATTACTGGACCCCCACGATCATCAAGCAGACCGGCGTGTCCAACCTGCTGCAGATCGGCATGCTGTCGGCGCTGCCGTACATCGTCGGCGCCGTCGCGATGCTGTGGATCGCGCGCAGCTCCGACCTGCGTCTCGAGCGGCGCTGGCACTTCGTGCTGTCGGCGACGGCAGGCGCGACAGGCGCCGTGCTGCTGACGCTCGTCACGCACGACTGGCCGGTCGCGATCGTGTGCCTGAGCCTCATATCGGTCAGCTATTTCGCGGCGGCGGCCATCATCTGGACCATTCCGCCGACCTACCTGAAAGGCGAGGCCGCGGCCGGCGGCATCGGCGTGATCAGCAGCCTCGGGCAGGTCGGTGCGTTCTTCGCGCCGAACGTCCTCGGCTGGGTCAAGAGCGTGACCGGCAGTTTCTCGGCGGGCATCCTGCTCGTGGCCGCGTTCGTTTTCATCGGCGGCATCGTCGTGTTCTTCGGTGTCCCGCGCGCGCGGCAGGCATCGCGGCCCGGCGCATGATCGCGCGCGCTCCCCTTTTTTCGATAGTCAGACAGGAACAGCAATGAGCAAGCTTCAACTTTCCATCGCGGTGGGCAACTATGACCGGATGCGTCCGCTGATCGATGGCGACGTGCAGATCGACGGCGTGGACCCCGTGTTCATGCTGCAGGACCCGGAGGAGATCTTCTTTCGCGCGTTCCGGCATGCGGACTACGACGTTTGCGAGCTGTCGCTCAGCAGCTATTCCGTGAAGACGGCGGCCGGCACGTCGCCGTACATTGCGGTGCCGGTCTTTCCGTCGCGCGCGTTCCGGCACAGCTCGATCTACGTGCGCGCGGATCGCGGCATCGACCGGCCGGAAGACCTGAAGGGCAAGTGCATCGGCGTGCCGGAATACCAGCTCACGGCCAACGTCTGGGTTCGGCTGTTTCTCGAGGAGGAGTACGGTGTGAAGGCATCGGACATCCGCTGGGTGCGCGGCGGCTACGAGGATCCGACGCGCGTGGAAAAGATCGCGCTGAAGTTGCCCGAAGGCGTCGTGCTGGAGAATGCGCCGGAAGGGCGCACGATCTCGAACCTGCTGGCGGACGGTGAGATCGACGGCGTGATCGGGCCGCGTGCGCCATCGTGTTTCGAGCGCGGACATCCGCAGGTCAAGTATCTGTTCGACGATCCGCAACGGAGCGCGGCCGAATGGTATGCACGCAGGAAGCTCTTTCCGATCATGCATACGCTCGGGATCCGGCGGACGCTCGCGGACCGGCACCCGTGGCTGCCGGGCGCGATCGCCAAGGCGTTCGAGCAGTCGAAGGCGACCGCGCTCGCGCGCCTGAGCGACACGTCGGCCACCAAGGTGACGCTGCCGTTCATCGAGGATCAACTGCGCAACGCGCGCCGCCTGATGGGCGACGACTTCTGGTCGTACGGCTTCGCGCAGAACGAGCACGTGATCGACCGGTTCCTCGCGCGGCACCATGCGGAAGGCCTGTCGAGCCGTCGGTTGCAGCCGGCCGAGCTGTTCCATCCGGCGAGCCTCGAAAGCTTCAAGATCTGACGCGGGGCGCGGCCATGCCGTTCGCTGCAGCAGCGTCGCCAGTGGCTTGCCCGCCGGGTAAAGCGATATGATTGTCACCACTTCGGTTACAACGACGGCGAGGATGGTATGGCAGCAACACGTTCTTCGGGCAAGGGCCGTGACCCCGGCGCGAACCCGATCCTTCGGCACTGGCGCGACGCGGTGCCGGACGATCGTCTTGCCCACCTGGTGAAGGACGCGGCCCGCGCGATGATTCGCGGGCTGCAGATGCGCCTGGCGCAGCATGAAGTGTCGTTCGGTCACTGGGCGTATCTGCGTGTGCTGTGGGAAACCGACGGATTGACGCAGAAGGAACTCAGCGACGAGACCGGCACCACGACGCCCACCACGTTCAGCGCGGTGTCGGCGATGGAAAAGCTCGGCTACGTCGAGCGCCGCTATGCACCGGACAATCGGAAGAACACGCACGTGTACCTCACGCCGCGCGGCAAGGCGCTGAAGGGCAAGCTCGTGCCGCTCGCGGAAGAGGTCAACGAGATCAGCGTCAACGGGCTGAAGGCGACCGAGATCAACGTCGCGCGCAAGGTGCTGCTGACGATCATCGAAAACATGGCACGCGATGAAGCCGAATCGGACGATCCGGCGCGGCGGATTCCGTCGACGCGCGAAGTCGGCAACCTGATCGCGACGCGCGGGGAAGAGTGACAAAACGGCGGTCATGCGCCGCCGCACTCAGGTCAATCCCCGGGTGGTCATTTTATTAAATCTCTAATAATATTGGTTCCGTGCCGGCGTGCGGTCGCGAGCGACTGCGTGCTGCCTTCCCTGCTGATGATACGGAACCCTGAATGGATGAAACGACCCGCGCGGCAATGGTGCGCAATGTCCGCGATGCACTCCTGGAAGATGTCGGCGACGTCGACTGGACTTCGGTGCTGATCGATCCCGGCACGGCGTGCGAAGCGATGCTCACCGTGCGCGAGCCGGCCGTGCTGTGCGGCCGGCCCTGGTTCGACGAAACGCTGCTTCAGGTGGACCCGCGTATCGCGGTCGAGTGGTTCGCCGACGAAGGCGAACGGATGCGCGAAGGGCAGATCGTCTGCCGGATAGCGGGTCCGGCGCGCGGCCTGCTGACCGCCGAGCGGACGGCACTCAATTTCCTTCAGCTTCTTTCCGGCGTGGCGACCGTGACATGCGCGATGGCCCGCATCGTCGAAGGCACGGCGGCGCATGTGCTCGATACGAGAAAGACGCTGCCGGGGTTGCGCCTGGCGCAGAAGTACGCGGTGCGGGTCGGTGGCGGCAGGAACCATCGGCTCGGGTTGTACGACGGCATCCTGATCAAGGAAAACCACGTCGCTGCCGGCGGCGGAATCGCGTCGACGATCCGGGCCGCGCACGCGCTCGGTGCCGGCGTGCCGCTGCAGGTCGAGGTCGAGACGCTGAGCGAACTGGCGGAAGCATTGGCGGCCGGTGCCGGGTCGATCCTGCTCGACAATTTCTCGCTGGAACAGATGCGCGAAGCCGTGCGTATCGCCGACGGGCGAGCGGAGCTTGAAGTATCCGGTGGCGTCACGCCGGATACGCTGCGCGCCATTGCGGAGACCGGCGTTCACCGCATTTCCGTGGGTGCGCTGACGAAGCACGTCACGGCGATCGATTTTTCGCTGCGATTCTCGACGCTTGCCGCGTCGGTTGAACGGGAATCGGTCGCCGAGTCGATTTCGGCGTCGAGCGCGCCCGACTTGAAAGGCTGACGAATACGCGATTGGCGAGCTTCGTTTTCCATACGCAAATATTTCAAGAATACTAAGTATGACTGAGTGAACGATTTACCAGAGGAGACGAGATGAAGGCAGGGAAATGGATCGTAATGACCGCCGGGCTGGGTATGGCCGGCACGGCATTCGCGCAAAGCAGCGTGACGCTTTACGGGTTGCTCGACGTGGGGCTGAACTATCAAGGCAATGCGGGCGGCAAGTCGCTCTACAACATGACATCGGGCATGCTGAACGGCGACCGGTTCGGATTGCTCGGCAAGGAGGATCTGGGCGGCGGCCTTGCGGCGGTATTCCGGCTGGAAAACGGTTTCGACATCACCAACGGCAAGCTGGGGCAGGGCGGGCTGCTGTTCGGGCGGCAGGCGTATGTCGGCCTGTCGAGCAGATCGTACGGCACGGTGACGCTCGGCCGCCAATACGATGAAATTGTCGAGTTCGTCAATCCGTTCGCCGTGGCGAATACGTGGGGCGGTCCCGCGCTCGGGCATCCCGGTGACGTCGACCAGATGGCGCATACCAATCGCGTCAACAGTTCCATCAAGTACGTGAGCCCGGAATTCCAAGGTTTCACGGTCGGCGGGCTGTACGGGATCGGCGGCGTGCCGGGGGACTTCTCGCGAAACCAGGTTTTTTCGGTGGGTGCGGGTTATCGGCGCGGGCCATTCTCGGCGGGTGTCGGCTATTTGAACGTGCGGCAGCCGAACGTGTCGTTCTGGGGCGATTCCGGTGCGCCGGCAGCCGTATCGAACGGCGTGCCGGGCGCGAATTTCGCCGGATCGCCGGTAACGACAGGGTTTGCGTCCGCGCATTCGCTTCAGGCGCTTGCAGCAGGGGCCCAATATCAGATGGGGCGCGTGACGCTCGGCGCGAACTACTCGAACACGCAGTTCCGCGGTCTCGGCGATCGATCGGCGGGGCCGGTGCCGGCAGGCGGCATCGGCGGGACAGCGACCTTCAATACGGGCGAAATCAACTTCTCGTGGCAGGCCACGCCGGCGATATTGCTCGGTCTAGACTATCAGTAAACCAAAACGTCTGGGGTGGCTGGGCATACGGGTGCGAGCTACAACGAAGCGGCGCTCGGCGCATCGTACTCGCTGTCCAAGACCACGCAACTCTATGTGATCGGCGTCTACGAGAAGACCAGCGGAACCGATTCGACCGGCCATGATGCGGTTGCGTCGATCTACAACCTGTCGCCGTCGACGACGAATCACCAGGTGTATGCGCGCGTCGGGATTCAGAAGCGGTTCTGATGACAGATGTGCCGTAGCGGCGGCTCGGTGCGACGCCGGAACGGCGGGACTCATACCCGCCGTTCCTGCTTCCGGCCAATTCAATAAATCGCGTACACCTTCCGCAACGGCTCGATGACGTCCCACCGTCCCGTCCATCCCGGCGGCAGGATCACGAGGTCGCCGGCGCCGATCTCGATCACTTCGCCGCTCGCCTCGTCGGTCAGGTTCGCACGGCCCGAGAGGATGTACGTGAACTCCGTATCGGGCCGATCGACGACTGGCCAGCCGCCCGGCTGGCATTCCCAGATCCCCAGGTTGCCGACGGCGTCGGGCGCGAGGCGCTGAATCGCGATTTGCGGATCGCCGCGGTCCGCGCCGGCGCGCTGGCCGGCGGCGGTCAGCGTGGCGTAGGCGATCTGGCCGGCCTTGACGATGGTGAATGTCTTCATCTGATGCTCCTGCTCAGTGCGCACCGGTCAGCTTCTCGAGAAGCTGGGCCGTGCGCGAGGGTTGACGGGTCAGCTTCTCTTCGGCGTCGCTGAACCCCGCTGCAAAAAGACCGCTGTTGACGCCGAGCCAGCGCAGCGGCTCGGGCTCCCAGGCCGGGGACGTGTGATTCACGAGCGGCAGCCGGTTGATCGATTCGTCCATGCCGAGAATCAGGTTGCGCAGGATCCGGCCGGCCAGGTTGCTGGTCGCCACGCCGTCGCCGACGTAGTTGCCGGCCCACGCGATGCGCGTACGCGGATCCATGCTGACGGTCGGGCACCAGTCGCGCGACACGCCGAGCGCGCCGCCCCAGCGGTGCGTGACGGTCGCATCGGCCAGTTCCGGGAAGAATTCGACCATCGCCGCATGGATCTTCGCGTGCGCATGGCCGATCTGGTCGTCGCCATCCGACATCCGCGATCCCCATTGGTACGGCGCGCCGCGCCCGCCGAACACGAGTCGGCCCTCGGCCGTGACCTGGCCGTACACGCGCAGGTGGCGCATGTCGTTGAACGCGAGCCGGTGGTCGAGCCGCAGCGACTGCCGCAGCGACAGCGGCAGCGGTTCGGTTGCCAGCACCAGCGAGTAGAGCGGAATCACCGAGCGGCGATGCTCCAATTGCTGGCACGAGAATGCCTCGGTCGCGCGCACGATCGTTTCGGCCTTCACGTTTCCTGCCGCGGTGCGGATGAAGCCGGGCCCGATGCCCGTCACTTCCGAATGCTCGTAGATGCGCGCGCCAATGCTTTCGACGAGTCGTGCAAGTGCATGCACGAGCTTGCCGGGATGAATCAGCGCGCAATGCTCGGTGTACAGCGCGCCGAGCACGCCGCGCGCGCCGATCCGTGCCTGGGCCTCGGAGGCGTCGAGCGCGCACCACTGGTCCGGCAGCCCGAAGCGCGCCGAGGCCTCGACGGCTGCGGCGACGCGCGATAGTTGCGCGGCGCTGCGCGCGAGCGACAAGAAGCCCTCTTTCTTGTAGTCGGCGTCGATGCCTTCGAGTGCGAGGATGTGGCCGATCTCGTCGACCGTTTTGTTCATCGCGGCCTGGAGCCGCAGCGCGGCGTCGTGCGAATACATCTGCGCGACGCGCGGCAGCGAGATCGGGAAGATCGCCGACGCCCATCCGCCGTTGCGCCCCGACGCGCCGAACCCGACGACCTCGCGTTCGACCAGCACGACGCGCAGCGACGGCTGCGCCTTCAGCAGGTAGTAGGCCGTCCACAACGCCGTGTAACCGGCGCCGACGATCGCGACGTCCGCGTCGACCTGGCCGGCCAGCGCGCTGCGCGCGCGGGCGGCCTGGTGCCACAGCGGCTTGATCGGCAGTTTCAACAGTTCAACTTCAGCTTGCATGTGCGTGTTCCGGGTTGGATGGAGCCGAGTGCCGTCATTCGCCGACGGTACCGGTGTGTCCGGGCACGGCCGCATGCACGGTTGGCTGCGGACGTCCCGACCGGGCGAGCTTCAGCACGCCGTATGCGGCCACGATGACGACGATCGCGATCAGGCACTGCGCGAGGCTGATCCGGGTTGCCGGGTCGATCGCCATGCTCACGAGTACCGCGACGATCGAGCAGGTGACGGCGAGCGGTAGCCACGGGTGCAGCCACATCCGGAATTTCAGCGTCCCTTCACGTTCCCATTGCTTGCGCAGCTTCAGTTGCGACAGGCAGATCATCAGGTAGACGAACAGAAACACGGCGCCGGACGAATTCAGCAGGAACTGGAACACGGTGTCCGGCCAGAGCGCAGCGATCACGACGCAGCCGTAGCCAACCAGCGTCGACGCCAGCACGCCCCAGCGCGGTACGCCGCGGCTGCTCGTTATCGACAGAAACTTCGGCGCCTCGCGGTTGGTGCTCAGCACGAACAGCAATCGCGACGACGTGTACAGGCCGGCGTTGAGGACGGACAGCACGGCCACCAGGATCACGGCCGTCAACAGCGTTGCAGCGCCGGGTATGCCGATCTTCTCCAGCGTCGCGACGAACGGCGACTTGCCGGGTACGATGTCGATCCACGGTTGCGCGACCACGATGAAGAAGGTCGACAGCACGAAGAACACGAGGATGCGCGCCATCACCGTGTTCACCGCGCGACGGATGTTGCGGGCCGGATGATCGGATTCAGCGGCCGCGATCGTCGCGACCTCGACGCCCGTCATCGAGAAGATCACCGACACGACGCCCGAGAACAGCGTCAGCGTGCCGTGCGGCAGGAAGCCGCCGTGCGCGGTCAGGTTCGAGAAGCGCGCGGTGGAACCCGGCCAGACGTGGAACACGTATGCGCCGGCGATCACGAGAAACACGACGATCGCTGCGACCTTGATGCCGGCGAACCAGTATTCCGCTTCGCCGAACGAATTTACCGACAGCTGGTTGAGCGACGTCATCACGACCATCAGCCCGAGCGAGATTGCCCACACGGGCACCTGCGGCAGCCAGCCGTTGATGATCTGGCCGCCGACCACCGCTTCGAAGCCGACCACGATCACCCAGAAATACCAGTACAGCCAGCCGGTCGAGAAGCCGGCCAGGTCGCCGTACGCCATGCGTGCGTAGTCGACGAACGAACCCTTCATCGGGCGCGCGGCGGCCATTTCGCCGAGCATCCGCATGATGAGCCCGACGATCACGCCGGTGATGCCGTAGGTGATGAAGGCTGCCGGTCCGGTCGATGCGATCACCGCGCTCGAGCCGACGAACAAGCCGACGCCGATCACGCCGCCGAGGGCCAGCATGCTGATGTGCCGGGTCTTGAGTGCGCGTTTCAGGCGCGGGTCGTGTTCCGTCTGAATGGGCATCGCTTGTCTCCGTCTGACGTGTTTTCGTGTCGTTGTCCGGACGGATACTAGGCAAGCGACCGACGGCTGCCTATGCAAAAAATCCCAGCGCGGCGGCGCCGGTTCATACAAATGTATGAAACCGGCGAAGGCCGGCGGAGGCTGCGCGCCGCGCAGGGGGCGGCGCGGGCAGGCGCGTCAGTCGCGCAATGTCTGAACGGGGAGCAGCTTCGCGTTGTTGCCCGCGAGCAGTGCGATCCAGAAGCGCGCGGTCCCGTTGGTGCTCGTGGGCTTGAGGCCCGTCAGCTGCTCGACGAGCTTCAGGCGATACACGAGTGTCTGGCGATGGATGCCGAGGTCGTACGCGGTGGCCTTCCAGTTGCCGTCGTTCTCGAGGAATTTCATCAGCGTCGCGAGCAGCGACGTGTCGTGCAGCCGGTCGTGCTCGATCAGCGGCCCGAGATAGCGCCCGACCAACGCGCGCGCCTCGGCCAGCGACTTCGGCGCCATGATGAGCCCGGTCTCGACGTCGCCGTAGCGCAGCACGTCGGTTTCCAGCTCGATCGCCTGCGTCATCGCGAGGCGCGCCTGCCGCACGCTTTCGCGGAACCCGGTCGCGACCGCGATCGGGCCGCTCACGCCGATGACCGTGCCGTCGCCGAGATTACGCAGTAGCGCGTCGATCGTGTCGCGACTGTCGGGCGCGAGCGCCAGCAGCACGTCGTCTTGCAGCAGCAGCGGCGTTTTCTCCTGAAGCCCCGGTGCGTGATGAATGTCGCCGGGCGTCCAGTCGCCGGCACCGCCCGGCCTGATCGACAGGCACACGAACGTGCCGGCGAGGCCGCGCCGCTTCAGCATCGGCCGCACGAACGCGAAGTCGGTTTCGTTGTCGAGCAGGCTGCGCAGCAGCGCCACGCCCTCGTCGCGCTGGCCGTCGCGCGTGATCATCAGGCGTTCGAACTCGACGCCGAGCAGGCCGACCAGCGAGCGCACGAACAGTGGATCTTCGGGCGCGCCGCGTCCTTCGCGCTGGATCACCAGATTCGCGCGTGCTCGTCCGCCGAGCGGAATCCGCTCCGCATGATGCGCGTCGTCCGCCGAAGGCGTCGATGCGGTCGCGACGAGCGTGGTGCCGCTCGCTGCATCCTCGATGCGCAGCGACAACCCGAGGGTGACGGCGAGAATCGCGAGCCGTCCGGCAAATTCGGCCTCCTTGCGCATGGCCTCTGCATAGGTCTGGAACAGACGTTCGCTGGCCTTGAAGCTGTCCCGCTGCGCGCGCAGCACGCTCTCGATCACGTGATGGGACAACTTCACGAATTCCAGTTCGAAGCTGGCCCGTAGCACCGGAAACATCAGTTGATTCGCCGCATCGAGCAGCTTGCGCGACAGCTTCGGCGCATCGGCCTGCGGCGCGACGACGAGCGCGCTCGCATTCGTCTGCGCGAGACGTTCGAGCCACGTGACCTGGTCCTTCGGTGCGCGCGGCATGCCGCCGCCCGTCGTCATCACCAGGTACCCCGCGCTGACCCAGCGCCACGGATCGGGCAGGTCGACCGCGTGCGCCCAGGTGATCAGCCGGTGCGTGCCGGCGACGCCAGCGATCACCTTCAGTCCCAGCGATGGCGTATCCAGCAATTCCTGCACGGTGATCATCGGCAAACTCCCTGGCTCGCGGGCCGGCTGCGTGTCGGGGCAGCAGCGCCGACGCCCGAAAGTGCAAGATGATAGTGGCTGTGGGCGGCCAGCGGGCGGGCGACGCGCCGAGCCGGCATCCCGCCCCGCATCCCCCCGCATCCAATGTTGGTACGATCGCGCGTATCGTCCACGCCGGCGTCGCACGCCGCCGGCCCATCGGCCGCGCGGCTGCACGGTAGCGCGGCCACGTTCGGGAGAAGCGGCTCATGCTGCAGGCGTTCGCGGTCTTGCTGACCTTCCAGTGTCTCGGGGAAGGGGTGTCCTATCTGTTCGGCCTGCCGGTGCCGGGCCCCGTGATCGGCATGCTGCTGCTGTTCGGCTTCGTGATGCTGCGCCCGCAGGTGGCCGACGCGATCGAGCCGACCGCGCTCGAGCTGCTGCGCCATCTGTCGCTGCTGTTCGTGCCGGCCGGCGTCGGCATCATGGTGTCGGCCGACCGCTTGCGCGGCGATGCGCTCGCGGTCGTCGTCGCGCTCGCGGTGAGCACGTCGCTCGCGATCGCCGTGACGGCACTCGTCACGCGCGCGTTGCTGCGGCGCCAGCGGCGCGCCGACGGCACGGCGGAGGGCACGCAATGACGGCCTTCCCGAAACTCGGCGCGATCTGGGTCTATCTCGCCGCGACCCCGCTGCTCGGCCTGACGATCACGCTGATCGCATACCTGATTGCACAGGCCGTCTATGCCCGCGCGCGCTTCAACCCGCTCGCGAACCCGGTGCTGATCGCAGTCGCGCTGATCGTCGTGCTGCTGACGATCACGCACACGCCGTATCCGACGTATTTCGAGGGCGCGCAGTTCGTTCACTTCCTGCTCGGCCCGGCGACCGTCGCACTGGCGCTGCCGCTGTACCGCCAGTGGTCGAAGCTGCGGCGCACCGCGGTGCCGCTGCTCGTCGGGCTGCTGGCGGGCTCGCTGACCGCGATCGTGTCGGCGGTCGGCATCGCCGCGCTGTTCGGCGCGTCGCACCAGACGATCGCGTCGCTCGCGCCGAAATCCGCGACCACGCCGATCGCGATGGCCGTCGCGCAGGAGATCGGCGGGATTCCGTCGCTGACCGCCGTGCTGGTGATCTCGACCGGGATCTTCGGCGCCGTGTGCGCCCGCGCGATCCTGAACGCGCTGCGCATCGAGGAGCCGGCCGTGCGCGGTTTCGCGCTCGGCGTCGCGTCGCACGGGATCGGCACCGCGCGCGCGTTCCAGGTCAGCGAGGAGGCCGGCGCGTTCGCGGGCCTCGGGATGGGGCTGAACGGCGTGCTGACCGCCTTCGTCGTGCCGATCCTGCTGCCGGTGCTGTCGCGCTGGATCTGAGCGGCGCCGGGCACCGGCCGCGCGCGATGCTATCGGTTTCCCTGATGGCCGCGTGCGCCGCACCGGCCGGCCGGGCGCTCGCCGCGCATGTATCGTTGCCGTTATCGGGAGAATTCAGGAACCGGCACGGACATTTGCGCGGCGATCGGCTAACGTTGCATCGGCGCCGTGGTCGCACGCCGACGTCCGTCGCGTGCGGGTTGGCGTTCGACCCACAACCAACAATCGACAAGGAGATCCGGCCATGACGAAGTCTCGCGTGGTTTCGGTGGCAGTGGCAGTAACGGCGTCGTTCGGTCTGCTGTTGACCGCCGCGCCGGCGGCATACGCGCAGGATCAGGCGTCCGCGCCGACGCAGAAGCAGCTCGACAAGGCGCAGAAGAAGGCCGCCCGCAAGGCGGCGCGCGCGCGCCACGCGAAGGACCTGAAGGCAATCGGCACGGGCAGCGGCTACCGGCTGACCAACGACCAGAGCAACTATCCGCAGAACGCGGTGGAAAAGGCGCCCGCGACGAAGGCGGCGCCCGCACCCGCGCCTGCCGCGCCGGCATCGGGCCAGTAAGGGCCGGCGTTCGCGCGATGAAAAACGGCGCCGGGTCGACCGGCGCCGTTCGTCCTTGTGCGTCCCGCGCAGGCGGCACGCGCCGCGGTCCCGGGCTCTCCGGGACGGGCGGCAACCCACCAACCCGCGTTACGACGCGAGCTTCGCGGCGAGTTCCGCGACGTGCTTGCCCTGGTAGCGCGCGATGTCGAGTTCGTTCGCGCTCGGCTGACGGCTGACGGCTGCCGTCCGCGCCCGCGAGCGTGGTCGCGCCGTACGGCGTGCCGCCCGTGATCTCGTTCATGTTGACGAGCCCGCTGCATGCGTAGGGCACGCCGACGATCACCATCCCGTGGTGCAGCAGCGTCGAGTGGAACGACGTGATGGTCGTTTCCTGGCCGCCGTGCTGCGTGCCGGTCGACGCGAACACGCTGCCGATCTTGCCGACGAGCGCGCCCTTCATCCACAGGCCGCCGGTCTGGTCGAGGAACGTGCGCATCTGGCCGGCCATGTTGCCGAAGCGGGTCGGCGTGCCGAAGATGATCGCGTCGTAGCCCGCGAGTTCGTCCACGGTGGCGACGGGGGCGGCCTGGTCGACCTTGACGCCGATCGCCTTCGCCTGGTCGACGGGAATGGTTTCCGGCACGCGCTTGAGCGTGACCTCGACGCCGGGCACCGATTTCGCGCCTTCCGCGACGTGCTGCGCCATCGTTTCGACGTGCCCGTAGGACGAGTAGTAAAGAACGAGTACCTTGGCCATGTTGCGAATCTCCGATTAAGAAGGCCCCGCCTTCAGCGGGGCCCGATGTTCCGAACGGGCGTCATGCCCACTCGGCCGTCACTTCGACCGGGCGCAGGTCGAATACCAGCACCTCGGCATCCTTGCCGTCGGCGAACGTCAGCGCCTGTTCGCCGCGGATGCGCGCGCCGTCGCCTTCGCCGAGCGTCACGCCGTTGACCGTCACGCTGCCGCGTGCGACATGCACGTAGGCGAAGCGGTCCGGTGCCAGTTCGAGCGTGGCGCGCTCGTCGCCGTCGAACAGGCCCGCGTGGATCCGCGTGTCCTGGCGGATCGTCAGCGAACCGCCGTTACCGTCGGGCGACACGATCGGCGCGAGCTTGCCGCGCTTGTCGGCTGCCGCGACATTGGTCTGCTGATAGCGCGGCTCGGCACCCTTCTCGGACGGCCCGACCCAGATCTGCAGGAAGTGGACGGGCGTCTCGTGCGAGTGGTTGAACTCGCTGTGACGCACGCCGGTACCCGCGCTCATCAACTGGACGTCGCCCGGCACGATCACCGACCCGGTGCCCATCGAATCCTTGTGCTCCAGTGCACCGTCGAGCACGTACGACAGGATTTCCATGTCGCGGTGCGGGTGCGTACCGAAGCCGCGGCCCGGTGCGACGCGGTCGTCGTTGATCACCAGCAGGTCGGAGAAGCCGACTTGCTTCGGATCGTAGTAATTCGCGAAAGAAAACGTGTGACGGGAGCTGAGCCAGCCATGCTCGGCACGGCCACGTTGGTTTGCTGCACGAGTCTCGATCATGATTTTTTCCTGGATGTCCGCCGGACCTCGGAAGTGGGCCCGGCCGTTCGTTGAGATGAATCTTAGGTCAATCGATTTGACAAATAAATGGCTGTGGAGATAATGACTGTCACTTCGGAGTGGACAATATGGAACTCAACGATCTGAGGATCTTCGTCGCGACCGTCGACGCGGGCAGCTTCACGGCGGCGGCCGACCAGCTGATGCTCTCCAAGCAGTTCGTGAGCCGGCGCACGATGGCGCTCGAGGCGTCGCTCGGCGTGCGCTTGCTGCACCGCAACACGCGCAATCTCGCGGTCACGGAATCGGGGCAGGAGTTCTATGCGCGCGCGCAGCGGATCCTCGCCGAGATCGCCGACGCCGAGCAGGCGATGTCGGTGCGCAGCACCGAACTGCACGGCTCGCTGAAGATCAGCGCGCCGCTGTCGTTCGGGATCACGCACGTGTCGCCGTTGATCGCCGAATTCCTGTCCGCGCATCCGGCCGTGCGGCTGAACCTCGACCTGACCGACCGGCGCGTCGACCTGATCGGCGAGGGCTTCGACCTCGTGCTGCGGATCGGCGCGCTCGAGGATTCGACGCTGATCGCGCGCCCGCTCGGTGCGTGGAAGATGATCGCGTGCGCGAGCCCCGCTTACCTGAAACGGCAGGGCACGCCCGCGACGCCGGCCGATCTCGCCGGGCATACGTGCCTGCTGTACGGGCGCGAGCGGCGCGTCGGCTGGGAATTCCGGATCGACGGCGCGGCGCGCACGTTCGACGTGCAGGGGCCGCTCGTCGCGAACAACGGCGAAGTCGTGCGCGACGCGGCGATCGCGGGGCTCGGCGTCGCGCTGCTGCCGCATTTCATCGTCGGCGCGGCGCTCGACAGCGGCGCGCTCGTGCCGGTGCTCGACGCGTATGCGCCGTCGCCGATCACGCTGAACGCGGTGTTTCCGCAGCATCGGGAAGGGTTCGTCACGCTGCGGACGTTCATCGGGTTTCTGGCGGAGCGGCTGGGTGGGCGGGGGTAGCGGGCGGGCTCGGTATGGGTGTTGCGCGCATCGTCGAACGACGATTGATCGGCGGCGCGCATTCGCGTTAGGCTTCGGCGGGGGCGACGGCCCGCAGCGCATGTCGGGCCGGGTGTTTTTACCTCGAATCGTATCGGGCACGTAGCTTCTACTCACCGCGATCCACGACGAGTCCAGTCCATGACAATCAGGAACCGATCGAATGCTCGCGCCGGCGAGCGAGGGCAAGCCGCGCGTCGCGGCCGGCATGTGCGGAGCGCGAACCTGCGATCCGCCGTGATATTGGCAGTACTGACGATCTCGCCGATGGCGGCCCAGGCGGCCGGCTTCGACTGCGCGAAAGCTGTTTCGCCGACCGAGAAGGCGATCTGCGCGGACGCTGGCTTGTCGTCTCTCGACGGCCAGTTGGCGGTGGCGTGGAAGAAGGCGCTTGCGAAAGGTGGCGATACGGCCGCGCTGAAGGCTGCGCAGTTGAAATGGCTCAAGCAGCGCGACCGCTGCGGCAACGACGCGTCGTGCGTCGGCGATCGCTATCGCGAGCGGCTCGCGAGCCTGAGCGGCGCACCGCTTGCGGCCGACCGCTGGCAGCAGACGTGGTATCGCGACAGCGACAACCCGTCGTTCGGCGGCGTGCTGACGTTCACCGGCACCGCACCGCGCCTTCACTTCGAATTGAGCGGCACCAACGGCGCGAATACCGGCGGACTCAGTGGCGATATCGAACTGCACGGCGACCGCGGCACGTTTCGCCAGGATCAGTGCCGGCTCGATTTCAGCCGCAAGGGCGGGCGCGTGCAGGTCGCGCAACAGGGCGGCGATTGCGGCGCCGGCGCGGGCGTCGTGTATTCGGGCGACTACGTGACGGCGTCGAAGGCGCAGGCGAGTTCACCGGCGGACCTCGTGACGCTGAAGGTGCTGACCGACGCGCGGCAGAATGCGATCGCGCACACGCTGCTCGGCGCCGACTATCAGACGCTCGTCGACACGGTCAATGTCAGCGCGGACGAGAAGGATCTCGATGGCCTGAACGCCGCCGTGACGTCGTACTGGGTGCGCGGTATCGCCACGACGAACGCCGCGATCGTGATGCGCCGGGGCACCGAATTGTGGATCGGGCTGCTCGTGTTCGATGCGCATGACAAGGTGCGCATGCGCTATTTCTCGAACGTGCCGGCGTGGAAAAAGACCGTGCCGAAGACCATTCGCGCGTGGCACGACAATCTCGACAAGACCTATCCGATCGACCTGATGTGATCCGGCGGACGGCGCGCCGATAGGCGCGTCGGCCGCACGTGATGCGTTTGTTACGTGACAATTGTCCACTAAATCGAGACAGCCAATCTTGTTTCGACGGATTGATGATTTCCGGTGAGACAGTAGACTGCACCCGTGCTTCGCCAGAACCGCTCCGCAGCGTGCCAAGACGGCGCGACCGGATGGATTCCTCGGCGGCGGGCCGACCGGCCCGCGGTTCGATCGTGCGAGGAGGGTTCGTTGTCGATCCATGGGTTCGCCGTTCGGCGGACGTCGGCACCGAATGCGTCAAACCGTCAATTCAAGGTGATTGCTATGCGTTACGTTTCGCTGGAGTCGAAGAAGGACGAGCTGCTGCTGGCGGCTCGCGTGCTGATGATGATCCTGTTCGTGCTGTTCGGCTGGCAGAAGCTGAACGGCTTCTCGGGCACGGTCGCGTACATGGCGTCGACGGGCGCGCCGTCTCCCGAGCTGTCCGCCGTGATCGCGGTGGCGGTCGAGCTGGTCGGCGGCGCGCTGATCGCGGTCGGGTTCTATACGCGTCCGCTCGCGCTGGTGTTCGCGGTCTATACGCTCGCGACAGCGTTGATCGGGCATCGCTACTGGGCGCTGCAGGGCATGGATCAGTACCTCGCGATGATCAACTTCTACAAGAACATCAGCATCATCGGCGGGCTGCTGTTGCTCGCGGTGAGCGGGCCGGGCCGGTATTCGTTCGACCGGAAGTAAGCAGGCGCGAGATTTCGTGCCGCACGACCGGCCCGGTGCGCGGAAGCGCGCACCGGGCCTTGTTTCGTCATCCGCACGTCGTCGACGTGCGACCGAAATCGACATCGGTTGCCGGTTCTCGTATAGATTGGGGCCCCTCGTCCCCTTTCATCGTTGGCTACCGTGTCGCACCCGACCATCCTCCTCATCGGCGCGTCCGGCCTGCTCGGCCGGGCGGTTGCCGCCTCGCTGTCCCGCGAATCGTCGCTGACGCCGGTCGCGACCATCCGCAACCCGGACACCGCGGGCGCACGGCGCCTCGCATTGCCGCCGGAAAACGTCGTCCGACTCGACGTGCTCGACCAGCCGGCGCTCGAACACATCTTCGACACTCGCCGCCCGGCCGCCGTGATCATCTGCGCCGCCGAGCGTCGCCCGGACGTCTGCGAACGCGACCCCGCGGCCGCGCGCGCGATCAACGTCGACGCGCCGGCCCGCATCGGCGCGCTCGCCGCGCGCTACGGCGCGTGGACGCTCGGCATCTCCACCGACTACGTGTTCGACGGCAAGGCCGCGCCGTACCGCGAAGACGCCGCGCCGAACCCGCTGAACATCTACGGCCGCACCAAGCTGGAGGGCGAGGCCGCATTGCTCGCCGCGTCGTCGCTTACCTGCGTGCTGCGCCTGCCGTTGCTCTACGGCCCGATCGTCGATTGGCATGAGTCGGCCGTCACGAGCCTCGTGCCGGCGGTCGTCGCGTCCGCGCGACCGGGTGCCGACGCGGTCGGCATGGACGCCTGGGCGATCCGCTATCCGACTTACACACCGGACGTCGCGGAAGTCATCCGCGACCTGACGCTGCGCCAGCTCGCGGGCTCGCCCGTCACGGGCATCCGTCATTGGTCGGGCGAGGAACCGATGACGAAGTACGACATCGCGCAACGGATCGCGGCCGCGTTCGGCATCGACGCCGCGCTCGCGCGAATCGACACGCCGGCCGATGCGACGCCGCGTCCGTACGATTGCCATCTGGATGCATCGCGCGTGCGCGCACTCGGGATCGAGCATGCGACGCCGTTCGCGGCTGGGCTGCAAGCCGTGTTGCGTGACGCGCCGCCGCTGCCGTAAGGGACGGCGCGCGCCGCGCCGCCGCAACGCGCGACGGCGGTCATAGTCCGTGCATCGCATGACGTCACACTGCGCAACATTCCCGATTGGCGGGAAGCGTCGGGGCCGCGGGGCGGCGCATCCGGTGCGCCGGTGCCCTGACGCGTTCGGACACATCGCGAGAGCAAGAGGCTGGCCGCCTCGCCCGGCGAAGTGGAGCGTTACGTCGTCCATATCGATGTCGGCACGTTTCATGCGCCATGGCTCGAGGCGAGCGCGGCTTTCCCGCGACCGGATTCGCAGGACTGCGTACCGCACCGGACCATGCCGTTCGACCGCAAGTTTGCGGCGGCGTGTCGCCGATCGCGTTCGGCGCGCTTTTCGCGCGACGGGCACAAGCGTCGCGCGCCCCGCCATTTGACACCCCGCGCGTCCGGCCATTAAAGTCGCGTCGCGGGGCGGAGGGTCAAGCACACCCCCGGAGCAGGCAATCGCTGTTCCAGGACTACGGGGCTACCCCGTGGATGAGACCGGCACCCCGATGCGTCGCAAGAGCGCAGGTTGCGCGTTGCGCAACGACTGCTCTCGCAGCACCTGTCACGTTGACTCATCGTCCCGCCCATTCTTCTCCATGCACGCATCCCGGTTCGATACAGCCCGCATGATTGCCGAAGCGATGCTGGCCGGCCCGCCTGAGCGCGGCGGCCTGCTCGAGCGCATCGCGATCGTACTTGGTGCCGCGCCGTCATGGGCGCACGAACTCGCGGATCACGCGATCGCGCACTTCGGCGCGAACTGGACCGACGTCGATACCGATCTGCTGGCAAGCGCGCTGGCCGATACGCCGGCATTCATGATCGCGTGGTACGGCGATCATCGGCCGGTCGCGATACGCATCGTGCGCCGGCCGCCGGTCCAGCGGCCATTGCCGCCGCGGCTCGCTGGCGTCACGGTGCCGCAATGGCCGACGTGCGGCGACCTCGCGACCTGGCTCGGCGTGAGTGCGCCCGAGCTCGACTGGCTGTCCGACCACTGGCGCGTCGATGCGCGCGGCAGCGACTCGCCGCTGCATCACTACACGTACGCGGGCTACGACAAACGTCGCGGCGGCTGCCGCCTGATCGAGATTCCGAAGGGCCGGCTGCGCGAAGCGCAGCGCCGCATCCTGCACGGGCTGCTCGACCGGATTCCGCCGCACGACGCGGCACACGGCTTTCGCAAGGGGCGCGGGATCGTATCGTTCGCCGCGCCACATGTGAATCGCGACGTCGTCGTCCGTTTCGATCTCGCGGACTTCTTCGTGTCGGTCCGCGCGGCGCGGGTCCATGCGCTGTTCACGACGCTCGGGTATCCGTCGGAAGTCGCACGGATGCTGACCGCGCTGTGCACCAACCGCGTGCCGTCGGCGCGGCTGCTCGCGCCCGACCTGCGCGACCGGTTCGACTGGACCGGCCGCCAGCTCTACCGCAACCGCCACCTGCCGCAGGGCGCGCCGACCTCGCCGGCGCTGGCGAACCTGTGTGCTTTCCGCCTCGACATGCGGCTCGCCGCGCTCGCGCGATCGCTCGACGCGACCTATACGCGCTATGCGGACGATCTCGCGTTCTCGGGCGGCGGCGCGTTCGCACGCGAGGCCGGGCGGCTGCAGGCGGGGGTGGCCGCGATCGCCCTCGAGGAAGGCTTCGCGCTGCAGCTGCGCAAGACGCGCGTGATGCGGCGCGGCGTGCGGCAGCAACTGGCCGGTGTGGTCGTCAATCGTCATCCGAATCTGGCACGCGACGAGTTCGATGTCTTGAAGGCCATCCTGACCAACTGCATCCGCCACGGACCGGCGTCGCAGAATCGCGCCGCGCACGCGGATTTCCACGGATACCTGGCCGGACGCGTCGCCCATGCAAGCGCGCTGAACGCCGCGCGCGGCGCGAAGCTGCATGCGCTGTTCGCGCGGATCGCGTGGGACGGGTGCAGCTTCGGCACGTAAACGGCCGCGCCAGCGCCGGCGCCGACGCTGGCGGGCCAAAGAAGCCGAGTGTGCGCCGGACCGCAAAAGTCCTCCACGATGGATGCGCACTGCTATCATTCGCGCCATGCCGCGCCTGTGCCAGGGGGCGGCGCCCGGTGGCGAGGCGCTCGCCACCGACGGTTCGCCGCGCGTCCCAACGTGGTGCGCCATGTGTTGCGTGCCGATGGCATGCGGCTTTCGACGATCGCGTTGCGTTCGGCACACTTCGAAAGTCTTGCAGGTCCATGCGAACGATTCACATATCGCAACACAGATTGGCGGAACTTCGTGATAGGTTCAGCCATCGGAGGTTTTTTGAATAAAAACATGCCCAAAGAGGATGAATACATGACTCAGGCCCTGCAGGACCTCGAAGCACAACTTCGGGACCTGAACATCAAGCTGTCGGAAGCCAAGCAGAAGGAGAAGCAAGCCGCACTCGCGGCATTCAAGGAGCAGGTCGCGCTGTTGGGCATCTCGCAGCAGGAAGTGCTGAGCGCCCTCGGCTACATCGTCCAGCGAAAACGCAAGGCGCCTGCCAAGTATTACGATTCGACGACCGGCCGCTCGTGGTCGGGCCGCGGCCCGCGACCCAAATGGCTCGAAGGCAAGGATCTCGATACGATGCTCGTCGACCGCGAGGCCAAAACCTGGTGGCCCGGGGACGATCAGGGCTGAGGCAGCACCGCACCGGCACCGCGCCGGTGCCGTCCGACGCGCGCCGGCGGCGCAACACCCGCTTCATCCTTCTTTCGGTGTCCCGCGTGATTGCGGGATCGCCGGCTTCAATGTCTTTCAAATTCATTACCGCTGCTGCCTGCTGCCGTTCCCGGCAGCGGGCAGCGCGGCGCTTTCCGCATGCGCCCGTGCGCCGGCCCGTCATGCGCGGGAACAGGCTTTAGAATGTCGCCCGGACATTTCCGGCAGGACACCATGGCAGCAGACATGAAATCTTCGGCGCTCGGCGAGCCGGCGGCGCCGCACGCGGAGCAGGTCGGGGCGTACGCGTGGAAGGCGCTGGCCGGCTCGGCGATCGGCTATGCGATGGACGGCTTCGACCTGCTGATCCTCGGCTTCATGCTGCCGGCGATCACGGCGGCCTTGCAACTGACGCCCGGGCAGGGCGGCGCGCTCGTCACGTGGACGCTGATCGGCGCCGTCGCGGGCGGCATTCTGTTCGGTGCCCTGAGCGACCGCTACGGCCGCGTGCGCGTGCTCACCTGGACGATCATGCTGTTCGCGGTCTTCACCGGCCTGTGCGCGTTCGCGCAGGGCTTCCGGGATCTGCTGGTGTATCGGACCATCGCGGGCATCGGCCTCGGCGGCGAATTCGGGATCGGCATGGCGCTCGCGGCCGAAGCGTGGCCGGCGAGCAAGCGGGCGCGCGTGTCGTGCTACGTCGCGCTCGGCTGGCAGGCCGGCGTGCTGCTGGCCGCGCTGCTGACGCCGCTGCTGCTGCGCCATATCGGCTGGCGCGGGATGTTCGTGGTCGGCGTGCTGCCCGCGCTGCTCGCGTGGCTGCTGCGCAACCGGCTGCACGAGCCGGAAGCCTTCGTGCAGCGCGCGACGCAGCCGCGGGCCAACGCGTTCCGGATGCTCGTCGCCGACGCCCGCACCGCGCGCACGAGTTTCGGCATCGCGATCCTGTGCTCGGTCCAGAACTTCGGCTACTACGGGATCATGATCTGGCTGCCGACCTTCCTGTCGAAACAGATGGGCTTCTCGCTGACGAAGTCGGGGCTGTGGACGGCGGCGACCGTCGTCGGGATGATGATCGGCGTCTGGACGTTCGGGCAGCTCGCCGATCGCATCGGCCGCAAGCCGACGTTCCTGCTGTACCAGCTCGGCTCGGTCGTGACGGTCATCGCGTATGCGCGCCTGTCGGACCCGACGGCGATGCTGTGGGCCGGCGCGCTGATGGGGATGTTCGTCAACGGGATGGTCGGCGGCTACGGCACGCTGATGTCCGAAGGCTATCCGACCGCCGCGCGCGCGACCGCGCAGAACGTGCTGTGGAATATCGGCCGGGCGGTCGGCGGTTTCGGGCCGGTGGCGGTCGGCGCGCTGGCCGCGCACTACTCGTTCCAGACGGCGATCGCGCTGCTTGCCGGCCTCTACGTGCTCGACATGGTCGCGACGCTGTTCCTGATCCCCGAGCTCAAGGGCGTCGAACTCGAATGACGATGCGCGGTGCGTGGCCGGATGTCGCGGCCTGGCGCCACGCCGCGATGCCATTCAACGATTCATCACCGGAAGTCACGATGCAACGTACCAGCCGGACGATCGGCGTGATGGGCTCGGGCAAGGAACCGTGGCTCGCGTTTTCCGAACCGCTCGGCGCATGGCTCGCGCAGGCCGGCTTCAACCTGCTGACGGGCGGCGGCCAGGGCGTGATGCTGGCGGTCGCGCGTGCGTTCGCCGGCGTGCCGGGACGGGCCGGCCGATCGATCGGCATCCTGCCGACGCAAGCCGATCCGCACGCGGGCTTCGTGCCGCTCGACGGTTACCCGCATCCGTTCGTCGAGATTCCGATCCTCACGCCGCTGCCGCGCCGCGAACCGGGCGCCGATCCGCACACGATCAACCGGAACTACGTGAACGTGCTGAGCAGCGACCTGATCGTCGCGCTGCCCGGCGGGCACGGGACGGCCGAGGAGATCGCGCTCGCGCGGCGCTGGCGCAAGCCGCTCATCTGCCTCGGGCCGGACGGCGCGTTCCGGGAGCTCGCCGCGGGCGCGACGTGCACGTCGTCGCTCGACGACGTGATCCGGTTCATCGATGCCGCGTTCGCGACGGCGTTGCCGCATGGGGAGCGGGTGCGGGGATAGGGTTGTTGCGCGGGTGCGCGTCAGTCGCCGGGTGTGGATTCCGACGGCTGCCGTTCATCGAGCCGGTCGAGCGCCTGCCGCCAGTCGAACGGCCGCAGCGCGTCGTAATCGAGCCCGCGCGCGGCCATCCTGTCGATGAATCCATCCTGCACGCGGGCGCACGCATCGCTCATGTCCGGTGCGACGCCACCTTCGCGCAGCGTGTCGCACACTTCGCGCATCTCCGCCGCGCGCCGGCGGCCATGCTCGGCGACGCGGCCGATCAGATAGCCGGGCAGGTCCGGCAGCGCCGCGAACGTGTCGAAGGTCTGCCGGAGCGACGCGAGCACGAGCGCGTCGGCGCCGTATGCGCGGGCCGCGCCCAGGCATTCGACGGTCAGCGCCTCGATCCCCTTGATCATCACGCTGCGGCACATCTTGGCCGCCGACGCCACGCCCACGCGGGTCGACACGGCCTGCGCAGCGAAGCCGAGCGCGCTCAGCTCGCGCGCGACCGCTTCGGCCGCCGGGCCGGCCAGCAGCATCGGCACGGCGAGACCGTGCGGCGGCACCGGCGCCATCACCGCCGCCTCGACGTAGCGGCCGCCGGCGGCCTCGATCAGCCGCTGGCCGTGCTGCTTCAGCGCGGGCGATACCGAGTTGATGTCGATGAAGGTCTGGTCCGGGCGGATATGCGTGGCGACCGCCGCGGCGACTTCGGCGTCGGACGATGCCGTGACGGCCGACACGATCCAGCGCGCGTCGCGGATCGCGGCGGCGAGCGTCGACGCGGCTTCGACGTGCAGGCGCGCGGCCTTGCCGCGCATCGCGGGCGCCGACCGTGCGTCGTCGAGCTGCCGGTCGTACATCGTCACGCGGACGCCGCGGGCGGCCAGCGCGCCACCCAGCAGCCCGCCGGCTTCGCCGAAACCGATGAAGGCAATCTCCGGATCGATCATCGTGTCGTTCCCCAGGAAGGTGATGCGCGTGCCGGCCGGGCGGTATCGCGAAGCCTTATGGCGGCGTCGCGCGTCGGCCGGACGCGGCACGGCGTGCTGACTGCATTGTGGGGCAAGGGATGCGGCCGGTGCGATGCGAATCGGGCGCGACAGCCATGCGCTTTCCTTATCGCGCGGCGCGGGCGGTGGTGGCGTGCGGCGTGCGCGCGACCTCGGTCGCGACGACGCGAATCGCGTCGATCAACGCGCGCGCGGCCGGCGACGGCGGGCTGCCGGCGCGCGTCATCAGGCCGATGTCGCGGGTCGTTTCGCGCATCGGCACGTCGAGGACGGCCAATAACCCCGCTTCGCATTCGTAGTGCAGTTGCTGCGCGGACAGCACCGCGAGCATGTCGGTGTGCAGCAGCAGGCCGCGAATCACCGCGAGGTCGGCACTTTCGACCGTCGGCGCCGGCGGCTTGAGCTTCATGCGCCGGAACAGCGATTCGAACAGGCCGCGCGCGGGCGAATGGCTGCGCGGCAGGATCCATTGCGCGCCGGCGAGGCTCGCGAGCCCGAGGTTGCGCACTCCGGCGAGCGGGTGATCGTGCCGCGCGAGCACGACGAGGTTCTCGGACATCAGGCGCTCGTTCTCGAGGTCGCTCGCCGGATCGCTCGCGCGCAACGCGCCCAGGATGAAGTCGATGTCGCCCGCGCGCACGCCGGCGACGAGCGCCTCGTACGCGCTTTCGTCGGTGATCACGCGCACCTTCGGAAATCGCGTAACGACGCGCGCGACCGCTTCGGGCAGCATCAGCGTGCGGCCGAGCGGCAGTGCGCCGACGGTCACGACACCCTGGATGCTGCCGTGCAGCGCGGCGACGTCGTCGGCGACGTGCCGCAATTCGTTCAGCGCGCGCCGCACGTGCAGCAGGAACGTCTCGCCATCGGTCGTCAGCAGCAGGCCGCGCGGATGACGATGGAACAGCGCGAAACCCGCGCCGCTCTCGAGAATCCGGATCGCGCTGCTGACGGCCGGCTGCGTGACGCCGAGCGTGCGCGCCGCGCTCGGCATGTGGCGGTGCCGCGCGAGCGTCGAGAACAGCTGGAGCCGCCGGGTGTTGAGCAGGTACGCGGGCAGGCCGCCTTCGGCCGATGCGCGGCGGCGCGACTGGCGCAGCGCGCACCAGTTCGCGAGCGCGCCGAGTTCGGCGAACACGCGCTCGCCGCGTTTCAGCACCGCGCGCCCGACCGGCGTCGCGAGCATGCCCGACGGCTTGCGATCGAACAGCGGTTCGCCGAGGGCCGTTTCGAGTTCCTGCACCGCGCGCGTGACGGCCGACTGCGCGCGAAACAGCGTGGCGGCGGCGCGGCTCACGCTGCCCGTTTCGGCAACGCGCTGCACCGCGTACAGGCAGGCGAGGTTCGGGAGGTCGGTGTTGTCCATGGGTCGGTCGGGCGGTGTGCGCCGCGGCGGCGATCGCGCGCATGACAGGCATGCATCCGCGTGGCCTGCTCCAGCGGCGAAGCGGGTTGACCGACTTTACCGGAACGGCGGCGGCAGAGCTTGCGTCGTGCTTATCCGCCTATCTGTTTTGTTTATCGCTCATGAATCGCCGGGCGACGGGTTCCAACCTGCGACCCGGCGTGCGTCTGCATGCGAGCGCCATATCCGGCGGGCTTTCCGGGCATCGGCATGGCGGCCCGCATGCAGGCTGAACGCTCGCCGGGCATGTCGTTTCGTCGGAATTCAAGGGTTTACCCTGACTGTCTCGCACTGCCACCGAATGCGTAATTTCGATCCCGGGGACCGCAAGCACGCGGTTGCCGGCGCATCGGGCCGCCATCTGATTCATTGTTCGTCCGATCACACAGGGCGTTGCGCGGAGCGCGGCGCCCGCATTCACGAGCGAGGCAGCGCAATGGGACAGCAGCACATCATCGGAGCAGGCGGATCGACGGACGCAGCGGCCGGCAGCACGACGTTTGCCGACACGGTACGCGCGGGGATTCGCGGCGGCCTCGCGGGGGCGGTGCTGATCTGGGTCTACGAGGCGCTCGTCTGGGTCGGCGCGCAGCACCTGATGCCGCTCGCCGGCATTCCGCGCAACGCGACGGGGCTCGTGTTCGGCAAGGCGGTGCAGGACGCGCTGGGCATCGGCGCATACTTCATCGGCACCGCGATCCACTTTGTTTTCGCGTTGTCGTGGGGCATCGTGTTCGCGGCGATTTGGCCGTGGTTTCGCCGGCGCGGCTTCGAGGCGACGTTCGTCGCGCTGTTTTTCGCGATCGTCGCGTGGATCGTGATGCACGCGCTGATCATGATCGCGTCGAGCAATCACCCGAACTATTTCGACCCGAACGTGATCATCGGCGGGTTCATGTCGCATTTCGTGTTCGCCGTTCCGCTCGCGCTGGTCGTCAAGCGCAGCCTCGCGCCGCAGCCGCACGGCCGCGTCTCGTAAGCGAACGCGCACGCATTCAATCAGTGGCGGACGGCAACACCGGACCGCATTCGAGCATCACGAAGGAGCTTTGGCATGGCACGGATTATCGGAGGCATCGCGGCCTCCCACACGCCCACGATCGGGTTCGCGTTCGACAAGAACAAGCATGACGATCCCGTCTGGGCGCCGATCTTCGAGAACTTCGCGCCGCTGGGCACGTGGCTCGCCGACAAGCGCCCGGACGTGCTGCTGTTCATCTACAACGATCACGTGACGTCGTTCTTCTTCGACCACTACTCGGCGTTCTCGCTCGGCGTCGGGCCGCAGTGGCATCCGGCGGACGAAGGCGGCGGCGCGCGCGACCTGCCGCCGATCGCCGGCCACCCGGCGCTGGCCGCGCATATCGGCCAGTCGCTGATGGCCGACGAGTTCGACATGTCGTTCTTCCAGAACAAGCCGCTCGACCACGGCTGCTTCTCCCCGCTGTCGGTGCTGTGTCCGCACCGGCCCGACTGGCCGGTGCAACTCGTGCCGCTGCAGATGGGCGTGCTGCAGCTGCCGGTGCCGTCCGCGCGCCGCTTCTACCGGCTCGGGCAGGCGCTGCGGCGCGCGATCGAAAGCTATCCGGAGGACCTGCGCGTCGCGATCGTCGCGACCGGCGGGCTGTCGCACCAGGTGCACGGCGAGCGCTCGGGCTTCAACAATCCCGAATGGGACGCGCGCTTTCTCGACCTGCTCGAGCGCGACCCGGAACGCCTGGCCGGCATGCCGCTCGCCGAATACGCGACACTCGGCGGCTTCGAAGGCGCCGAGGTCGTGATGTGGCTCACGATGCGCGGTGCGTTGCCGGCCGGCGTCGTATGCCGTCACCGCAGCTACTACCTGCCGTCGATGACGGGCATCGCGACGGCCGTCTACGAGCCGGCCGACACCAACATCGACGAAGCGGCAGCCGAACGCCATCGGCAGCGGATGGCGGCCGAGCTCGCCGGCGTCGAGCAACTGCCGGGCACCTATCCGTTCACGATCGAGCGGGCGGTGCGCGCGTACCGGATCAACGACTACCTGCACCGGATGATCGAGCCCGCGCACCGCGCGCAGTTCCTGAGCGACCCCGAGGCGAGCTTCGAAACCGCGGGCCTCAGCGCCGAGGAGCGCGACCTGATTCGCCGGCGCGACTGGCTCGGCCTGCTGCGCCACGGCGTGATCTTCTTCCTGCTGGAGAAGCTCGGCGCGGTGACGGGCGTATCGAACCTGCACATCTACGCGGCGATGCGCGGCGAATCGCTGGAGGACTTCCAGCGCACGCGCAACGCACCGGGCGCGCTGTACTCGGTGGCCGGCAAGAGCGCCGGGCCGCTGGGCTGGGACGACGCGGGCAAGTCGCGCAACCCGTAACGCGGGGCGAAGGCGCGCGCGCGAGCGCGGCGCCTTCATGAGCGGACGTACGGTGGTGCATCAATCAATTAAATAGGATGACGAATCGATAGATTGGTCGATCGTCGCCAAGGAGACAGGAGAGTCATGATGGCAAGTGGAAAGACAATCGACATCAAGGCGTTCATCGACGAACGACCGGTGTCGCGGTACCAGTGGCTGCTGGTCGTGCTGTGCTGCCTCGTCGTGATCGCCGACGGGATGGACGTCGCGATCATGGGGTTCGTCGCGCCTTCCGTGATTCGCGACTGGGCGATCTCGCGGCCCGAGTTCGGGCTCGTGATGAGCGCGGCGCCGATCGGCCTCGTGATCGGCGCACTGCTGGCCGGCCCGAGCGCCGACCGGTTCGGGCGCAAGCGCGTGCTGATCGCGTCGGTGTTCCTGTTCGGCGTGTTCACGATCGCGACCGCGCAAGCGCATTCGCCGTTCGAGATGGCGATGCTGCGGCTGCTGACCGGCATCGGTCTGGGCGCGGCGATGCCGAACACGACGACGCTGTTGTCGGAGTACGCGCCGCAGCGGATGCGCGCGCTGATGATCACCGTGATGTTCACCGGCTTCAACCTCGGCTCGGCGCTGATCGGCTTCGTCGCCGGCTGGCTGATTCCGCTGCACGGCTGGCGCGCGGTGCTGCTGTTCGGCGGCGCGCTGCCGCTGCTGCTGATTCCGCTGCAACTGTGGCTGCTGCCCGAATCGGCGCGGCTGCTGGCCGTGCGCGGTGCGCCGTCGCAACGCATCGGCGCGCTGCTGAACCGCGTGTGCGGCGGGCACTTCAGCGGCAATGAGACGTTCGTGTCGAACGAGCCGCCGCTGCCGACGCGCAGGCCGATCGGCGTGCTGTTCTCGCAGGGCTATGGCCGCGTGACGCTGTCGCTGTGGATCACCTACTTCATGGGGCTGCTGGTGATCTACCTGCTGACCGGCTGGCTGCCGACGCTGATCAAGGATGCGGGCCTGTCGGTCAGCACGGCGGCCAACGTGACCGCGATGTTCCAGATCGGCGGCACGATCGGCGCGATCGGCGTGGGCTGGCTGATGGACCGCGTGCGGCCGGCGCCGGTGATCGGCGCCGCGTATCTGGGCGGCGGGCTGTGCGTGGCCGTGCTCGCGTGGGCCGGTGCGCTGTCGTCGTCGCTCGCGCTGCTGGTGTTCGCGGCCGGCTTCTGCATGAGCGGCGCGCAGACAGGGCTGAACGCGTATGCGCCGGGACGCTATCCGACCGTTGCACGTGCAACCGGCGTGAGCTGGATGCTCGGGATGGGCCGCTTCGGCAGCATCTTCGGCTCGGCGATCGGCGGCGCGCTGCTCGGCTTCGGCTGGAAGTTCGACGCGATCCTGTCGATGCTCGCGGTGCCGGCCACGCTGGCGGCCATCGCGATCATGACGACGCAGCGCACAGCCGCGCCCGAACCGCGGGAACTCGAAACCCCGGCGCACTGACGCACGCTGCACACCGCCGTCCGGCGCGGTGGTCGGCAGGGTGCCGGACACATCATCACACGCAGGAGCATCAATGATCATCGACATTCACGGCCACTACACCACCGCGCCGAAGGCGCTGGAAGCGTGGCGCAATCGCCAGGTCGCGGCGATCGGCAGTCCGTCCGAACAGCCGAAGGTGGCCGAGCTGAACATCAGCGACGACGAGCTGCGCGAATCGATCGAGCACAACCAGCTGCGGCTGATGCGCGAACGCGGCCTCGACCTGACGATCTTCAGCCCGCGCGCGAGCTTCATGGCGCATCACATCGGCGATTTCGCGGTGTCGAGCACGTGGGCGGCGGTGTGCAACGAGCTGTGCCATCGCGTCCATCGTCTCTTCCCCGATCATTTCGTGCCGGCCGCGATGCTGCCGCAAAGCCCGGGCGTCGATATCGCGACCTGCATTCCGGAGCTCGTGCGCTGCGTCGAGGAATACGGCAACGTCGCGATCAACCTGAACCCGGATCCGTCCGGCGGCCACTGGACGAGCCCGCCGCTGTCGGACCGCTACTGGTACCCGATCTACGAGAGGATGGTCGAGTACGACATTCCCGCGATGATCCACGTGAGCACGAGCTGCAACGCGTGCTTCCACACGACGGGCGCGCACTACCTGAACGCCGACACCACGGCGTTCATGCAGTGCCTGACCTCCGACCTGTTCCGCGATTTCCCGACGCTGCGCTTCGTGATCCCGCACGGCGGCGGCGCGGTGCCGTATCACTGGGGACGCTTTCGCGGGCTCGCGCAGGAGCTGAAGAAGCCGCTGCTGAAGGACCACCTCCTGAACAACGTGTTCTTCGATACGTGCGTCTATCACCAGCCCGGCATCGACCTGCTGACCGGCGTGATTCCGGTCGACAACATCCTGTTCGCGAGCGAGATGATCGGCGCGGTGCGCGGCATCGATCCCGACACCGGTCACTACTACGACGACACGAAGCGCTACATCGAGGCATCGTCGCTCGATGCGATGGCGCGTCACAAGATCTACGAAGGCAATGCCCGGCGCGTGTATCCGCGCCTGGATGCGCAACTGAAAGCGAAGGGGCTGTGATCATGACTGAACTCGGCGTGGTGTACCGCACGATCCACCGGGCGGACCAGGACGTCGCCGCGCGGCTCGGCGCGCTCGGCTCGGCGACGGTGCACGAGGCGATGGGCCGCACGGGGCTGCTGAAGCCGTACATGCGGCCGATCTATCCGCGTGCGCATGCGTCCGGCACGGCCGTCACGGTGCTGCTGCACCCGGGCGACAACTGGATGATGCATGTCGCGGCCGAACAGATCCGGCCGGGCGACGTGGTCGTCGCGGCGGTCACCGCGGATTGCACGGACGGCTATTTCGGCGACCTGCTCGCGACGAGCTTCAAGGCGCGCGGCGCGCACGCGCTGATCATCGATGCAGGCGTGCGCGACGTCGCGGTGCTCGAGGCGATGCAGTTCCCGGTCTGGAGCAAGGCGATTTCGGCGAAAGGCACGATCAAGGCGACGCTCGGCTCGGTGAACGTGCCGGTCGTGTGCGCCGGCGCGCTCGTCAATCCCGGCGACGTGATCGTCGCGGACGACGACGGCGTGGTCGCGGTGCCGGCCGCGCGCGCGGCGCAGGTGCTCGAGAAGGCCGTCGCGCGCGAGGCGAATGAAGCGGCGAAGCGCGCGAAGCTCGCGTCCGGCGTGCTCGGTCTCGACATGTACGACATGCGCGAGCCGCTGCGCCAGGCCGGCCTGCGCTACATCGACTGATGCGGGCGGCGACGATGACGCGGACGCCAGGCGCGGCTGTAACCGTCACGGGCATTTCGTCGATGGCGACGCGGCCGCTGCTGGCGCGGCTCGCTGCGGCCTACGAGCACGAGACGGGCGTGCGCATCTCGATCACGTCGGTCGGCGGCGTGGATGCCGCGCGGCGGGTGCGGGACGGCGAGCCGTTCGACTGCGTCGTGCTCGCGTCCGACGCGATCGAGCGGCTGGCGGCGGCAGGCCGCGTCGATGCAGGCAGTCGCGTGGATGTCGCGCGCTCCGGTGTCGCGGTCGCGGTGCCGGCCGGTGCGGCGCGGCCGGACATCGGCACCGAGGCGGCGTTGCGCGACGCGGTCCTGCGCGCCGGCCGGATCGGCTATTCGACGGGACCGAGCGGCACGCACCTGAATCGCCTGTTCGCGCGCTGGGGCATCGCCGACGCAATCGCGCCGCGTATCGTGCAGGCACCGCCGGGCGTGCCAGTCGGTGCGTTGATCGCATCCGGCGAGGTCGAGCTCGGCTTTCAGCAGTTGAGCGAGCTGATGCACGTGCCGGGCGTCGACGTCGCCGGTGCGCTGCCGGATGCGGTGCAGGCGGTGACGGTGTTCGCCGCCGCGATAGGCAGTGCCGCGCACGATCGCGCGGCCGCTGCACGGTTCCTCGCGTATCTCGCGTCGCCGCAGGCCGATCGCGTCAAGCATGAATACGGGATGGCGCCCGCGTAAGGCCGCTTGGCTGGAACCGATAAACGGATCGGATGGGATTCGGTCTTCTTCGCAACGGGTTCGGACGGTGAGCTTAGTTATGCTGATGAAGACGCAAGAGGAATGAGGCGACTCGTTTCTCCCGATGTACCGCAGGATCGACACAACGTTGCCGCCTCGTCCGTTCCGGGCGAGCGGCGTATCGAGCACAAGAACAGGAGACAGGCATGCAGACGAACTGCAGGGCAGGGTGGAGGGTGCGTGCGTGGCATCGCGCGGCACGCGTGAGGCGCGATGCGCTGGCCAGGGTGCTGGCAATCGGCGTCGTGTGGATGTGCGCGGCATTGACCGGCTGGCCGAACGCCGCGAGCGCGGCGAGTTCGGCGAGCACCGGCGGCCTCGCGAATCTTCCCGCGGTGATGCCCGCGATGGCGTGCCCGTCGGTCGCGGCACTCGACCTGAGCGGCGTGACCGACGGCACCGTGACGATCACGTCGGCGGTGCTGCTGCCGGCCGGCACGGTCGTCGGCAACAACACGCTGCCCGCACCCGTGTGCGACGTGAAAGGCACGATCGGCCCGGGTGCGTCACTGTTCGAACTGCAGTTGCCGACGCAAGGCTGGACGCAGCGCTATCTGCAGACCGGCTGCGGCGGCTTGTGCGGCAACCTGTCGGTCAATGCGCCGATGGCGTCGACCTGCGTGCCGGTGACGAACGGGACGATCGCGATGGCCGCGACCGACATGGGCCACGAGGGCGGCAACGATGGTTCGTGGGCACTCGACCCGAAGGCGAAGCTCGATTTCGCGTATCGCGCCGAGCATGCGACCGCACAGGTGGCGAAGGCGATCATCGGCAAGTTCTATGCGCGGCCCGCGCGCTACGCGTATTTCGACGGCTGTTCGGACGGCGGCCGCGAGGCACTGATGGAGGCGCAGCGCTTTCCCGACGACTTCGACGGCATCGCCGCCGGCGCGCCGGCCAACGACCTGATCGTGCAGAACACGTTCCACCATGCATGGCCGAACGCGGTCAACACGGACCCGACCACGGGCAACGCGATCCTGCTCGCCGGCAAGCTGCCGATGCTGCACGCGGCCGTGCTGAAGGCGTGCGACGGGCTGGACGGCGTGGTCGACGGCGTGATCGACAACCCGCGCGCGTGCCACTTCGATCCCGCGACGATCGTCTGCGCGCAAGGGCAATCCACCGCGACCTGCCTGACGTCTCAGGAAGCCGACGTCGTGCGCCGGATTCACGACGGTGCGACGGCCGCGAACGGCATGCGTCTCGAACCGCTGGTGTCGCGTGAATGGGGCTCGGAGCTGAACTGGACCCTGTTCGTCCCGGCAACCGCCACCGCACAGAGCGGCACGATCGGCTTCGTGCTGCCGTTCCTGCGCTATCTCGACTATTACAACGCATCGTATCCGTCCGCGACGATCGGCGACCTGAAGTTCACGCTCGACGGGTTCGCGAAGACGGTGCCGGTGTCGAACTACCTGGCCGCGACCGATCCTGACCTGAGCCGCTTCGCCGGCCGCGGCGGCAAGCTGCTGCTGTGGCACGGCCTGGAGGACCAGCACATCTCGCCGCGTTCGAGCATCGAATACTACGAAGCGATGAAGCATTACATGGGCGACGCGCAGGTCGACCGCTTCGCACGCTTCTACCTGTTTCCGGGCGTCGCGCACTGCGGCGGCGGCCAGGGGCCGAACGTGTTCGACATCCTGTCGCCGCTGATGGCGTGGACCGAGACGCGCGCGACGCCGGGCCGGATCGTTGCGTCGATCGTCGATGCGAACGGCAACACGACGCGCACGCGCCCGGTGTTCCCGTATCCGGCCACCGCGCGCTACACGGGCAGCGGCAGCACCGACGACGCGGCGAACTTCGTCGCCGACACGCCGACGGCCGACCCGTACGTCGATCTGCATTGGGCCGGCGAATGGCTGTACTCGCCGGGCTATGAGGCGCAGTGCCAGGTCCAGGGTTCGCAACTCGTCTGCAAGGGCGGCAACGGCTGGCATGCATATCGTCCCTGATCCGATGACGGCGGATCGCGGACACAACGACGCATCACCCAATCAACAAGGCAAGGAAGGAGACTGATCGATGAAGAAGCGGGCATTACGCGTGGCGCTGACGTCCGGCGTTGCGATGGTGGCGGTCGCGCCGGCGTTCGCGCAGAGCAGCGTCACGCTGTACGGGATCGTCGACAACGGGATCGGCTACCAGAGCAATGCGACGACGCTCGGCTCGACGAGCGGCGGCAAGTCGGTCGTCAGGATGAACCAGGGCGTGTGGGCCGGCAGCCGTTTCGGCCTGAAGGGCGCGGAGGACCTCGGAGGCGGCACGAAGGCGGTCTTCACGCTCGAATCGGGCTTCAACTCGGGCACGGGGGCCACGCAGTACACCGATGCGATGTTCGGGCGGCAGGCGTGGGTCGGGCTGACGAATGCGACCTACGGCACGCTGACCGCGGGCCGGCAATACGCGTCGTACTACCAGACGATGTCGCCGTTCAGCCCGACGACCTGGATCACCGGCTACTACGGCGCGCACCCGGGCGACGTCGACGGGCTCGACACGATCTACCGCGCGAACAACACGCTCGAGTACACGTCGCCGAAATGGTACGGCCTGACGTTGAGCGGCTCGTATTCGCTCGGCGGCGTGGCCGGCAGCACGAACGCCGGGTCGACGTGGGCGACCGGCATCCAGTACGCGGCCGGCCCGCTCGGCGTCGGCGTCGCGTTCGAGCGCGTGAACAATTCGAATACGTCCGGCGGAACCTGGGGCGCGAATTCGACGACGTCGAACGGCGGCTCGCAGGTCGGCGTGTCGGCGCTCACGAACGGCTACCAGACCGCGAAGGCGCAGCAGCGGTTCGCGGTGGGCCTCAGCTACCGGTTCAGCGATGCGTGGGATGCGACGGCGACGTACACCAACACCGAATACATCCCGGGGTCGGCGTCGAAGTTCTTCAATACCGCGATCTTCAACACGGCCGGCGCGGTGCTGCACTGGAAGCCGTCGGCGGTCTGGGATTTCGGCGCGGGCTATGCGTACACGCGCGCGACCGAGGCGAACGGCATCACCGACAGCGCGCAGTATCACCAGTTAAACCTGTCGCAGTACTACGCGTTGTCGAAGCGCACGGGGCTGTATTTGCTCGAGGCGTATCAGCACGCGAAGGGCAAGACGCTCGGCACGAGCGGTGCGGGCAACATCGTCGACGCGACCGCGACGCTGGGCGACGGGTTCAACGCCGCGCCGTCGTCGACCGGCAACCAGTTCGCGTTCGGCGCGGGGATCATTCACCGGTTCTGACCCGCGCGACGTGCGCCCCGCCCGGGGCGCACGGTCTTCGCTACGCGACGCGAATCCCGAGATTCTCGATCAGCATCGCGGCCTGCTCGTACGAGACGGTCGCGCCGCGCAGCACGCCCGACGCGAGCAGCTTCGGCGTGCCGCCGAGCTCGACGTCGCGCAGGTCTGCGCCGTCGAACCGGACGTCGTTCAGATGCGCGTTGCGCAGGCTGCCGCCTTCGAACACGGCGTCGCGGAAGTCCGCGCCGGCGAGATCGGCATCCGAAAAGTCGAGCGCCACGAGCCGCGTCTTCCGGAACGAAAAGCGGCGCAGGCTCGCGCCGACCAGCAGCGTGTTCGCGAATTCGATGCCGAGCGACTTGCATTCCTCGAAGTCGGCACCGGTCAGCCGGCACTCGTCGAAGCGCGCCGAGCCGAGCTTGCTGCGTCGCCAGCTCGTGTTGTTGAGGTCGCAGGACTGAAACCGCGCGTCCTCGAGATCGGCAGACGCGAAGCTCGTCTGGCGTGCGCGGCAGCGGATCCAGGCGGTCTGCGCGAGCGTCGCGCCGACGAATGACGCTTCCGCGAGCGCGCAGCGTTCGAATCGCACGCCGCGCAAATCGAGCCGCGACAGGTCCGCGCCCTCGAGGTCGCAGTCTTCCAGATGAATCGGCGCGGCCGAGCCTTCGACGAGAAGCAGCAGGTCGGCGCGATCGAGCGTTCGGCTGGAGATGGAGGCTCCGCAGGTCGTCATGGGGTGATCCGGTGTGGTGAGAGGTTCGAGGCCGATGTCGCGGCCGATCATATCGCGGCGGCGCGGCAGGCGGCGGAGGCGGCCGCGAAGAGGCGGGCCGCCGCCGGGAACGCCGGGCGCATCCGCCTGGCAAACCATGCGCGCCGCCGACCGGCGCGCGCTACCGGCTCATTGCCCGAGCAACGCCGGCAGGTTGCCTTCGTAGAGGTAGACGCCTGCGTGGACGGTCTTGAACCACGAACACGCATACAGCTTGCCGCCGCACATCCGCCATTTCTTGCAGAACGACAGGTCCTCCGACAGCGATCGCCCGTCCGGTTCGCGCAGGAATTCGAAATGTTCGTACATGGTGGTCGAATTCGGCGACAGGTTCCGATAGCTCGGCGGAAACTGGACCTGCGTCTCGGGGTACGCCTGCGCCATCTTCTCGAATACACCGCGCGCGATCATCATCAGGCCGGCGCCGCCCGAGTGAATTTCGGAAACCGCATCGAGCCTGATCTCCGATTTTTCGCCGTCGACCGCATACGCGGTCTGGCTGTAGTCGGCGCTGAACGGCGTGAGTCGCTCGACCGGCGCGGACGGGTCCGAGCGCGCGGCCTCGACGACCGCCGCCCAGTTGATGCTCTTGGACGGATACAGCCCGAGCATCACGTCGTGCTGCTGCTCAAACATCCGGATCACGTCGCTGCCGCGAAAACCGATGTCCGCGTCGATGAACATCATGTGCGACAGGTCGCTGTGCAGGAAGCGCTCGACCGCGACGTTTCGTTGCTGATGCAACAACGCGGTGCCGCTGAGGGAGAAGTATTCGAACTCGAGGCCGGCGTCCAGGCACGCACGTTGAAGCTCCAGCAGCCCGTTCACGTAGGGCAGGTAGCACATGCCACCGTAGGCGGGAGTCGCGACGAAAATGCCTTGTTTCATGATCGGATGGCCCAGCGTGGGTGGTTGCGGTGTTCGTGCTGCGCGAGGATGACGATTCCGACCAGCATCTTACGCTGCGCCGCGGCCCGCCGGTCGGCGTATTTCAGCGCGGCGGCGAGCCGCGCCTGCCGCACATCCGCCGTCGTTACGGACGCAGCAGGTCGAATCCGCCGAATACGACCACGCCGCTGAGCGCAATCATCGCGACCGAATGCTGGCCGAAATAGAGAATCGCGGCCGCGAGCCACGTGGTCAGGCAGAAGGCGCCGATGCGGGCCATCGTGTATTCCTCGCAATGCGTGATGAAGGGTGTGTGCGCCGAAACCGTCGCGCCGTCGTGTCGCTGCGGGCGCGGGGCTCGCGCAGCGCCGCCGCCGGGCGGCATCGCGTGTCGCGCCCGACGGGGCGGGTGCGGCTGCGGGGGGAGTCCGCGAAGCCTTGCCGGAAGCAGCCGGGGGGCTGAGGCGGCAGGCCAGTCGGCGATTTTACCAGCGTGGACGGCCGGTCATTCTGGCCCCTTCGCGACAATCCGCATGCCGCGCCACGACGAGGCGCGCGGCAACGGGGGCGCGGCTGCGTCGGCGCCGCGCGGAAGGCGGGGCTAAAGTTTTGTCCGACGAATGCCGTAAACCGGTTGCAAGGTATCCCCTGTTCAACCGACCCGAGTCGCGCACTCATTACGGACCGACACGATGCAGATCGATCTCTCTTCCGCCACGCAGACCGCGCTCGCTACCGGCAACGCGACCGCCAGCCCGTCGGGCGCCGGTGCCGCGTCGACGGCCACGGCGGCTGCGTCGTCGCCGCCGGGCGGCGCAACGAAGGCGCGGGCAAGCGGCGCCGCGCCGTCCGGCGCCGCCGGCGAGACGCTGGGCGCGTCGGGATCCTCGGCCAAGGATCCCGCGATCACGCAGCTGAAACAGCTCATCGAGCGCCTGCAGAAACAACTCGCGCAACTGCAGCAGCAAATGGCGGCCGCCGCGCAGCGCGCGAAGGACGATCCGGCCGCCGCGGTCCAGCAGCAGACGCTGAGCGCGGAAGCGAGCACGATCTCCGCCGCGCTGTCGACGGCGATCGCGCAGCTCGCGCAGGCGATCCAGAAGTCCGGCGGCCCGACGTCCGGCGGGCTGGTGGCGACGCAGGCCTGACGACGCGGCGCGGTACGTCACCCGCGCGCATTACAATCGCACGCTCGTCTCCCTCGAAAGGACGGCAGAACGATGAACGCGGAATTCGCCGACGACGACCTCGTCCGCTTCGACGCGCAAGGCGGCACGCCGCTGCCCGCGGCCGACGCCGAAGGATGGCTGGACCACGACGGTGTGCGCATCCGGCACGCGTCGTTCGGCCATGGCCCGGCGGTCGTGCTGCTGCACGGCGGCCTCGGCCACGGCGGCAACTGGGGCAATCAGGTGCCGGCGCTGCTCGCGGCCGGCTACCGCGCGATCGTGATCGACAGCCGTGGCCACGGCCGCAGCACGCGCGACGATCGCCCCTATTCCTATGAACGCATGGCCTCCGACGTGCTCGCGGTACTCGATGCGCTGCGCATCGAGCGCGCGCGCTTCGTCGGCTGGAGCGACGGCGCGTGCGTGTCGCTCGTGCTGGCCGCCCGCGCGCCGGAGCGCGCGGCGGGCGTGTTCTTCTTCGCGTGCAACATGGATCCGGGCGGCACGAAGGAGATGCTGCCGAGCCCGCTGATCGACCGCTGCTTCGCGCGGCACCGCAAGGACTACGCGCGGCTGTCCGCGACGCCCGACCAGTTCGACGCGTTCGTCGCGGCCGTCAGCGAAATGATGCGCACGCAACCGGATTACAGCGCGGCCGACCTCGCGGCGATCGCCGTGCCGGTCGCGATCGTGCAGGGCGAGCACGACGAATTCATCCGCCCCGAGCACGCGGCGTATCTCGCGCGCACGATTCCGGGCGCGACGCTGACGACCCTGCCCGGTGTGAGCCACTTCGCACCGCTGCAGCGGCCGGCGCGCTTCAACGCCGCGATGCTGGCCTTTCTCGACCGGTTGCCGGACTGACGTACGCATGGTCGGTGCATGCGTCACATAAGATTTTCTTTAGGCTCGCGCAAAATTTCATCGATTGTTGACGGGCGGCCGGCAGCGGATAGTCGTGCTTCGCCAGGCCGGCCGCCGAGTCCACCGCGCGGCGCGGCCGGACCTGTTGTTCACACAACCATCAGAAAATCGAAGGAACCGCCACCATGCGATTCAACGTGATCCGCATCGCCGCGACCCTGTTCGTCGCCGCGTGCGCCGCAGCAGCAGCCGGCCGCGCGGCCGCCGCCACGCCCGACGAGATTCACGACACCGTGACCCGCAACATCGCGCCGCTGATGAAGCAGTTCGCCATTCCCGGCATGGCGATCGGCATCGTCGCCGACGGCAAGCCCTACGTGTTCGACTACGGCGTGATGTCGACGCAAACCGGCAAGCCGGTGACCGGCGACACGCTGTTCGAGATCGGCTCCGTCAGCAAGACGCTGACCGCGACGCTCGCGTCCGATGCGCAGGAGGGTGGCGAGCTGTCGCTGTCGGATCCCGCGGCCAAGTACCTGCCCGCGCTGCAGGGCAAGCCGTTCGGCGGCGTGACGCTGCTCGAGCTCGGCACGCACACGCCGGGCGGGATGCCGCTGCAGGTGCCCGACAGCATCCGCGACGACGCGGGCCTGATGCGCTATCTCGACGCGTGGCGGCCCGCGTACGCGCCGGGCACGCGCCGCACGTACTCGAACGTTGCGATCGGGATGTTCGGTCAGCTCACCGCGAAGGCGATGAACCGCGACTTCGCGGCGCTGATGGAGCAGCGGCTGTTCCCCGCGCTCGGGATGACGCAGACGTACATCAACGTGCCCGCCGCGCGCCAGGCCGACTATGCGCAGGGCTATACGCAGGACGGCAAGCCGATCCGGATGACGGGCGGCATGCTGTGGCAGCCGGCGTACGGTGTCAGGACGACGGCGGCCGACCTGTTGCGCTTCGTGCAGGCGAACATGGGGCTCGTCGAAACGGCGCCGCGGCTGCGGCGCGCGCTCGAGCGCACGCACACCGGCTATTTCCGTGCGGGGCCGTTCACGCAGGACCTGATCTGGGAACAGTATCCGTATCCGGTCTCGCTGCCGACGCTGCTCGAAGGGAATGGGCCGCCGATGCTTCACGACGCGACGCCCGCGACCGAACTCGAGCCGCCGCTCGCGCCGCGCCCGGACACGTGGATCAACAAGACCGGCTCGACCAACGGCTTCAGCACCTATGTCGCGTTCGTTCCCGCGAAGCGGCTCGCGATCGTGATGCTTGCGAACCGCAGCTTTCCGATCGAGGATCGCGTGAAGACCGCGTACCGGATCGTCGAGTCGCTGAACGGCAAGCCGTAACGCGCGTCCGCCGCGCCGTCGCTCAGGCGAGCGCGGCGTCCGTGGCCGCAGGCACGGCGCGCGCGCCGACCGGCGCCGCACCGCGGGCCAGGCGCCGATAGCGCGCGAGCGCCCACAGCGGGAAATACGCGGTGTAGCCGTGATACTTCAGGTAGAAGATCCGCGGAAAGCCCGGCGCATTGTGCGACCGGTGCCACCAGAAGCCGTCGTCCTGCTGCACCGATTGCAGATACGCGATGCCGCGTTTCACCGAATCGGATTCGCAGTCGCCGAACGCCATCTGCGCGAGCAGTGCCCACGCCGTGAAGTTCGACGTGCTTTCGCCCGCATTGGTGCCGGCGAGCGCCGGGTCGATGTAGCTGTCGTTGGTCTCGCCCCAGCCGCCGTTCGCGTGCTGTCGCGCGCGCAGCCACGCGAGCGCGCGGGCGATGTACGGCTGCGACGGGTCTTCGCCCGCGAGTGCGAGCCCGGCCAGCACGCTCCACGTGCCGTAGATGTAGTTCGTGCCCCAGCGGCCCCACCAGCTGCCGTCGGGCTGCTGCGTGCGCTTCACGTAGTCGATCGCGCGCGCGAGCGACGCGCGGTCGTCCGCGCGCTTCGTGACGCCGAAGCACAGCAGCACGCGGCCCGACACGTCCTCGGTCGGCGGATCGAGCAGCGCGCCGTGATCGGCGAACGGGATCGCGTTCAGGTACATGCGGTCGCAGTCCGCGTCGAAGGCCGCGAAGCCGCCGTTGCGCGATTGCAGCCCGCGCATCCAGTCGAGTGCGCGTGCGACGCGGGCCGCATACGGATGCGAGCCGTCCGCGTTGCGATGCGTGCGGCCGCGACGGTCGAGCATCGCGGTGACGACCGCGGTGTCGTCGATGTCGGGGTAGTACGGGTTCGCATACTGGAACGCCCAGCCGCCCGGTTGCGTGTCGGCGGGCGCGTTCTCGATCCAGTCGCCGCGCAGGTCGTTCACCTGGCGCTCCGCCAACCAGTCGTATGCGCGCGTGATGCGTGCGTCGAGTTCATTCAGCGAGCCCGCCGGCTCGCCGGCGTCGGGTGCGGCCACGCCGCGCGCCTGTTCGAGCGCCATCGTGCTCCACGCGGTATCCCAGACCGGCGACAGGCACGGCTGGCAGTACACGCTGCCGTCGGGGCGCGTGACCAGCAGCTTCTCGAGCGCGTTCTCGCAGTCGCGGCGCAGCGGATGATCGTCCGGGTAGCCGAGCACGTCCATCATCTGGTAGCTGTACACGATCGGCGGAAAGATCCCGCCGAGGCCGTCCTCGCCGTTCATGCGCGCCGCGCACCACGCTTCCGCATGCCGGATCGCACGCTGCCGCAGGCGTTTCGGCAGCAGCGGCTCCACGTGGCGCACCACGCGGTCGAGCGCGAGGAACGCGCGGCGCATCCCGCGCGCGGGCGGGAAGTAGTGGCGCTCCTGGTCGGGCGGCGTGACGAACAGTTCGGGGATCGCGATGTTGCGCGGGTTGCGCGCACGCGCCTTCAGCGAGCACAGCACGAGCAGCGGCACCATCGTCGTGCGCGCCCAGTACGCGACCTTGTACATCGAGATCGGCACCCACTTCGGGAACAGCACGAATTCGATCGGCATGAACGGCGCCGCGCGCCACGGCACCTGGCCGAACGTCGCGAGCAGGATGCGCGTGAACACGTTCGCGCGCGCCGCGCCGCCGAGCTTCAGGATCGCGTCGCGCGCGCGGACCATGTGCGGCGCATGTTCGCTGTCGCCGGCGGCCTTCAGCGCGAAGTAGGCCTTCACGCTGCACGACACGTCCGGATCGCCGTCGACGTACAGGTCCCACCCACCGTGCGTGTCGAGCCGCTGGATCGCGCGCAGGTAGCGCGCCATCTTCTCCTGGCGCGCGTCGTCGATCTTGTCCATGAAATGCATCATCAGGATGTATTCCGCGGTGATCGTCGCGTCGGATTCGAGTTCGAAACACCAGCTGCCGTCGGGCTGCTGAAGACGCATCAGCGCGTCGCGTCCACGGGCGATCGCGGTGTCGAGCGCGGACCAGGAGGAGGGGGCGGGTTTATTCATGCGGCGGATCATACCATCCGGCCGGAATGTTTATTTCGAGACCGCGGGTGCTACCATCGCCCCCATGAAAAAACGCCTCGAACCCGCTCCGCGTGCCCGCTCCACACCCGTCGACAGGACCGAACCGGCCGACGCGCGGGGCGCCGACGCACCGGAAGCGCCCGGGGCCGCGCCGACGCCCGCACCCGTTGCCGGCGTACGCCGGAAAAAAGCGCCGGAACAGGTGCGCGCGCAGCTGCTGGAAGCCGCGTCGGAAATCGCGACCCGTTACGGCGTGGCCGCGTTGACGCTCGACGCGGTCGCCGAGCGCGCGGGCGTGACGAAGGGCGCGCTGCAGTATCACTTCGCGAACAAGCAGGGTTTGCTCGATGCGCTGTTCGGGCAGGCGACCGAGCGCTTCGCGACGCAGATGGCCGCGCGCCGGGCAGCCGATTCGCACGGTGATGGCGCGGCGGCGCGCGCGTATCTGCATGCGGTGCTCGACACTGCGCAGCCGGCCGCGAGCACCGACGTGCTGCGCGTGCTGGTCGCGTCGATGATCACCGAGCAGGAGACGCGCGCGCGCTGGTCGGTGCCGATGCGCGAGTGGACGCGGCCGGACCCGGTGCCGCTCGAGCAGGCGGCGACGCTGATGATCTGCCGGCTCGCGGCCGACGGGCTGTGGATCTCGGAGCTGCTCGACAGCGTGGAGATTTCGGCCGAGCTGCGTGCGGAGATCGTCCGGCAGCTGGACCGGATGAGCGCGGGCGAGCCGCCGGCGGGAGCGGGCGCGCGCAAGGGCGCGCGTAGCCGGCGCGGCTGAGCGCGGTTTCAGCCGCCGGACACGGCCGTGCCCGCGGCCGTCGCGCGTTCGCGATCTTCAGTCGAGCGACGACACGCCAAATTGCGTCGGCATGCGCCGCGCCTTCGTCGCGAAGAAAAGGCACGAGACGATCGCGATCCAGAGCGGGCCGACGATCACCGCGATGCGCGTCGCGGGAAACGCCGCCATCAGCATAACCACCACCAGCAGGAACGCGAGTGCGGCCACGTTGCTCGACGGGAAGAACGGCACCCGGCAAGGCAGCTTCGCGATGTCGGCCGCATGAAGCGTCTTGCGGAAGCGGGAATGGGAAACGAGGATGACACCCCACGTCCACAATGCGCCGAACGTCGACACGGCCGTCAGCCAGACGAACACGTGCTTCGGGCTCACGTAGTTGAGCAACACGCCGAGCAGCGAGCACGCGCAGGAGAACGTCAGTGCGACCGCCGGAATGCCGTTGCCCGAGATGCGGGCGAACATCGCCGGCGCCTGCTTCTGAAGCGCGAGGTTGTAGAGGAGCCGCGAGGTGCCGTACAGATTGCTGTTGCACGACGACAGCGCGGCGGTCAGCACGACGAAGTTGATGATGCCCGCGGCCGAATGAATGCCGAGGCGATCGAAGGTCAGGACGAACGGGCTGCCCTCGGTGCCGATGCGGTCCCACGGATAGATCGACATGATCACGAACAGCGCGCCGACATAGAAGATCAGCACGCGCCAGAACACCGAGTTCACGGCGCGAGACAGCGTCTTCTCGGGATTGCGGGCTTCACCGGCGGTGATGCCGAGCATCTCGATGCCCTGATACGCGAACATGACCATCGGCAACGCCTTCAGGACGCCCACGATGCCGTTCGGCATGAAGCCGCCGTGCGACCACAGGTTCGAGATGCCGGTCGCGATGCCGCCATTGCCGATGCCGAAGAGGATCATGCCCGCGCCGACGACGATCATCAGCACGATCGTCACGACCTTGACCAGCGCGAACCAGAACTCGAACTCGCCGTACGCGCGTACCGCGATGAAGTTGACCGCGGTGACCGACGCGAGCGCGGCCAGCGTCCAGATCCAGGTCGGTACGTGCGGAAACCAGATGTTCATGTAAACACCGGCCGCGGTGATCTCGCACATGCTGCCGACGAGCGCGGTGAGCCAGTAGGTCCAGCCGGTCAGATAGCCGGTCAGCGGGCCGAGATAGTCCTGCGCATAGCGGCTGAACGATCCCGCGACGGGGTTCGTGATCGCCATTTCGCCGAGCGCGCGCATGATGATGAAGATCGCGACACCGGCGATCGTGTAGCTGAGCAGGATCGCCGGGCCGGCCGTCGTGATGGCGCTGGCCGAGCCGAGAAACAGCCCGACGCCAATGGCCGTGCCGAGCGCCATCAGGCTGACGTGGCGCTCCTCGAGTCCTCGGTGCAGCGATGCTTGTCGTTGCGACATGTCGTCTCCGTTCATTGCCGCGATACCGGTGACGCGCGCCTGCCGGATGCGGCTTTTGTGTGTTGGGGAAGGGGGGATGGCATGAATGGCCCGCGGCGGAGGTGACGGGTCACGTCCGCCGTGTGTCGTGCCGTGCAGCGATTATTTCGAAGCGCCGCGCCAATGGACAGTGCGCAAACCTGCTGGATCGGGAGCGTCGATGTGCAATCTGCCGGGGCTGACCGGCGCTTTGCGCAATGGCGCCGATGCGCACGGAACGCCAGGGGAAATCGTGCAGCGTGTGCGAATCAACCGGCAGGATCGGCGCGCGCGGTTGACCGGCTATTCGCTCCGGTTGCGAGAGCGGAATGGACGTCGATATCGGGAAGCACCCCGTCGGATGCTTTTTCCCCAGGGATGTGACAAGCCTTGACCGTGCCGCCTCCTCACGTCGGAACGACCCGTGGGGAGACGCGATCTCGCGTCACACCACGACATTCACCGGCGTGCCGCTCACGAAGTGCTCGATGTTGCGCATCAACTGGTCGGCAAGCGACTGTTGCGCCTCGTCCGACGCCCAGGCGACGTGGGGCGTCACGATCACGTTCGGTCGTTGCGCGATCCGCATGAGCGGATTGTCATCGCCGGGCGGCTCGGTCGCCAGCACGTCGAAGCCGATGCCGCTGATCAGCCCTTCATCGAGTGCGTTCACGAGCGCGGCTTCATCGACCAGGCCGCCTCGCGCCGTATTGATGATGAGCGGCTTGCGCTTCATCTTGCGAAACTCGGGCATCGCGAGCATGCCGCGCGTGTGCGGCGTGAGCGGACTGTGTATCGTGATGACATCGCTGGTTTCGAGGATCTCGTCCCACGGCGTGTAGAGCGGGCCGAGTCCTTCACGTCCCTTGTGCGCGGCGAAGCGCGCACGCATGCCGAACGCCTTCGCGATGTCCGCCACACGCTGACCGAGCACGCCTTCGCCGATGATGCCGAGCGTCATGCCGCCCAGGTCGTGTATCGCGTGATTGAAGAAGCAGAACTGGCCGGACTTCTGCCATTCGCCATTCAGCACGTCGTCGCGATAGGCGATCAGGTTGCGCCGCAATGCGAGCATCAACGCGAACGTATGCTCGGGCACGGTGTTGACCGCATAACCGCGAATATTGGAGACGCGGATGCCGTGCCGTTCGCACGCAACCTTGTCGACGCAGTCGGTGCCCGTCGCGGCGACGGCAACGAGCTTCAGCGAAGGCAATTGCGCGATCACGTCGGCCGTCAGTGGCACTTTGTTGGTGATGGCGATGGTCGCGCCATCCAGGCGCGCGGCGACCTGGTCGGCTCGCGTATGGTCGTACTCGACGAACGCGTGTTCGAAAGCCGGCCGCGCGAGCCTGATTTGCGGCGCAAGCGTCGCCCGGTCGAGAAAGACGATTTTCTGCATGTTCGGTCCTGTAGAGCGGAAGGAAAGGGATCGGGGCGGTTCAGAGACGGCGTTTCACTTCGGCGACGATGTGGGCGGGCGTGATGCCGAAGTGTTCATACAGCACTTCGGCGGGGCCCGACGCGCCAAACCCCGTCATGCCGACGAACCCGCCGCGATCGCCGAGATAGCGGTCCCAGCCGAACCGCACGGCGGCTTCGACACCGACGCGTACCGTCTCCGTGCCGAGCACGGACTGACGATAGGCGTCGTCCTGTTCGTCGAACAGTTCCCAGCACGGCAGCGAGACAACGGCGGTCGGAATGCCGGCCTGTTGCAGACGCTCGCGTGCCGTGACGGCCAGCGCCACTTCCGAGCCCGTCGCCAGCAATGTGACGATGCGTTTTCCGCCTTCGGCTTCGGCGAGCACATAGCCGCCGCGCGCACACAGGTTGTCGGTGGTGTGGCGTGTGCGCACGAGCGGTAGCGTCTGTCGCGCGAACACCATCGTGCTGGGCCCGCTGCGATGTTCGTAGGCAAGCGCCCAGCATTCGGCTGCCTCGACGGCGTCGGCGGGGCGAAACACCCGCATGTTCGGCATCGCGCGCAGCGACGCCAGGATTTCCACCGGCTGGTGCGTCGGCCCGTTCCTGCCGACGCCGATCGAATCGTGGCTGAACACGAACTTCACGGGAAGCCCCATCAGCGCGGCCATGCGCATCGCGGGCCGCTCGTAGTCGGAGAACGCGAGGTAGGTGACGGCCAGCGGTATCACGCCGCCGTGTGCGGCCATGCCGTTCGCCATCGCGCCCATCACGTGCTCCCGCACGCCGCAATGCACGTACGCGCCGCCGCGATCCTCGGCGGTGAATGCGTGCAGGCTGCGCTTGTGGCTCGTGGGTGCCTCGAGGTCCGCGCAACCGACCATGCGCTCCGGCAACCGCGCGAGCAGGTCGTTGATCTCGGCGGAAATCATGATGCCGGCCTGGCCTTCGCCGCGCTCGACCGCCTGTTGGCGATAGTCGTCGAGCACGCGTTGCCAGCCGTCGGGCAGCCGGCCGGCGTGAATGCGCTCGAATTCGGCGCGGGCATCGGCGGGCAATGCGGCGAGACGTTCGTGCCATGCGCGATAGTCGCCCTGGCTGCGCTCGCCGGCAGCACGCCACGCGTCGAGCACGTCGCACGGAATCTCGAACGGTGCATGCGGCCAGCCGAGTTCGTTGCGCGCGGCATCGGCGTCGGCGTCGAACAGCTTGCCGCTGTGTCCGCCGCGCTGTCCCTGCAGGCGTGCGATGCCGCGGGCAATGACGGTGCGGCACGCGAGCAGCGACGGGCGCGGATCGCGCCGGGCTTCGTCGAGCGCGGCGGAAACGGCCTCGATGTCATGACCGTCGACCTCGATCACGTGCCAGCCCGCGACACGAAACCGCTCGCTCACGTCCTCGCTGATCGACAGCGACGTGCTGCCGTCATCGGTGATGCGGTTGTCGTCCCAGCAGAGGATCAGCTTGCCGAGCTTCAGGTGTCCGGCGAGCGAGATCATTTCCTGGCCGACACCTTCCTGCAGGCAGCCATCGCCGACGAACGCATACGTATGGTGATTCACGAGGCCGTCGCCGAATTTCGCGTTCAGGTAAGCCTCGGCGACGGCCATGCCGAACGCGTTCGCGATGCCCTGGCCGAGCGGGCCCGTCGTCACCTCGATACCGGCGGTCGTATCGAATTCGGGATGCCCCTCGCAATGCGAGCCCATTTCACGGAAGGTCTTGATCTGGTCGATGCCGAATTGCGCGTAACCCGTCAGATGCAGCAGCGCGTAGAGGAGCATCGAGCCGTGCCCGTTGGACAGCACGAAGCGGTCACGATCGGGCCACTGCGGATCGGCGGGATTGAACTTCAGATGTCGCGTGAACAGTGCCGTCGCGATGTCGGCCATGCCGAGCGGCACGCCTTGGTGGCCTTCGCCGGCGCGCACGATCGCGTCGATGGCAAGAAACCGGATGGCGTTGGCGAGCGGTCGCATGTCGCCCGACGGCATGAGAGTGGACATGACTTCTCCTTGCCGCGTCGCCCTGTCGGGCGGCGGCTGTCACATGATCAATGGTGGAAAGCGGGAAGAGCGCCGCGCCGGTTGCCCTGACGCAGCGCAAGGCGTCAGTGCAGGAAGCCGATCGAGATCCACGGCACGGCGGCCACGACGATCAGTCCGATCACGAGTGCCGCGATGTAGCCGACGATCGGCTTCATGCCTTCGTCGGGATGGATGCGGCTGACCGCGCAGGCCGAGTAGTAGCCGACGCCGAACGGCGGCGCGAAGAGGCCCACGCCCATCGACAGGATCACGACCATCGCATAGTGCACGTCGTGAATGCCCATCTGCCGCGCGATCGGGAACATCAGCGGGCCGAACAGCACGATCGCGGGGATGCCCTCGAGCACGCTGCCGAGCACGATGAACACCAGCACGGACGCCACCATGAACATCGCCGCGCCGCCCGGCAGGGCCGCCATCGATTGCGCGAGCTGCCCGGAGAAGCCCGACTGCGTGAGTGCCCACGCCATGCTCGTGGCCGCGCCGATGATCAGCAGGATCGCGCCGGACAACGCGGCGGTGTCGATCAGCATCGGCTTCAGGCGCGCCCACTCGAAACGCCGGTAGATCAGCAGGCCGGCGAGCACGGCATAGGCGATGCCGATCGTCGACACCTCGGTCGCCGTCGCGACACCTTCGACGACGGCGAGGCGAATCACGAACGGCAACGCGAGTGCGGGTATCGCGATGGCGAACTTGCGCACGATCTCGCCGCGGGTCGCACGACGCACGCCCGACAGGTCGTCGCCGCGATAGCGCCACCAGACGACGGCGCACAGCGTGATCCCGAGCACGACGCCCGGCAGCATGCCGCCCGTGAAGAGCGCCGAGATCGAGACACCCGTCACCGAGCCGAGCGTGATCAACACGAGACTGGGCGGAATGGTCTCCGTCTGTGCGCCCGTGGCCGCCAGCAGCGCGACGAGGTCGCCGGGCTTCGCGCCGCGTGCCTTCATCTCGGGGAACAGCACGGGCGCGACCGCCGCCATGTCGGCGGCCTTCGAGCCGGAGATGCCCGACACCAGGTACATCGCGCCGACCAGCACGTACGACAGGCCGCCGCGCACGTGGCCGAGCAGGCTCGCGAGGAACGCGATCATGGCATTGGCCATGCCCGTCATCTCGATCAGCTGCCCGAGAAACACGAAGAGCGGCACCGACAGCAGGATCAGGTGCGACATGCCTTCGTCCATCCGCCCGACCACCACGCTGAGCGGCGTACTCGTCGTGAGCGCCAGATAGCCGAAGGTCGCGAGCCCGAACGAGAACGCGATCGGCACGCCGGACAGCACGCACAGGGCGACGAGGCCGACGAAGAAGATCAGCAGGTTCAGGTTGCCGAGATCCTGCAGCAAGGGACTCAGCGCCACGAAACCGCCGCCGATCGCCGTCACCAGCGCAAGCGCCGCGAGTGTCATCTGCCAGTTCGCCGTGCGAATCAGGCGCAGGCACGCGACGACGAGCATCAGTACCGAACCGGTGGGCAGTGCCGCGGCGCGCCATGTGTTCGAGATCTCGAGCGCCGGCGTCGTGATGATGCCTTCGTCCTGCGCGAACTCGATGGCGGGCCCGATCACCAGTACGAGGAACGCGACCGGCGCGGCGATGGCGACCACGTCGAGAAAGGCGCGGACGGAGGGCGAGGCCTTGCCGACCAGCGCCGTCATGCGCATGTGCTCGCCGCGGCGCAGCGCGACCACCGCACCGAGCATCGCGAGCCACAGGAACAGCATCGACGCGAGTTCGTCGGACCAGATGAGCGGCGTATGCAGCAGATAGCGGCTCGTGACGCCCGCCAGCAGCACGCCGATCTCCGCGACCACCAGCAGCGCGGCCGGAATCTCGACGAGATGCCCGAGCACGGCGTCGATCGCATCGACGACGCGGCGCGGCGACGGATGAGGGAAAGTGACCGTGTGCATGGTGTTCATACCAGTTTGCCGACGTACTTTTCGAGCAGGTTCCAGCCCTGGTCGCCATACTTCGCTTTCCAGTCGCCATAGAAGCTCGTCTTGCGCAACGCGTCGCGGAACGCCTGGCGGTCGACGTCGACGACGTTGATGCCCTTGGCCTTCAGGTCGTTGCGCAACGAGCCGTTCAGCTTCGCGATGTCCGCGCGTTGCAGGAGCCCGGCCGCCTCGAATTCGCGGGTGACGATCGCACGCATGTCGGCGGGCAGCTTTTCCCACGCGCGGCGATTGCCGAGGATCCAGTAGCCGTCCCACACGTGGGACGTCATGCTGATGGATTTCTGCACTTCGTAGAGCTTGGCTGTCGCGACGATCGGCAGCGCATTTTCCTGACCCTCGACCACACCCGTTTGCAGCGCCGAGTACAGCTCGTTGAAGTTGATCGGGGCAGGGCCCGCATCGAGCGCCTTGAACAGCGACGTGAGCATCGGCGCCTGCGGCACGCGGATCTTGAAGCCCTTCAGGTCTTCCGGCTTCCGGATGACGCGCGTCGACGAGCTGACCTGTCGGAAGCCGTTGTCCCACGGGCGCGACACGGTGACGATGCCGGTCTTTTCGATCTGCGCGCGGATGTAGGCGCCGAGATCGCCGTCCATCGCCTTCCAGACGGTGTCGTAGTCGGGGAACGCGAAACCCGTGTTGACGATGCCGGCGGCGGGCGCGAGCGTCGCGAGAATCGACGATGCCTGGTTGAAGAACTCGACGCCGCCGCTTCTTACCTGCGACAGCAGGTCGGTATCCGAGCCGAGCTGATTCGCGGGGAAGACCTTGATGTCGAGCTTGCCGCCCGTCGCCGTGCGAATCTTGTCGCAGGCCTGTTGAGCGCGGATGTTGACCGGGTGCGTCGGGTCCTGGCCCGTCGCGAGCTTGTACGAGAATTCGGCGGCCGACGCGTTGCGAATCGACAGGCCCCAGAGCGGCGCCGCCGCGGCGACGGTCGCGCCCGCTTTCAGGAAGGTGCGTCGGTTGATGCCGCTGCGAGTGGTCGAGCGGTTGCTCATGATGTGCTCCTCCAATACGGATTTGTGATGTATCGGTGCGTTCTACCCGGACAACACGCTCTCTGGCGCGTTTGTCTTTGCCCGGCGGCTGCCTGCCGCGCGCGGCGGGCCGGGCCCCGCCGCGCGTCTCGTTCGCGTCAGCCGTGAATCAGCATGCCGCCGTTGACGTCGATGACGGCGCCCGTGATGTACGACGAAATCGGCGACGCGAGAAACAGGAATGCGCCCGCGACGTCGTCGGGATCGCCGAGGCGGTTCAGCGGAATGCCCGCGAGAATCTCGCCGCGCTTGTCGTCGCTGATCTTGCCGGCGTTGATGTCGGTCTGGATCAGGCCGGGCGTCACGCAGTTCACGCGAATCCCGTCGGCGCCGAGCTCGCGCGCCATCGCTTTCGCGAGGCCGAGCACGCCGGCCTTCGCCGCCGAGTAGTGCGGGCCGCCGAGAATGCCGCCGCCGCGCTGCGCCGAGACCGACGACATGCAACCGATCGAGCCGCTCTTCTGCTTCTTCATCTGCGGCACGACTGCCTGCGACAGATACAGCACGCCGCGCAGGTTCACGTCGAGGATGCGGTCCCAGCTTTCGGCATCGATGTCGAGCAGCTTCACGGCCTGCGTGATGCCGGCGTTGTTGATGAGCACGTCGATCGAACCGAAATCGGCGACGATCTGTTCGACGGCGGCCTGGCACGCCTGCCGGTCGGTGACGTCGCATGCATAGCCGCGATGCCCGGCGCCGATCGACGCGGCCGCATCGCGCGCTGCCGATGCGTCGAGATCGAGGATCGCGATTTTTGCACCGTGCTTCGCGAACATGCGAGCGGTGGCCATGCCGATGCCGCGCGGCGATGCCGCGCCGGAAATGACGGCGACCTTGCCGTCGAGAAGACGAGACTCTGACATGATGCGGTTCTCCTGATAGGGGGTTCGGTATGCGTTGTCGTGATGGCGGGTGACCCGGTTCAGCCGAGCCAGCGCTTGATGGTGTCGCTCATCGTTTCGGTCGAGATGCCGTAGCGGTCGTGCAGCGTCGGCAGCGCGCCGGCGTCGAGGAACGCGTCGGGAAGCGCGATCTGCCGGAACGGCGGGGTGACGCCGGCGCCGAGCAGCGCGCGCGCGACTGCTTCGCCGAGGCCGCCGATCACCGTATGGTTCTCGGCGACGATCACCATGCGGCCCGTGCGCTTCGCCTCGCGCAGGATGGTCGCGGTATCGAGCGGCTTGATGGTCGGCACGTGCAGCACGCCGACGCCGATGTTGTCCTCCTCCAGCGCTTTCGCGACTTCCAGCGAGCGCATCGTCATGATCCCGGACGAGATCAGCAGCACGTCGTTGCCGTCGCGCAGCAGCTTCGCCTTGCCGAGCTCGAAGCGGTAGTCGTATTCGTCGAGCACGGCGGGCACGTTGCCGCGCAGCAGGCGTGCGTAGACGGGGCCCTTGTGCGCGGCGATCGCCGGCACCATCTGCTCGATGTCGAGCGCGTCGCACGGATCGATCACCGTCATGTTCGGCATCGCGCGCATCAGTGCGAGGTCCTCGGCGGCCTGGTGGCTCGGGCCGTAGCCCGTCGTGAGGCCCGGCAGCGCACAGACGATCTTGACGTCGAGGTTGTCTTCCGCGATGGTCTGATGGATGAAGTCGTACGCGCGGCGCGTCGCGAACACCGCATAGGTCGTGACGAACGGCTGCGCGCCTTCGTGCGCGAAACCGGCCGCGGCGCCCATCAGCAACTGCTCGGCCATGCCCATCTGGTAGTAGCGCTCCGGAAATTCCTTCGCGAAGATGTGCAGGTCGGTGTACTTGCCGAGGTCGGCCGTCATGCCGATCACGTTCGTCTTCACGCGCGCTAGTTCCGACAGCGCATGGCCGAACGGCGCGGGGCGCGTGATCTGGCCTTCGCCCGCGATCGACGCGATCATCGCGGAGGTCTTCAGGCGCGGCTTCTTCGCGACGGTGCTCATGCTTGCCTCCCGGCGTCGAGCGCATCGAGCGCGAGCTTCCACTCGTGCGCGTCGACGCGGATGAAATGGTTCTTCTCGCGTGCTTCGAGGAACGGCACGCCGCAGCCCATCTTCGTATCGCAGACGATGATGCGGGGTTGCGCGCCGGAGTGCCGGCGGGCGTTGTCGAACGCGTGCGCGACGGCTTCGATGTCGTTGCCGTTCACGCGCTGCGTGTACCAGCCGAACGCCTCGAGCTTGTCGACGAGCGGCTCGAACGCCATGATCTGCGTCGACGGGCCGTCGGCCTGCTGGTTGTTCACGTCGACGATCGCGATCAGGTTGTCGAGCTTCCAGTGCGCGGCCGACATCAGGCCTTCCCAGATCGCGCCTTCGTCGAGTTCGCCGTCGGAGAAGAGCGTGTAGACGAACGCGTCCGAGCCCTTGCGCTTGAGGCCGAGGCAACGGCCCACCGCGATCGTCAGGCCCTGGCCGAGCGAGCCGCCGGACATCTCCATGCCGGGCGTGTAGCTCGCCATGCCGGACATCGGCAAGCGGCTGTCGTCGCTGCCGTAGGTGTCGAGTTCGTCCGCGGGGAGGATGCCGGCTTCGAAGAGCGCGGCGTACAGCGCGATCGCGTAGTGGCCGTTCGACAGCAGGAAGCGGTCGCGTCCTTCCCATTCGGGATCGTCGGGGCGGTAGCGCATCGCGCCGAAGTAGGCGACGGACAGCACGTCCGCAATGTCGAGCGCCTGGCCGATATAGCCTTGCCCCTGTACTTCGCCCATCAGCAACGCATTGCGGCGGATGCGGTAGGCGTGTTCCGCGAGTTGGGCGGTGCGCCCGGCTTCGCTCGTATTCACGCGTGTCTCCTTCTTGCGGCGCCCGGCCTGTACAAGGCCGCGCGCCGGGTGATTCGTGGCGGGATGTTTCGTCCTGCTCGCAGATTCGGGTAATCCCTTGCTTCAGGTGTGCTGCGAGTGAGAGAAAGCGTATCCGCTTGAATCGATCGGCTCAAACGAATTAAAGTGGCTCATCGCTGAATTCAATTCATCCGAGCGCTGCAATGCACAACAAGGTCACACTCAAGTCGATACAGGCTTTCGAGGCCGCCGCGCGGCTTTCATCGTTCGCGCTCGCAGCAGACGAACTGTTCGTGACACCGTCCGCGATCAGTCATCAGATCAAGCTGCTGGAGGACCAGTTGAGCGTTCGCCTCTTTCATCGCGTGCATCGCGCGGTGATCCTCACCGATACGGGGCGGCGGTATGCGGAGGAGATCGGCGCGGCGTTCGCGCGCATCGACAAGGCGACGCGCGACATCGGACGCGTGGAGAAGAGCGACATCCTCACCGTGCATGCGACGCCCAGCATCGCGACGCAATGGCTGATGCCGCGGCTCGCCCGCTTCAGCGCATTGCATCCGGATATCGACGTGCGGCTCAATGCATCGTCGGCGCCGGTCGACCTGATCAAGGAATCCGTCGACATCGATATCCGCTACGGCGCGCGGCGGCTGCAGCCGGCCGGCACGATGGTGCTCGACCTGCCGCTCGAGACGATCGTGCCGCTTTGCGCGCCGCGGATCGCGAACGGCGAGCATCCGATTCGCACGGTCGCGGATTTGCGGCATCACACCCTCATCCACAGCGAAGGGTGCCTGGTCGGGTGGCGGGACTGGATGCGGCTGCACCGCAAGGTCGTGCTCGACATCACGCGCGGTCCGCGTTTCGATCGCTCGTTCATGGCGATCAGCGCGGCGGTGGACGGGATGGGCGTGTGCCTGGAAAGTCTGCTGCTCGTGCAGCGCGAACTCGAAATGGGCACGCTGGTGGCCCCGCTCGGGTTCGACGGATTGCGCGTGAACGGGTACACGCTCAATCTGCTGAAGTCGCGGGCGGACTTGCCGAAGCTGAAATGCTTTCAGGACTGGCTGTTTGCCGAGCTGGAAGGGCACGAATAGCATTCAGCGCGGAAGCGGCGATCGCGCGTCACGACATTCCCCGGCGTGCCACGCCATGTGACGAAACTCGGCACCGTGTTGCTCGCGAAGATCGCCGGGATGGAGTCGCGGCTGGCGACGGTGAAACGCTGAACGGGGGGCGCGCGCCGCGCATGGCGCGAAGCACATGTTCCGCCTTTATCTATTTTCGAGATAGTCCATATTCCGGATATCGCGTTGCGGGATAGCACGCGCCACCGCCAAACTTGCGCAAAATCAATTCCACCCGGAGACATTCATGCGTACGCAAGTCGGCATCATCGGCGCTGGGCCCGCGGGCCTGCTGCTTTCCCATCTTCTTCATCTGCGCGGCATCGAGTCGGTCGTCCTCGAGTCGCGCAGCCGCGAACAGATCGAATCCACCATCCGCGCCGGCGTGCTCGAACAGGGCACGATGGACGTGCTGGCCGAATCGGGCGTCGGCGACCGGATGAAAGCGGAAGGCGCGCTGCATCACGGCTTCGAGCTGGCATTCGAAGGCAAGCGCCGCCGCATCGATCTCACCGAACTGACGGGCAAGGCGATTACCGTCTATGCGCAGCATGAGGTGCTGAAGGATCTCGTGGCCGCTCGTGTCGCGGCCGGCGGTGCGCTGTATTTCAACGTGTCCGGGACGACGATTTCCGGCATCGACACCGATGCGCCGTCGATCCGCTTCGTGCACGACGGCGTCGCACAGACGCTCGACTGCGACTTCGTGATCGGCTGCGACGGCTCGCAGGGCGTGTCGCGCACGATGATCCCCGCCGCGCTGCGGCAGGACTACGAGCGGGTCTTTCCGTTCGGCTGGTTCGGCATTCTCGTCGACGCACCGCCGTCGTCGGACGAATTGATCTATGCGCGTCACGAACGCGGCTTCGCGCTCGTCAGCACGCGGTCGCCGAACGTGCAGCGCATGTATTTCCAGTGCGACCCGAAGGATTCGGTCGACAACTGGTCCGACGATCGCATCTGGGCCGAGATGCATGCGCGCGTCGACTCCGCCGACGGCCAGCAGGTCGTGGAAGGCCGGATCTTCCAGAAGAACATCGTCGGCATGCGCAGCTTCGTGTCGACGACCATGCAGCACGGCCGCCTGTTCCTGGCCGGCGACGCCGCGCATATCGTGCCGCCGACGGGCGCGAAGGGCCTTAATCTCGCGGTGTCGGACGTGCGCATCCTGACGTCCGCGCTGCAGGCGTTCTACGACGAAGACCGCACCGACCTGCTCGACGCGTACAGCGAAACCGCGCTGCGCCGGATCTGGCGTGCCGAACACTTCTCGTACTGGATGACGCGCATGATGCATCGCCTCGACGACGCATCGCCGTTCGAGCAGCGTCTGCAGGTCGCGGAGCTCGAGCATGTGACGACATCGCGCCCGGCGGCGATGGCGATGGCCGAAAACTACGTCGGCGCGGTTGCGGTCTGACGCGCGGCCACCGAGTCGGCTGTCCCGGTCGCGGCATCCACGAGCCGCGACCGGCCCCGAAGCGAGAAACGGACCGGCTCACGACCGACCGGGCATCAGGTCGCGATAGGCCGATTCCCTGAACTCGCCCGGCGTCATGCCGGTCTGCTTGCGGAAATAGCGGCTGAAGTACGCGCTGTCCGCAAAACCCATCTCGTGCGCGATCTGCTTCACGCTCAGATTCGAATAAACCAGATCGCGCTGCGCTTCGCGAATCAAGTGCGCGTTGACGACCGCCGTCGTCGAGATCCCCAATTCCTCCCGGCAAACGCGCGCAAGCTGCGCGGCCGTCACGCCGAGCCGGTCCGCATAGAATTCCACCGGCCGATGCTCGCGAAAATGCGTGTCGATCAGTTCGCGAAAACGCCGCAGCAAGGTTCCGCGCCGGTCGGTGCCGGCATGCGACGGCGCTGCCGCGAGATCGCCCAGGCGCGCGACATGAACGACGAGCGCGACCAGCAATGCCATCCCGGCCGCGCCGCGCCCGCGTGACGTGCTGCGGAATTCCTGTTCGAGCAAGGCGAACAGCGGCATCAGCATCGCCACGCTTGCGTCCGCCCCCTTGACCGGGATCACCGCCGCCCGTTGCAGGATCGACAGCGCACCCGGTGCGGCGGTCTTGACCAGCGTTTCCAGCGCGCGCTGCACGACCGTGATCACGAGCCCGTCGATGTGGGGCGAGAACTCGAACGCATGGACCGTCTGCGCGGGCAGCAGCACGAGGCACGGCGGCGCGAACGTGTGCTTCTCGCTCTCGATCACGACATGCCCGTGCCCGCCGCGGATGTACAAAATCTGCAATAGCGCATCGTGACGGTGCGCGGCGATATGCCAGTCGTTCGGCCGGCTGCGCTCCGGTATCCATTCGAAGTTGAACGCGTCGTACCAAGGCGGACGAGCTGATTCGCCATACAGATCGTAGTTAGGGATTCTCCTCATGCCGCGCGGCCTCCTGTGTACAAATTGTCCTGTTGCTTGCGGCGTTTGTCCAATTTCCGCGCGATGCGCGCTTCTATACTTTTCTCATCGACGTAGCGCTTGCAGTTAACCCATCGCGCGACGTTCGGGCAGCGTGTACCGGATCGATCCGGACATTTCCAGCCTATTTCAAAAGGAGACCTAATGATATCGCAAGCAGACATTCGACAGCGGGACTGGCTTCGTCTCGACGGGCAGGTGTGTGTCGTGACCGGGGCGGCGGGGGGCATCGGTACGTCGATCGTCGAGGCGTTCGTGGCGGCCGGCGCGCGGGTCGCACTGCTCGACCGCGACGCGGACGGGACCATCGCGCTCGCCGAGCGGCTGAGCGCGGCAGGCGGCGATGTCGTCGCAATCGGGTGCGACATCGGAGACCCCGCCAGCGTGACCCAGGCCGCCGAACGCGTGGAGCGCGATCTCGGTCCCGCGGACGTCCTCGTGAACAACGCCGGCCTGTTGCGTGCCGGCGGCATCGAGACCATCGGCCTCGACGCGTGGAACGCGATGCTGCAGGTCAATCTCACCGGCTACATGCTGTGCTCGCAAGCGTTCGGGCGCGCGATGCTGGCGCGCGGCTCGGGCGCGCTGGTGCATGTCGCGTCGATCGCGGCCCGGTACCCGCAGACACATAGCGGCGCGTATAGCGCGAGCAAGGCGGCGGTCGCGATGCTGGCGCGACAACTCGCGGCGGAGTGGGGGCCGCGCGGCATTCGCAGCAACACCGTGTGCCCCGGGATGATCCGCACGCCGCTGTCGGAGTCGTTCTATGCGAGCGGCGATATCGAGGCGCGCCGCAGCGCGATGACCGCGAGCCGCCGCATCGGCCGGCCGGACGACATCGCGAACGTCGTTGCGTTTCTCGCCAGTCCGCGTGCCGCGTATGTGAATGGCGCGGAACTGGTGGTCGACGGCGGCCTCGACGCGATGCTGATGGATCTCGTGCCGCGGCCGGGCTACGAGGCCGGCGCCGACGCACGCTGATTCAACGACCTTGCCGTGCCGCACGCGCGGCTCGAAGCCCGGGCTGGGCGAAGCGGCGGCGCGGTTATTCCAGAGACGGAGGAAGACATGATCAACCATCAGCAGCGTTCGACGCACGTCACGTGCGATCTGCTCGTGATCGGATCGGGAGCGGGCGGCTTGTCCGCCGCCATTACCGCACGAAAGGCAGGCCTCGACGTGATCGTCGTCGAGAAGGAAGCGTGCTTCGGCGGCACGACCGCGTTTTCCGGCGGCGTGCTGTGGATTCCCGGCAATCACCACGCGAGCGCCAACGGCGTGCACGATACGCGCGACGCCGCGCGCACGTATTTGCGCGGCGAAACGGGCGCGTTCCGCGACGATGTGGCGATCGAAGCCTTTCTCGAGCACGGCCCGCGCATGCTCGAATTCTTCGAGCGCGAAACGGACGTGAAATTCGTCCCGACGCTGTATCCCGACTATCACCCGAACGTGCCCGGCGGGGTCGACATCGGCCGCTCGGTCGTCGCCGCGCCGTACGATGCGCGCCGGCTCGGGCGCGATCTCGAGCGCCTGCGCCCGCCATTGAAGACGATCACGTTCATCGGGATGATGTTCAATTCGTCGAATGCGGACCTGAAGCACTTCTTCAACGCGACGCGCTCGCTCAAGTCCGCCTGGTACGTGACGAAGCGGCTTGCCGCGCATCTGAAGGATCTCGCGCTGTACCGGCGCGGCGTGCAGATCACGAGCGGTAACGCGCTCGCGGCGCGACTCGCGAAGTCCGCGCTGGACCTCGGAATCCCGATCCTGACGAACACGCCGGCCCGCGAACTCGTGACGGACGGCGGACGCGTCGTCGGTGCGGTGGTCGGGGAGGACGGCGCGACGCATCGCATCACCGCGCGCCGTGCGGTCGTGCTTGCGAGCGGCGGCTTCTCGCACGACGTCGCGCGAATCGCGCGTGCTTACCCGCACGTCGCGCGCGGCGGCGAGCATGTGTCGCCCGTGCCGACCGGCAACACCGGCGACGGCGCGACGCTCGCCGAGCGGGCCGGCGGCCGTGTGGAGATTCGCTATCCGCAGCCGGCTGCATGGATGCCCGTTTCGCGCGTGCCTCTCGGCGAAGGCCGCTTCGGGGTGTTTCCGCATCTGCTCGATCGCTACAAGCCGGGCGTGATCGGCGTGACCCGCCGCGGCACGCGTTTCACGAACGAATCGAATTCGTACCACGACGTCGGCGCGGCGATGATCGCCGCATGCCGCGACGAAACCGAGACGGCGATGTGGCTGGTGTGCGATCGCGCGACGATCCGCAAGTACGGGCTCGGTTTCGCGAAGCCCGCACCGGTGCCGCTTGGGCCGCTGCTGCGCAACGGCTATATCGTGCAGGGCCGCACGCTGGCGGAACTCGCCCGGCGGGCCGGCATCGATGCGGCGAATCTGGAGGCGACCGTGCGGCGCTACAACCACGACGCCGTGCGCGGCGAGGATCCCGAATTCGGTCGCGGCACGACATCGTTCAACCGCTATCTGGGCGACGCCGATCATCGTCCGAATCCGTGCGTGGCGCCGCTCGGCGACGGGCCGTACTACGCGCTGAAGGTCGTGATGGGCGATCTTGGTACCTTCGACGGAATCCGTACCAATGCGGTCGGCCAGGTGCTCGCCGCCGACGACCGGCCGATCGCCGGCCTGTACGCGGTCGGCAACGATCGCGCCAGCATCATGGGCGGCAACTATCCGGGCGCGGGGATCACGCTCGGCCCGATCATGACGTTCGGCTACCTGAGCGCGCGCCATATCGCGGGGCTCACCGACCTCACCGACCTCACCGACCTCACCGAACCGATGCAGCCCGCAACCGCGGCGCATCCCGCCGACACGCGCGCGACCGCCTGAACCCGGAGCAGACCATGACTACCGCGAAAGCATTCGTCGACCATCGCATCTACACGATCCGCCCACGCGGCATGGCGGAGTTCATCGAGATCTTCGACCGGCTCGCGATGCCGATCCAGGTGAAGCATCTCGGTGCGCCCGTCGGCTTCTACATGAGCGACATCGGCGCATTGAACCAGGTCGTCCATCTGTGGGGCTACGACAGCATCGCCGACTACGACGCACGGCGCACCGCGCGCGATGCCGATCCGGACTGGCCCGCGTATCTGCAGGCGTCCGGTCATTTGATCGTTGCGCAGGAGAGCCGCATTATCCGCCGCGTCGCGTTCCCGAGCCTCGCGTACCTGACGCGCTGATTCCATGACGACGACATCATCGGAACACGACATGAACGACACACGCTTGGCGAGGGTGGCCATCGTGACGGGCGGCGCGGACGGCATCGGCCGGGCGTGTGCGCCCGGCTGACCTGCACCGCGCATCCGAAACCGGATTCACAACGAAACATGACCATGGAGATGTCCGCGCGCATGCGGCGCATCCGCGCCGTCTTGCGCCCGGACCGAAGGAGACACACGATGAAAACCCCAACGCGTACACTCGACGTGCAGTCGTTCATCGACGCCGAGCGCTTTTCCCCCTGTCAGTGGCTGATCCTGATCCTGTGCTTTCTGGTCGTCGCCGCCGACGGCTACGATACGGCCGCGATCGGCTTCATCGCGCCCGCGCTGACGCACGACTGGGGCATCGCGCGCAGCGCGCTCGGCCCGGTGATGAGCGCGGCGCTGGCCGGGCTCGGCATCGGCGCGCTCGCGGCCGGACCCTGCGCCGACCGCCTCGGCCGCAAGACCGTGCTCGTGCTGTCGGTGGCCTGCTTCGGCGCGTGGAGCATGGTGTCCGCGCACGCGCAGTCGATCGAAGCGCTGACCGCCTTTCGCTTCCTGACCGGGCTCGGCCTGGGCGCGGCGATGCCGAACGCCGTCACGCTGATGTCGGAATATGCGCCGGCGCGAATCCGCGGCGTGGCCGTCAACGCGATGTTCTGCGGGTTCTCGTGCGGGCTCGCGGCGGGCGGCATCACGTCGGCATGGCTGATTCCCCATTTCGGCTGGCAAAGCGTGCTGACCGCGGGCGGCATCGGGCCGATCGCGCTGGCGATCGTGCTCGTGATGCTGTTGCCCGAGTCCGCGCAGTATCTTGCGGGACGCCAGGGCACGCATGCGCGCATCGCGAGAATCCTCGCGCGGATCGCGCCGAACGAGCGCTTCGACGACTGCACGTTCGCGGCCGCCGGCGCGCGCCCGCAGGCTGGCGGGGCGTCCGCGCTCGCACAGGTGCTGTCCGCGCAGTTTCGTTCGCGCACGCTGATGCTGTGGGCGGCCTACTTCATGGGGCTGCTGATCTATTACCTGCTGACCAACTGGATGCCGACGCTGCTCCGCGACGCGGGCTTCAGCGCCGAAGGCGGTGCGCTGATGACGTCGCTGTTCCCGCTGGGCGGCGTGCTCGGCAACCTCGGTGTCGGGTGGCTGATGGATCGCTTCAATCCGAACCGGACGATCGTCTGCGCGTATGTCGTGGCCGCGCTGCTGGTGCTCGTGGCGAGCCGCACGATCGGGCATGCCGCGTGGCTCGGCACGCTGATCTTCCTGTGCGGCACCGTGGTGACGAGTGCGGTGACGTCGATGTCGGCGTATGCGGCGAGCCTGTATCCGACGCGGTGCCGCGCGACGGGCGTGGCCTGGATGCTCGGGATCGGACGGATCGGCGGCGTGGCCGGGGCCTTCGCCGGCGCGCTGCTGATGGGCCTCGGCTGGCGCTTCGGCGATGTGTTCAGCCTGCTTGCGGTGCCGGCGCTCGCCGCGGCCGGTGCGTTGTACGCGATCGGTCATTGCCGCACCGAAATCACGGAACAGGAGCGGGCGAGCGGGGCGGCCGTGCAGCAACACTGATGCGGCGGGCGCCCGTCGAGCGCGCGCGGATGCGCGATCGCCACGCGGGGCGCGGACAAGAAAAAAGCCACGGATCGCTCCGTGGCTCTTCCTTTCCATCACGCGACCGTGTCACGGCCGCATATCGCACGGCATCGTGCGAGCGCGCTTACGCGATGCTCTTCGACCAGTTCGCATACCAGTTGCGGAACAGCGTGTACTGCGCTTCCGCGTAGTTGCGTTGCGCGTCGCTCAGTGCATCCGTTTCGTTGAAGTGCAGCGTGTATTCCTTGTCGCCGTTCAGCACCATCAGGTGCTTGTAGAACAGGACCAGGTCGCAGCCTTCGTCGAACGACGACAGCACGGCCAGCGCGGCTTCCAGTTCCTTCGCACGCACGCGCGCCACGGCATCGCCTTGCGCGGCCTTCTTGCACAGGTCGACCAGTTGCAGCACTTCGCGCGGCAGCGCGTTGCCGATGCCGGTGATCGCGCCTGCCGCGCCGCAGTTCACGAAGCCGTGGAAGACTTGCGTGTCGACGCCGGCCATCAGCGTCACGCTGTCGTCCTGCGACGTGATGTTCTCGGCTGCGTAGCGCATGTCGGCGGCGCCGCCGAATTCCTTGAAGCCGATCAGGTTCGGGTGCTGGCGACGCAGTTCGAAGAACAGGTCGGCGCGGGTCGCGAAGCCGTAGTACGGGCTGTTGTAGATCACGGCCGGCAGGTTCGGCGCGGCGTTCAGGATCGCGGCGAAGTGCGCCTTCTGTGCGGCCGGCGATGCGCCGCGCGACAGCACGCGCGGGATCACCATCAGGCCGTGTGCGCCGACCTTCGCGGCATGCGCGGCGTGCGACACGGCTTCCTTCGAATTGACCGCGCCGGTGCCGACGATCGTCGGTACGCCGGCTTCGACCAGACGCGCGACGCCTTCCTGGCGCTGCGCTTCGGTCAGCAGCGGCCAGTCGCCCATCGAGCCGCAGTACACCACCGCGCGCATGCCGAGTGCCACCAGTTCCTTGCCCTTCTTCACCAGCGCGTCGAAATCCGGCTGACGGTCAGCGGTGCACGGCGTCATCAGGGCCGGAATGGTGCCGGTAAAAATGTTGTCGCTCATCTCGTTTCCTCACATTCAGATAGGGTCAACTGCCATTGCTGGCAACGTGGGCGGTACGCGCGCTCGCCGTCTCGTCGGTGCTTCACGTGATCCGGACGGCGGCTGGCCACCTCTTGTTTGCCTCGGTGCCGAAACGTTGCCTCCGGTTTCGCCCGAGAGTCAGCCATCGACGAGTGCATTCTAGCCGGATCGCATATTTTATACAATATAAAATTAAAAGGGCGCGACGAAGGTCGTCGTTCCGGGGCGTCGGGGAGGGCGGAGAACCGCGCCGCGGCAGCCTTCGGCAGGGATGGTGGGCGATTCCGGCGAAGCAGGCCGATGTGCGTCCCGGCCTCGTCTGACGGCGTTCGAAGCCTGACGGGTGTGCCGCAAGCCTGATCCCCGCCGCACTTTTATCCGACCGGAGTCACTCACCCCGCAGGCGCCCGGCCCTGTCGTCCAATACCGTCCGGCGTGTCGCATTTCTGCCGAAGGCATTTTTGAGATTGCGTGGATCGCGTATTGAATATTGTATAAAATCGTTCGGCGCGCTTACTCGCGAACCAGCCCGTCAAGGGAAATGGAAGACAACGAGAGGAGATTCGGAGATGACAAGTCAGGTCGGCGAGGCAGTCTCGCCTGGTGGTGCGGCAGCCGTGCAGGACACGGCATCGAAGCGGGAGTTGAAGCGAGTCGTCGCGGCGTCGATGGTCGGGTCGGTGGCGGAGTGGTACGAGTTCTTCCTGTATGGCACGGCGTCGGCGCTGGTATTCGGCACGCACTTCTTCAAGAAGACGGGCAACCCGATCGACGGTTTGCTCGCCGCGTTCGCGCTGTATGCGGTGGGGTTCGCCGCGCGTCCGATCGGCGGGCTGGTGTTCGGCTACTACGGCGACAAGTTCGGCCGCAAGTATCTGCTGCAGGTCAGCCTGATCGTGGTCGGCATCACGACGTTCCTGATGGGCTGCCTGCCGACCTTCGATGCGATCGGCTACTGGGCGCCGGTGCTGCTGGTGTCGCTGCGCCTGATCCAGGGCTTCGCGTTCGGCGGCGAGTGGGGCGGCGCGATCCTGCTGGTCAGCGAACACAGCCCGGACAACCGCCGCGGCTACTGGGCCAGCTGGCCGCAGGCCGGCGTGCCGGCCGGCAACCTCGTTGCGACGATCATCCTGCTGGTGCTGTCGAGCTCGCTGTCCGAAGCCGACTTCCTGGCGTGGGGCTGGCGCGCGGCGTTCTGGTTCTCGGCGGTGGTCGTGCTGATCGGCTTCTGGATTCGCCGCAAGGTCGACGACGCGCCGATCTTCAAGGAAGCGCAGGCGCGCCGCGCGCGGAAGCAGGAGAAGCAGCTCGGCGTGGGCCACGTGCTGAAGTATCACTGGCGGCAGGTGCTGATCGGCATCGGCGCGCGGTTTGCCGAGAACATTCTGTATTACATGGTCGTCACGTTTTCGCTGACCTACCTGAAGCTGGTCGTCGGCTTCGACACCACGCGGATCCTGAAGCTGATGTTCGCGGCCAACGCGATCCATTTCTTCTTCATTCCGCTGATGGGGCTGATGTCGGACCTCGTCGGCCGCAAGCCCGTGTACCTGACGGGCGCCGTGCTGACCGCCGGCTGGGGTTTCGTCGCGTTCCCGATGATGGACACCGGCAACGACTGGATCATCATGGCCGCGATCGTGCTCGGTCTGTTCATCGAATCGATGACCTATTCGCCGTATTCGGCGCTGATGACCGAGATGTTCCCGACCAACGTGCGCTATACCGCGCTGTCGCTGTGCTACCAGGTCGCGCCGTTGATGGCCGGCTCGCTCGCGCCGCTGATCGGGCTGTCGCTGCTCGAGCGCTATCACTCGTCGACGCCGATCGCGCTGTACCTGGTCGCCGCGGCGGTGATCTCGATCGTGTGCGTGGGGCTTGCGAAGGAAACGCGTGGGAAGTCGCTGCGTGAGGTTGATGCGGAGGCTGGGCGGCGGACCGGCGTGTGACGTATGCGACCGAAGCCTGGTTGGACGCACGGAAGCCACCCGCAAGGGTGGCTTTTTTGCGGTTCATCGCGGATTGCCGGGGAGCGCGGCAATCATGCCCGCGAATTCTCCTGCAATCACCCGGATGTAGTCTAAGCTGCTTGCATCAGGTACGACGTGCATGAACGATCGACAGGAGGTTCGTATGCTCGTTGTCACGAAGCGCAATGCGTATTTTGTTCACCTTCTATCGATCTGGTTGACGCTTCTGGTTGTCGGCTTGCCTCGAATGGTCTGCGCGCAAGTGGCGCGAATGGAGGTGATCCCGTTTCAGTCCATCACATTGACCGACGAGGCGTTTTTGAGCGGTCACGGTTCTGGAAAACCCGTGACGGTCGCTGGTGAACTCCGAGTTCCGCGCGGCGGAACCGAACGTTTTCCGGCGGTGATCCTGCTCCATGGTTCTGGCGGTGTGTCCGGATATGTAACGGACTGGGAGCAGGAATTTCTTGCGATGGGTGTTGCCACGTTCGTGATCGACAGTTATTCCGGGCGTGGCGTCGTCAATACGAACGATGACGAATCACAGTTGGGTCGACTGGTAGAAACCGAGGACGCGTACCGCGCGCTGGTGCTGCTTTCAAAACACCCACGGATCGACCCGGACAGGATCATGCTGATGGGTTTTTCAAGGGGGGCGCAGGCTACGCTTGTTGCCAGTCTGAAACGGATTCAGCGCGCTCATGATGCACTACGCGGGAGCGAATTCGCCGGGTATGTAGCGCTCTATCCAAATTGCAGTTGGAAATATCGCGACGACGCAAACGTTGCTGACAAACCGATTCGTGTCTTCCAGGGAAGTGCCGACGACTACGTTGCTGCTTGCCGTGCATATGTCGCCCGAGTCAGGGCAAACGGGAAAGATATTCAGTTTACCGAGTACCCTGACGCAGGCCATGTGTTCGATTGGCGAGCGCTGACGCAACCCTTGAAGCTTCCACAAGCACAGTCGACCCGAAACTGCCAGTTGGAAGAAGTAGACGATGGCCAGATCATCAATGTGAAAACGAAGCGACCTTTTTCGTACAGTGATCCGTGTGTCGAACGGGGATATACCCTGGCTTACAACGCGAAGGCATCGTCCGAAGTCAGTCGTGCGGTTCGAGTGTTGGTCATTGACGTCCTGAAACCGCGCTAGCCCAACCGATTGCCGAGCGAGGCGATCGAACGCTCCGCCTCGTGTATACCTCGGCTCCAGTCGGTAACGTGCTCGGACCGTGGTGTACGCGTGCGCAGCTTCGCGACAGGCATCGCATAGGGTCGAGCGCGCATTGGGGGGCGCTCGAAACGCTCGTAATCATCCGCCTGATCCTCGGCGCGATTGCCGGCTCGCGGTCGGGCTGTTTTCATGCCCGCGTCGGTCGCCGCTCAGGTGAGCTTTGGTGCTGACGTTCGCCACAGCCGGCGAGAAACGCGCTCGCAGACGCCGCCGTGTCGGCAAGGCGATATGTGTTCGCACTGAATACTTGTCCGCGAGTGACCGTACCGGGCGACCGGTTGACTAGGATATCTGCCGTCGTGCATCTGACGAGCCGACCGTCGGCAACGTGTCGGGTACTGCCACACACGTCAGGCGACTGTTGGCCTGCACCGGTCATTGGCGTCATTTCCCTCAACGTCCGAATGCGTGCGTGTCGCCGACATCGCATGCTGTAGAGCAGCACCCGCCCTGGGCGGGTGACCCACATTGCGATCGGACGCTCGCTCACACTCTCCGGAAAAGGGAATCCACGCGCAACACAGGGTCATGCCGCAACACGAGTGTTCGCGGCACGTGAACGACGAACCATCGGTGAACGCGTCATTGTCAAGACGACTGTCGCGCCTGCGAGCAACAGCAGGCCAGCAATGCCGAATGCCCAGTTATAGCTGCCTGTGGCATTGATCACATAACCGGTTGCGATCGGCGCAACCATGCCAAAGGCATTGCCGCCGATGACCACGAACGCCATCGCCTTCGCGATGTCTCGAGAACTGGGCAGCAGATCGTTCAACAATGCGAAGTTCAGCGATGTCGTTGAGGCGATACCGGTCAGCGTGATCGAGAACACGACGAGCAGTGTCGCGAGGTTCGACGTGAAAGGCACTGCAAGAATCGCTGCGCCAGTGAGCATCGCAAGCGCAACGGCGTTGCGACGTCGACCGGTTCCGACGCCCCCCTTCTTGAGGTAGTGATCGCTCAGTCGACCGACCAGAATACACAGGACGACGGATGCGGCATAGGGAACCGCCGCAAAGAAGCCCGTATGCGTCAGGCTCAAATGGCGGGTTGCCTGCAGATAACTGGGCAGCCAGGTCAGAAACAGATATTGCGTGTAGACGTTGCAGCCTTGCGTGATGGCGAGCCCCCAAAGGGTCGGCGAGCGCATCAGCGCGAGCAGGCCCGTCGTCTCTGTCACGGGGCCCTCTGTACTGACAGGCTTTGCGTCGCGCTCGCGCACGATCTTTTCACGCTCTTCTCCGCTCAACCAGCGTGCCTTCTCCGGAGCGTCGAAGAACACAAGCCACGCGGCGAGCCATACAAAACCGATTCCCCCGGCGATGACGAACGAGACTCGCCAGCCGAACAGCGAGACGAGCGTACCCAGCAACACGGAACAAATGGCCGGACCGGCATATGAACCGCTGTTGAACATTGCCGTCACCATGCCGCGCTCGTTGGCCGGTATCCATTGGCGAATGACCTTCGCGCCTGCGGGGTTGCTGGTGGATTCTCCAGCGCCCATCACCAGGCGTGCGGCCATGAGCGTCACGAAGCTTGTTGCCGCGCCTGTCAGCGCCGTTGCGGCAGACCACACGAAGATCCCGATTCCCGCCATGCGCTTGGTGCCGAAGCGGTCGATCAGAAAGCCCATCGGAAGCAGGAACAACGCATAACTCCAGATGAACGACGAAAACAGATATCCCATGCCGACAGCCGTCAGCTTGAATTCGCTCGCGATCGGTTTGGCTGCAATCGAGAGCGCGATACGGTCCATGTAATTGATCATGGACAGGGAAAAGAGAAAGACGGCTATCCAGCCTCGGCGGTACGGCATGCTTGTCTCCAATGTTCCGGAACCTCGGACGCCGGAGTGGCTCAGGGTTCGCTGTTTAGCATTTTGTTATAACAAAACGCAATTATGATGATAAAAAAAGCGGTCGGCGAGGACCGCGGGAAGGGCAAGGAAAATTACGTCCGCGGCGTGAAGACCTCCTGTGCGTGAACCTTGGCGCGTCGAGCGCCCTCGATATGGTCGCGCAACAGCGCCGCCGCGCGGAGCAGATCGTGCTGGGCGATTGCGTCGAGTATCGCGAGGTGTTCAAGGGCCTGTTCCTGCCTGGGCTTGCGGGCTCTGGCCTGTCGGTACTCGACGAGGCGGCGCAGCCGATCCATCCGGCGGACCGATTGCGCAATGAACCGGTTGCCGGACCATTTCGCAATCGTTTCGTGGAACTCGCTGTTTGCTTCGAACAGTTCTACCGAATTCATGGTGAGGTAGCCGCCTTCGGCAATGAAGCGCTGCCGGCGGCGAAGCTCCTCCAGCTCGACACGGTTCGCGCTGAAAGTCGGCGACATGACACCGGTCGGCTCGATCGCGGCACGGAACAGATAGCTCTCTTCGTACGCTTCCACGGAATCGATCATCGGCATGAACTGCCAGCCGTGGCCGACTTGCCGCTCGATCCAGCCCTCCTCCTGCATACGCGACAGCACCCGGCGCAGCTCGCTGCGCGACACGTCGTACTGGCGCATCAGGTCGGCTTCAGTCACGACGTCGGGCAGGCAATGCGCGAGGCGGTCCTCCGCGATCTTCAAGTAAAGCGGATCGTCCGGCTCGTTGAAGAACTGCGCGGCGACCTCCGTCACGTCTCGCGCAGGCTTGGCCATGAAGAAGCCGCGATTCGGGTCGTAATAGATCACACCGAGCGAAACCAGGTGATGCAGGGCAACGTTGACGGGCGTGCGGGATGTGCCGATTTTCTCGGCGAGGATCGATTCCGCCAGCCGGTCGCCGATGGCGAGATCCTCGCGCCTGGCCAGGGCCAGGATTTCCCGTGCGACGCGAGTCTGAAGCGGCGTAAGTGGAGTGGCGGGCGATTCTGTGGACGGTTCCATGTCGATTGGGGGCAGCAAATGACCGTTCACGACCGCCGGATGCGGCGGTGCAACTGAAAAGCCGGGTTGTGATTTTGCCATTGGCTGCTCCCATCGGTGACTGGGCGACGTCCTGAGGTCAGGGTAATTCCCAGGCGAGACTGCATTTGCTTATTGCGTTTTATGATCATAAAATGCACTACATCGAAACGCAAGCCGCTGAGCATTGCCTAGGAGAAAACCCCGATGTCCCGTACGCTTCCCCACCAGTCTGTCGAATACGTCAGCGTCGCCGACGCGATGCAGTCCGTTGATCCGGCTTCCTTTGCACGCATGCCTTACAGCGTCCGAGTGTTCGCCGAAAACATCATTCGCAGGCAGCCCGCCTCGGAGGCTGGCCGCTACCTTCAGGCATTGTCCGAGCGTCGCCACGACGTCGACTTTCCGTACTATCCGGCTCGCGTCGTATTGCAGGACCTGCTCGGCACGCCGGCGTTGGTGGACCTCGCCGGCATGCGCGACGCGATTGCGGAAGCAGGCGGAGACCCGACGACCATCAATCCGGTCGTGGCGACACATCTGGTCGTCGATCACTCGCTGAACGTGGAGGTCGCCGGGCACGATCCGGACGCGATGGCCAAGAACATGGCGATCGAGCAAACGAAGAACGCCGAACGCTTCGAATTCCTGGCCTGGTGCAAGCAGGCGTTTTCAAATCTCGACGTGTTGATGCCCGGCAACGGCATCCTGCATCAGGTCAACATCGAATATCTGTCGCCGGTCATTCAACTGCAGGACGGCGTGGCATTTCCCGATACGCTTGTCGGGACGGACAGCCACACGACGATGATCAACGCGGTCGGCGTGCTGGGCTGGGGAGTCGGCGGTATCGAGGCCGAATCCGTCATGCTCGGGCGCGCGGTGTGGCTGCGGCTGCCGACCATTGTCGGGGTGGAACTGAATGGATTCCGCCAACCGGGCGTGACAGCGACCGACCTGGTGCTCGCCATTACGGAATTCCTGCGCAAGCAGAAGGTCGTCGGTACGATCATCGAGTTCTACGGCGCCGGCGCCCGCGCAATGACACTGAGCGATCGTGCAACGATCTCGAACATGGCGCCAGAATTTGGTGCAACGGCTGCAATCTTCGCCATCGACGAAAAGACGCTCGACTTCATGCGTCTGACCGGGCGCTCCGATGCCCAGATCGCGCTGACGGAAAGCTATGCGAAGGCGCAGGGGCTGTGGGCGGACGATTTCGCGGGCGCCGAATACGATCGCGTTCTTTCGTTCGATCTGTCGGCGGTCGGACGCGCGCTCGCGGGGCCGTCGAACCCGCACGATCGCGTGCCGCTCGCGAGCCTCGTCTCCAGAGGCATCGCCCGACCGGACGCAACGCCCGCAGGGTTACACGCGTCCTCGTCGGCGACGCCGCTCGACGATGGTGCGGTCGTCATCGCTGCCGTCACGAGTTGCACGAACACGTCCAATCCGCGCAACATGATCGCGGCAGGATTGGTGGCCCGCAAAGCGGTCGAGCTGGGACTCGAGCGCAAGCCATGGGTCAAGACGTCTCTTGCTCCGGGATCGAAGCCGGTGGAGCGCTATCTGCGCGAGGCGGATCTGATGGCGCCCCTCGAGACGCTCGGCTTCGGCATCATCGGGTTCGGCTGCACGTCGTGCAACGGGATGTCGGGGCCGTTGCCGAAGGAGATCGAGGACGACATCGTCAGCCGTAACGTGCATGCCGTTGCGGTGCTGTCGGGTAACCGAAACTTCAACGGCCGCATTCATCCTCGCGTCAAGGAGGCGTTTCTTGCTTCCCCGCCGCTGGTGGTCGCTTACGCGATTGCCGGGACGATCAACGTTGACATCGAGAACGGTGTCATCGGAACCGACCGATCAGGCAATCCGGTCTATCTGAAAGACCTCTGGCCGAGCGACGAGGAGATCGACAGCTTGCTCAATGCAAGCCTCCATGGCGAGCAGTATCTGCGTATCTATGCGGAAATGTTCCGCAAGACCGAGCAGCTCGATGGAGCCGGTGCCGTTCCGGCACGCTTCCCCTGGCGTGAAAACAGCAACTACATCCGCCGTCCGCCATATTGGCAGCCGAGCCTGACCCAACCGGCTCGTTTCGACGGAATGCGTGCCATCGGCGTGTTTGGCGACAACGTGACGACCGATGATCTGTCTCCGTCGGGCGCGATTCTGCCGGAGAGTGCAGCCGGTGAGTACCTGATCGCGCATGACGTGAGTCCCGCCGAGTTCAATTCGTACGGCACCCGCCGTGGTGACCACCAGGTGGCAATTCGCGCGACGTTCGCGAACAACCGCCTGCACAATGAGATGGCCGGCGGCCAGGAAGGGTCGATTACCCGGATGGAACCGGAGGGCACGACGATGCGCCTGTTCGACGCGGCCGAGAAGTACATGGAGCGTGGCCAGGAGCTGATCGTGATCGCGGGCAAGAATTACGGCTCGGGATCGTCACGCGACTGGGCGGCGAAGGGCGTGCGGCTGATCGGCGTGCGTGCAGTCGTCTGCGAGAATTTCGAGCGCATCCATCGTTCGAACCTGGTCGGCATGGGCGTGTTGCCGCTCGAGTTTCCCGATGGAACCGACCGGACGACGTTGCGGATCGACGGCTCCGAAGTATTCGCGATCGACGGGCTGAGTGGTCCGGTCGCGCCGTCGATGCCGCTGTCGCTGCGGATCACGCGCAAGAACGGGGAAGTCGCCAGCGTGCCGGTCCAATGTCGCATCGATACGGAGGAGGAAGCGGAAATCTTCAATGCAGGCGGCCTGCTTCCGCGGATCGCCGACGAAATTGGCAAGGCAGCCTGATCATGTCTCGCACGTTCGCCTACGTGGGCTGCCGTACCACGCGGGAGCGCAATGCGCGAGGGACCGGTATCGTCGTGTACGAGGTAGACGATACCGGCGCCTGGGCGCACCTGCAGACGCTCGAACCGCTCGTCAACCCGAGCTTCCTGGCATTCAACGCCCGCCAGGATGTGCTCTATGCCGTGCATGGCGACGGAAGCTCGGTCAGCGCGTATCGCGTCGATCCGGCAACGGGACGCATTGCGGCGCTGAACGATCAGCCGTGCGAGGGACGCAATCCGGTCCATCTCGCGTTGTCTCGCGATGGCACATCGCTGGTTGTGGCGGGTTACGCGACGGGGACGGCGAGCAGGCTGGCGATTGCCGACGACGGCCGACTGGGCGAGGTCATTGCGCCGGTGCTCTCGTTGACCGGCAAGACAGGCCCGCATCGCATCGAGCAGACCGGATCCCACCCGCATCACATTTCTCGATACGTCACACGCCGCTTCGATACGGACTGGCATATCGTCCCGGACAAAGGCCTCGACACGGTCTTCGCCGTTTGTTGGGCCGAGGGCGCGGGTTCGCCGGTCGTGCGGAGCGCGCGCTGCCGCGAAGGGGCGGGGCCGCGCCATGCCGCGTTCCATCCGGAATTGCCGCTGATTTATGTGTCGAACGAACTCGACTCCACAGTCACCACGTGGTCATTCGAGCCGCAGACCGGGCAACTCGAACCGCTCAGCACGGTTTCGATCATCCCCGCAGCGTTCCACGGGCAGTCCCGTGCCGCCGGCATAGCGATCGCGCCGGATGGACGCGCGCTTCACGTGACCAATCGCGGGCACGACAGTGTCGCGACCGTGGCGCTGGACGCCGCGACAGGGCTGCCCGCGAGCGTTCACTGGACGTCCGCACTGGGTGTATGTCCGCGTTTTCTCTGCTTGAGCCCCGACGGTCGCTATTTGTACGTCGCCAACGAGCATTCGCACACGATCGTCCAGTACGCCGTCGATGCGGCGATGGGCCGACCGGTACCGACTGGTCGCGTCATCGAGACTGGCAGTCCGGTCTGCATCCTATTCAAGACAAACGAGGAGTAATTCATGGGGCAGTACAGCATCCCTGCCGTCTACATGCGAGGAGGTACCAGCAAAGGCGTCTTCTTTCGTGCCGACAACCTGCCGGCGGACGCCGCTCGGCGTGACGAAATCCTGCTTCGGGTGATTGGCAGCCCGGACCCGTACGGCAAGCAGATCGACGGGATGGGCGGCGCGACTTCGAGCACGAGCAAGGTCGTCCTGGTGGGGCCGTCGACGCGACCGGATTGCGATGTCGATTACTGGTTTGGCGCGGCATCCATCGAGAACCCCGTCATCGACTGGTCGGGCAATTGCGGGAATCTGACATCGGCGGTCGGCCCCTTTGCGATCGCTCAGGGCCTCGTCGACGCACCTGAAAACGGCGTGGCGACGGTGCGCATCTGGCAGGCGAACATTAACGCGAAAATCATCGCCCACGTGCCGATGAAGAACGGTGAAGTCGTCGAGGAAGGCGATTTCGAGCTCGATGGCGTCACGTTTCCCGCAGCCGAGATCCGAATCGAGTTCCTTGATCCGGGCGGTGCTGAAGAGGGCGAGGACGTGACAGGCGGCATGTTTCCTACCGGCCGTTCGATCGACTCGATCGACGTACCCGGTCACGGCGTATTCGAGGTCACGCTGATCAATGCCGGCAATCCGGCGATATTCATCGATGCGGAAGCGCTCGGCCTGCGCGGGAACGAGATGCAGGCGGAAGTGAACGGCAACGCCGCGCTGTTGGCCAAGTGCGAGGCAATCCGCGCACACGCTGCCGTGCGAATGGGGTTGGCTGCGACGGCTGAGGAAGTGACGTCACTGCGGCCTCACACGCCGAAACTGGCGTTTGTCTCGATGCCCGCGGAATACGTTGCATCGAGCGGCAAGCGCGTCGATCCGCACGTGGTGGATATCAACGCGCGCATTCTGTCGATGGGCAAGCTTCATCATGCGATGACGGGTACGGGTGCCGTCGCGCTGGCGGTCGCGGGCGCCATTCCCGGTACGATCGTCAACCGCCTCGTGAGCGGCAGAACGCTATCGCAACTCCGGTTCGGCCACCCGTCAGGAACGATGGCAGTGGGCGCGGAAGCGGAGCAGCGTGACGGAACCTGGGTCGTGACCAAGGCCATCATGAGCCGAAGTGCCCGCCGATTGATGGAAGGTTCCGTTCTGGTTCCGGCGTCCGCCGTGAATGTTGAATAAGGTCGCGGCGCAACCGCCCCGATATAGCGCGGCGCATCCGGCGTCGATCAATAGGAGGAGACATTTCATGCATCGAGTCATTCGTCGTAGCGCCATCGTCGCAGCAACTCTGTGCGCGTTTCACGGAGCCAACGCTGTCGCGGCAGAAAAAATCACGATACTTGTCGGAGGCATCAACAAGCTGATCTATCTACCGCCGAAGCTGGCTGAAAATCTCGGCTACTTCAAGGACGAAGGTCTCGACGTCGAACTCCAGTCGCAGCAAGCTGGCGTGGATGCCGAGAACGAGCTGCTCGCGGGCGCCGCGCAAGCGGTGGTCGGCTTCTACGATCACGCGATCGATCTGCAGGCGAAGGGGAAGGAAATCGAAACCATCGTTGTGTTCGGGCTCGTGCCCGGCAGCATGGAGATGGTTCGCTCGGATGTCGCCGGTCAGATCAGAAGCATGGGCGACATCAAGGGGAAGACGCTGGGTGTGACGGGGCTTGGATCATCCTCGACGTTTCTCGGTCAGTATCTGGCCGCTCGCCACGGCCTCAACACAACCGACTATTCGATGTTGCCGGTCGGTGCGGGTAACAGCCTGATTGCGTCGTTGAAGCAGAAGCGTGTCGACGTGGCATGGACGACCGAACCCACGACGTCTCTGCTGCGAGCGGGGGGCGATGCGAAGGTGCTGGTGGACCTGAGTAGCATCGATGGCACCAAAGCGGCGCTCGGTGGGCTTTATCCTGCCTCCAGTCTGTATGTCCAGCGCACGTGGGCGGACGCGCACAAACCGGAAACGGCGAAGCTCGCGAGAGCGTTTGTCAGAACGCTGCAGTTTATCCACACCCATTCCGCTGACGAAATCGCCGCAAAGATGCCGGCGGATTACTACGGCGGCAACAAGGTACTTTATGTCCAGGCGCTGAAAGCCTCGCTGCCGATGTACTCGTCGGACGGCAAGATGCCTGCAGGCGGCCCGGAAACCGTGCTCAAGGTGCTGAGCGATTTCAATCCCAATATCAAGGGGAAGCATATCGACCTGTCCAGAACGTATACGAATGACTTCGTGAACCGCGTCAAGTAACGCCACGGACAGGATGGCCGGATGCAGCGGGCTGCGTCGAGCCAATCGCATGAAGCAGGTCGTCGAGACAATGCATACGACATCGAACAGCATGTATGTGACTTCGCAGGGCATCGCCGAACTGACACCGGCCGGATGCGTTCGTGCAGCCATTAATTTCGGCAATCCGATTCTCGCCCATCGTGATCCGGAGTCGGGCGAAGCGAAAGGCGTCTCCGTCGATCTGGCTACGAAACTGGCCGGGCTGCTCGACGTTTCGCTCCAACTCGTCCTGTACGACGCAGCCGGCGACGTGGTGGCCGGCTGCGAGCGCGGCGAGTGGGACGTTGCGTTCGTCGCTCGCGACCCCGTACGTGGCAATGCGATGGATCAGACTCGCCCTTACGTCCTGATCGAAGGGGCCTATCTCGTGCCCGAGGTCTCTCCTGTCCGCTCCAACGAAGCGGTAGACGAAATCGGCACCCGTGTCGTCGTCGGCAAGGGAAGCGCGTACGATCTATACCTCACACGCATGCTTCACAATGCGACGATCGTGAGGTCCGCGACCTCGCCGGCCGTCGTCGACACAATGCTGGCGCAAGGGTGTGAAGTCGCGGCTGGCGTCAGGCAGCAACTCGAATTCGATGCAAACAGGTTGCCCGGTTTGCGAATGCTTCCCGGCCAATTCATGGTCATCGAGCAGGCAATGGGAACACCCAAGGGCAGACCGGCCGCATTTCGCCTTCTGAATGAGTTTGTCGTGCAAGTGATCGCGTCCGGCTTCGTGTCGCACGCTCTGGTCGAACACGGAATACTCGGTGCTACCGTCGCGACGGTCTGATCCACCGGGTAGGTTCGACCGCAAACTCGAGCATCAGAGAAAAGCGCGACATTCTGGCGCGGGCCGCGGAGTTCTTTTAATGGTGCACGCCGAGTACGGCAGTGTATCGATTCATCACGACGCGGCATCGTAAATCCGCCCACCGTGAATCTTGCAGCGACCCGAGTGTCCGGTTGTCTCGACATCCTGTTTACTCGCTCCATTCTGCTGCTCCACTGCGAAACCCGCCCGATGCGCGACGCGCGCTTGCCGATTAATGCCCTCATACGGATAGCGGTCCTGAGCAGGTTTCAGTCAACCTTGGCGATCCGACGCCGTGTCTGTACCCGACGCCGTCAGTTGATGTCTATTGTTCTCGCCCGTTGAGGTCGCAGAACCTGAGAGACCAGGGGACGACTGCATCGACGGACGACAATGATGGCCGGGCCCACATGAACCGCTATTAATTGAACCGCCACGCTCACTGAGCCCGCGGGCGCGCGTGCATAAACATGGTGCCGATCCCGCTGACCGCGATCACGATCATTCCGGCAACGGTCCACAGGTCCGGAACCTTCCCGAACAGCAGCCAACTGAAGAATGTGGCGAAGGCAAGTTGAGCGTAGCCAAACGGAGTCAGCACGGCAAGCGGCGTTCGACGCAACGCCTGAAGCATAAGCAGATGACCCGAAGTGGCAAGCGATGCCATCAAGATGACCAAAAGCCAGCTCCCAGCAGTGACCTCGCGGATCGCAGGAAGAAGAGTGGCCTGGTCGACCCATAGAAGCGACGCTAATGCGATGCTCGCGATCAGTGCGGTATAGAAATTGGTTGTAACAGGGTCGCCAGATGTCGACAACTTGCTCGAGACAACCTGGAAGCACGCAAAGGTTGTGGCAGCGCCGATAGGAAATGCAACCGCCCAACTGAACTCGCCGCTGCCTGGTCTGACGACGATCAGCATCCCGATGAAGCCTAGCGTCACCATGGACCACTTGGCCTTCGACACTTCTTCGTTGAGCAGCGTCGCCGCGAGCAACGTCGATATCAATGGCGCCATCATCGCGAGCGACGTACTGACCGGCAGTGCCAAAAGGCGCAATCCGGCAAAAGTGCAGGCTGAATTAAGGAGCAGGAGAAAAGCGCGCAACACCTGAAGCTTCAGCGTACCCACGTGGCGGAACCGACTGATTCCGCCTCTAGCCTGCCATGCACCGAGAGCGATTGCCTGGAATATGTAGCGTCCAAGAAGAATTGCTGTCAAGGGGACCGCCGTACCGATTACTTTAACGACGGAATCGCTCGCGGCAAAGGTCGCGGTCGTGACTACCATCAGCGCGACGCCAGCCTCGGCTGTCATTGGGACGTTAGCTAAGCGGGTAACAGCCATTCAGTTCTCAGTGCGTTCTTGGGTCGGCCCGGTTTGATACCCGGCAATATGTCCAGCGATCGTTGACCATGGCGATCTGTATCATCGCCGATTCGACTCTGCAATCGTTCATCCAGGTTGTGGGTCGTACGAGGCGCCGCGGCCACGGCGCCCCATTATGCTGCAATGTTGCTGTAAACCGATCGGAACGCAGGCTGGCGACGAGTCCGACGATGTCACGCTCCGGGCTGACAAGTAGCCTGGTGTCTGGTCCGACTGATCAGTTTCAGGTGTTCTTTCATGCGTCGCTCGTCTGGCGAGACTCCCGTGAACAGACGAAACTGCTCGGCGGCCTGCGAAAAGAACATGCCTTCGCCGTTGTGTGTTCGGGCTCCCTTGAGGCGGGCTGCTCCAAGCAGTTCTGTCTCCGCAGGCGAGTAGATGAGGTCGGCGACCCACAGGTCGGGGCGCAATAGATGTGTCGGGAGTGGGCACCCGGGATGTGCGTCCATACCGATGGGTGTCGCATTGACGAGCCCGTCCGCACCGGCAATGGCCATGGCCAGGTTGTTGACAAGACCGATCCGGTCGGCGCCGTGAACAGCGGCGAGACCGTCGATTACAGGCTTTGCCTTTTGCGGATTGCGGACCCAGAGATCCACGCGCTGAACTCCGCACGTGAGTAAAGCATGGGCGACGGCCTTCCCCGCGCCACCTGCCCCCAGTTGAACTACCCGATGAGTTCTGACACCCGCCATGTCACGCCGGAACGAGTTCGCGAACCCAAACCAGTCAGTGTTGTGACCGATCCACTTGCCGTCTTCGAGCACGACCGTATTCACGGCGCCCAGCAACCGTGCATCGTCAGATAGTTCGGAAAGGTGCGGAAGAATAGCCTCCTTGCAGGGATGGGTGACGGCAAAGCCGTTGAAGCCGAGCTGTCGTCCCGCCTGGAGAAGGTTCGGCAACGCATCATTACCGAGACCCAGCGCGGTCAGATCGATCAGGCGATAGACGTAGCGCATTCCGCAATTTTCCCCTTCCTGCATATGAACCTGAGGCGCTTTGGAAAACTGAAGGTTTGCGCCGATCAGGCCGATCAGGATCGCGGGTTTCGTTTCGGGCATGATGTCCTCCATGAATCAGATAGGCTGAGGCGCGAAGTCGGCCACGTCGACGGGTGCCGCCGATTTGAGCAAAGCAACCGAGCGGCGCACCCCTTCGATACGTGACATCAGCACGTCTTCATGTTCGATGGAAAGCCAGCCATCGTAGCCATTCACGCGCAGGCGATAGCAAAAGTCTTTCCACCAGGCTTCCGGGCGCCCATAGCCGAGCGTGATATAGCTCCATGCACGCGCTGCGATGTTGTCGAGAGGACCGTTCTCGAGTAACCCCGTCGTGGCGCACCGGGCCGCGTTGATTCGGGTGTCTTTTGCGTGGACGTGATAGATCGCGTCGCCAAGGGCATCGACGGCTTCCAGCGGATCAGCCCCCATCCACATCAAATGACTTGGATCGAGGTTTGCACCGACGATTGGACCCACCGCCGCACGAAGCTTCAGCAGTGTCGGAACGTTGTAAACGAGTTGATTGCCGTGCAGTTCGATACACAGCTTGTTGATCCCCTGTTCCGACGCGAACTTCACGAGCGCGCTCCAGTACGGCAACAGGACTTCGTTCCATTGCCAGTCGAGTACCTGTTGCGTTTCCGGAGGCCACGACGACACGATCCAGTTTGGCGTGCGATCGCCGGGTGCACCGCCCGGTAGACCCGACATGAGGCACACCTTGTCGAGACCCAGCTCGGCGGCGAGCCGGATCGTGTTGCGTATCACCGCCGATTGTCGCGCTCCGTCCGTCGGATGAAGCTGATTGCCATTGCAATTCAGGGCGATCAGGGAGAGGTCGCGACTGTCGAGGGCATCGAGAAATGCGCGTCGCTTGTCACTGCTGACGAGCAAGCCATCGAGATCGACGTGCGGGGCCGACGACCAGTTGCCGGTGTTGATCTCTACGCCTTCGATTCCTGTCTCTTGTGCTGCCTGGAGCAGATCTTCCAACGAGAGGTGGGACAGACTGTCGGAAACGAGCCCGATCTTCATTTGTTGCCTCTTCAAAAGGGGTGAATCCATCGACGGGCCTTTCGTGCTCGCCTTCCTTACGCGGCTTCGCTCCCTTCCACGGTAGGGGATAGGGGATGCGTCGAATGCGGAACGAGTCCAATTGGCGGCCGCTACGAAAGTGTGACGACCTGACCGGTCGCAGCCGCTTCCTTCACTGCAAGAGTGGCCGCCAGCGTTCTGGCCGCGCCACGCGCGTCGAGCAGAGGTTTCGTGGTACCGCGGATGACCTCGCAAAAATGTTGCATCTGGTTGGACAACGGATCACTGGTCGACTGCAATGTGAACGGATCCTGTTCGGGCACAGCGGCCCGCTCTGAGCGCAGGGGGGACCACCAGCTCAAGTCGGTTCCATGACTCCAGAGCTCAAGACGTGGAACCGACAGGGAGCCCTCCATGCCCGCTATGAAATAGCAGGCTTCATCTGTTCGAGGAAAAGCCCTGTTCTCGCCCGCCGTCATCTCCCAGTTCCATGGTGCCGCGGCAGCATCGGAAATTGCCAACGTACCGATGGCACCGTTGCGGTATCGCAGGATGATGCCGACGGTGTCTTCGACCGGAAAGCCACGCGCCGCATTCGACGCCGCCGCCTGCACGCTTTCGATGTCGCCGCAGAGGTTCCGAAGATCGTCAATGACGTGAATGAGATTCAGAAGCAGGACGCCGGCACCGGGCTGACCGCGCCATGCGGTCTTCCCTTCGAAGTAGTCCCTTGGCTTGAGGAACCAGCAGAATCCCTGCACAGCCGTGATTCGCCCCAGTCGTCCCGAGTCGATGATGGCCTTCGCGCGTTGCGTGAGCGGGCTGTGACGCCGATGATGACCAACGAGAACGGGAATGTTGGCCTGCTCGGCTGCGTCGGCGAACCGGATAGCCTCGGCGACGGAATCGCAAACTGGCTTCTCCATCAGCATCGTCACCCCATGCCTGACCAACTGCATACCTGTCTGGAAATGAAGCGGGTTCGGCAGTCCGACAACGACGCCATCGGGCTTGTCAGTAGCCAACATGACTTCCAGATCCGGGTACCAGGCGACTTGAAGGCTATTTGCTTGCTCTTTTGCTTTCGGGGCAGGGTCGACAATGGCGGCCAGCCTGGCACCCGGCGTCGCGAGAACCCGTTTGATGTGCTCTTGCCCAATCAGGCCGGCACCTGCTACTGCGATTCGGACCGACTTGTCGTTGTCTGCTGTCACGTGAGTCTCCTCGTGATGGACGTAACGCGGTAGGTGAATTGAGCGTGGCGGAAGTTTCCAGGCCACGCGCGGTGCAAGGCGTGGGGCTCGCTCAGTCAGGAACGTTCCCGGTTCATTGCTTTATCTCCGGTGATCGAGACGTCGAGGGCCTGCCGTGTCGCGATCAAACAGCAGGGCTGGTTCGAATCAGGAGTGTCCGTGTTCTTCAGCGAAGGGCTGGCTGGACGGGACTTTGCGGATCGCTTCCTTTCGGATTAGTTCGTACTCGATCTTGTCGACTGGTATCGCATGCTTGTTGCCAAGGTCTTCCATGCGAACACGATATGTCTCGCGTGCGCTCCATGCGGCGAACGCCGCAAGACAGGCGACCGCGAAGGCAATCGCACCGACCCTCATCGGAATATTGGACGTGCCCGGCGGAGCGACGGCCACGAGCAAAATCGGGATGAAGGAGCCAAGCACGACACCGATGTTGTGAGAGATCGCGTTGCCGGCAACCCGGAAGCGCGTCGGGAAAAGCTCGGGCCAGAAGCTAGGTACGATAGCGTTGTAGCCTTGATAGACCACACCCCACGCGATCATCGAGACGATAAACGTGAGCATGACGCTGTGAATGCTGATGGCGTAGAGGTAGAGAACAGTGGCAATGCCGGAGCAGATCATGCCGATCACGAACGTCGGCCGACGACCGATCTTGTCCGAGAGAGCGCCCGCGAACGGTATCGTGACAACGGCAATTACATTACCCAGCACTGGAATCCAGAGGAACAGTTCCTTCGGGAACCCGATTCCATAGGCGGGCTGTGCAGCATAGGCGGCTCCGAACACCGTAATCGTTGCCGGTACAACGTAAGCGAGTGCCATCCCGATCACTCTCAGCATATCCGGCCATGCGAAACGGAAGGTCTCGAGAATGGGCGCTTTCGAGACCTGACCGGACATCTGTTCTCTCGTGAACTCCGGGGTTTCGTCGACCTTCCGGCGAACGAACAGGCCAACGATCACGATTGCCACGGAGAACAGGAACGGAATCCGCCAGCCGATGCTATAGAACATCTGCTGCGGCATGAAGTGAAGGAGCGGCAGGAAGACGCCTGCGGCGAGAATCTGCCCCGCCTGCGTGCCTTGCGCGATGAAGCTTCCATAGAAGCCACGTCGGCCGAAGGGCGCGTGCTCAAGGACCATCGAGTTGGCGCCGGGCTGTTCGCCGCCCAGTGCGAAGCCTTGAATCAGGCGCAAGATGATGAGCGTCGCCGGAGCCCAGACACCTACCTGCTCATAGGTCGGCAAGAGGCCGACACACGCAGTAGAAATCCCCATCAGGATCATCGAGAAAACGAGCACGCTCTTCCGACCGTGCCGGTCGCCCCAATGGCCGAGAAAGAACGCGCCGAACGGTCGAGCGACGAAGCCAACGGCATAGGTCGCCAGCGACGTCATGATCGCAACCGTCGGATCGCCCTTGGGGAAGAACAACTGCGGAAAGAACAGCGCCGCCGCTGTGCCGTAGACGAAGAAATCGTAGTACTCGAGTGCAGATCCCATCCAGCCGCTGGCTGCTGCCTTGTTGACCTGAGATTTACTGCGGGTTATGCGTTCTGATGACGTGCTCATGTCTCATCTCCTCCAACTGTTATCCCTTCGCTAGTTCGCTCAGGTGTTTGCCCGTTTCACTTCAACCCCGATCACTTCCTCGAGAAGCTTGATAAGGCACTGGTTGTCGTCCGTCGGATACCGCGTGTTGGCCGCCTGGAAGAACTGGGTCGCCACGCCGGTGGTCATCATCGGCACGCCGTTCTCCTGCGCGAGGGCCATCGTGATGGTCAGATCCTTGTACGTGTTGTAGATGTTGGATCCGCTTCCCGTGAACTTGCGATCCATGATCACCGGCACGGTGTTCTGGAAAATCGGTGTATTGGCAACGCTCGTGCCGATGACGTTGAAGATCGACTCAGCCGAAAGACCCGCCTTCACGCCGAGTGCGAGTACCTCGAAGATCCCGGAGTAGATACAGCCGACGAGGCCCTGCAGACAGGCTTTCATGACCTGGCCCTTACCGATTTCTTCGCCGATGTAGTTGATATTCTTCGCGATGGCCTTGAATGCCGGAAGGCACATTTCGTAGGCTTCCTTGTTGCCCGACATCATGAGCGTCAGTTCGCCCGCGTCGGCTCCGATTCTTCCGCCGGAGACGGGCGAATCGATGACGTGAATCTTGTATTCCTTCGCGGCTTCTCCCATTTCGCGAACAGCGGGACTGCCGATCGTAGCGGTGAGCACCACAACGGATCCCGGTTTCATCGAGGCGAGAAGCTTGCCGTTTCCGACCAATACATCCCTGGTCTGTCGAGCATCGACGACCATCACGAATACGACGTCCGACGCCGCGCCTACCGCAGCAACGTTCGCGCTGGCTTTGCCGCCGTACGCGACGAAATCGTCCAGCTTGTCCTTGCTCATGTCGTAGGCCGTGACTGCGAATTCGCCTGCGACCAGGTTTTTCGCCATGCCCATACCCATGTTTCCGAGCCCAACCACACCGACTTTCTTCATGATTCAATACTCCTAAAAGACATAAATTTATGTCGAGGCTGCTTGAAGCTTTCAAGAACAGCTTCGACCTGTGACTGCGCGACTATTCGCTCGTCGCGACGCTCTTCCGAGTTTCCTTGTGACCTGTCGATTCCGGGGCAGAGCCAAACACTTCGATGAATCGTCCCACTGAGCGACGGAAGCTTTCTTCGAGGGTATCGCCCACGGGGCGGTAGACGTTTTCCAGCGAGACCACGCCGTCGAAGTTGTCGGCGCGAAGTGCATCCGCAAGCGGCACAAGATATTCGGCCAGATCGCCTTCGCCCAGTGCGCAAAATTCGACGGTGCCGTTCTTGACGTCCACGCGCGCGTCCTTCAGCTGGATGTGCACGAGATAATCGCGAATCTTCTCGTAGGCTTCCGGATAGGGCGTCTCGGTCGAATAGAGGTTGTTGCCGGTGTCGAGCATGATGCGCAGATGCTTCGATCCCATTTCCTCGACCATACGTGCGGCGAGGGAACAGGAACTGAGCATCGTATCGAAGCCCGTTTCCACTGCGATCACAATGTCGTTCTCTTCAGCGATACGCAATGGCTCCTCGTATAGCCGGAGCAAGCTGGGCCACGCACGGTTCTGGTTTGCGAGGAACCGTTCAGCGCCGTGTGCACCGAAGATTACCGGTGGTCGCTGAAACGGCATCGCACGCACGAGCCGGGTACCGAGCCGCTTTGCAAGCGCAATCGACTTGCGGAATGCGGCGAGATCCTGCTGATACTCCGCGTCGGCGACATCGGTCGTGAGAACCGGAAGCATGTAGAACGAGCGCGGCGAGACGGCCGATACAGGGCACCCTGATGCCTTGACAAGTCGCACGATTTCCTCTGTCTGCACTTCATCGTGACAGCCGGCGGAGAGGTTCCACGCGCCGCAGAATTCTGCGTAAGGGAGGTTCAACTCGCGCAATACCTTGAGACCGTACTCAAGGTCTTCGCTAATGTGGTTTGTGATGGCACCAATCTTCATTCGACGACTCCTCATGCTCTGATTTTTCGGGTTGCCTGTCAGCCGTGAAACGCCGAAAAAATGGTTCTGAATCTGGCGAGCTCGGCTTCGCAATCGCCCGGCGCAAATGCCTCGAGGCCGACGCTGCAGTCGTATCCAAGCTTGACCATCGCGTCGACGATGTTGGAATAGTGGATCTCTCCGCGACCGGGAACGTCACGCATGGGCACATCGGCAATCTGGACTTCTCCCACATAGCCACGGCACCTTTCGAGCAAATCGACCAGGTTTCCGCCATCCTTTTGTGCATGAAAAAGATCAAGGTTCATGCGGATACGAGGGCTGTTGACCGATTTGACGAGCGCGAGAATGTCAGTCGCCCTGTGGAAGGGGACGCCCGGATGATCCAATGGATTCAGATTCTCGATCGTGAAATCGACGTCGTGCTGGTCGCCTAGCTCGGCGATCCGGCACAGCGTGCTCCTCGCGTTCATCCACATCTCACCTGTTACGTGCCAGATGGGATTCACCGCGGGACCATCCTTGGTCAGCTTGCCGCCGTGCAGATTCAGCGACGGTCGTCCGATGGCCTTGGCAAGTGGAATTTGTTCCGCAATTGACGCGATCATCGCGTCGGATGCGTCGGACACTGCCAGGTTACCGCGGCCGCATCCGTCGATCATCGAATAGGTCGCACCCGTGTCGGCAAGCCGATCGACATCGTAGCCGTCCAGGCTCCACAGGCCCACGCGAAAGCCTAGATCGTGCAAGCGTCCGATCCGCTCGTAGAAGGGCAGATCCGTGAACGTCATTTCCGCGTTAACCGCAAGCTTTGGCCGGCTCATTGCTTTTCCTCTTTCGTTGCCGTCGCATCGAGGCGTTTTCTGTCCCGCACGGCGATCCAGTCGTGATCGGGATCGTTCGCAAAATGCCAGGTGCGCTTGTCTCCGGCCATGACGTTCAGGTAGTAGCTGTCGTAGCCATAAGGGACGACAACCGGGTGATAACCGCGCGGCACCATCACGACGTCGTGGTTTTCGACAGTCATCGTTTCGTCGAGATCGCGGTTGTCCGTATACACGCGCTGAAACGCGAACCCCTGCGGCGGATCAAGGCGGTGGTAGTACGTTTCCTCGAGCGAGCTTTCGATCGGCACGTTGTCCTGATCGTGTTTATGGGGCGGGTAGCTCGACGAATGGCCCCCTGGCGTTATCACCTCGACAACGAGTAACCCTTCGGCGGGCTCGGTCTGAGGGAGGATGTCGCAGACGTAGCGGGTGTTCGCACCCGTCCCGCGTGTCGTGCGCTTCATTTGGTCGGGAGTGATCAGGCGCGGTGGGAAGACGCCTGTCCCGGGTGCGCTGGCAACGCCTATTTCGGCTGCGCTTTCGGCGTACACGCGTCCGGGAAGGCCGGGCGGAAGATACAGGGCATACGGTGCCTGATTTTCAAAGACGCTTTGTCGAGTACCGATTGACTCCCAACGCTGTTCGCCAGCCTCGACGCTCACACTTCCGGTGAGAACCACGATGCATACTTCGCGCCTCGGCTCGTCGATCGTCACGGAACTGCCTTGCCCGATACGATAGGCGGCAAACCCGACATGCTTCCAGTTAGCCGACTCAGGCGTTACCCGACTAATGGTCTGTCCTTTGTCAGACCCCTTTACCAGCAGGCTCATCGTCATTCTCCTCGCGCAGCTCGTGAACGCTTTGCGCGTGCGGCCAGCGCGCTTTCGTAACCCGTTCGCGCGTCCCGTACAGCATCGCGCTGGGAGACCGCGGGGACTGCAACTTCCCACCAGCAGCCGCCGTCCTTTGACGGCCGGTTGGGATCGGTGTCGATGCAGATGAGATAGCTTCGATCGGTCGCGCGCGCGCGTCGCATCGCGGCGTCGAAATCCTTCTGGCTGGCAACATGCTCTGCGAGAGCGCCCATCGATCTTGCGTGCAGTGCGAAATCGATGATCGGGGCGCCGTCGGGCCCTTGCTGGCAATCGTCAAGCAGGTTGTTAAATGGAGCGCTCCCGCACGCTTGCTGCAACCGGTTGATGCAGGCAAAGCCGCGATTGTCGAGGAGAACGACGATCAGCTTGGCGCCGAGCATCACCGAAGTAGCGAGTTCGCTATTCATCATCAGATAGCTGCCGTCGCCCACCATCACGATGACTTCGCGTTCTGGTCGGGCGAGCTTCACGCCCAGTCCACCGGCGATCTCGTAACCCATGCATGAGTAGCCGTATTCCATGTGATAGCCGCCTGGCGTGCTGGTGCGCCAGAACTTCTCGAGATCCGCCGGGAGTGTTCCGGCCGCGCAGACCACGATGTCGTCGCTGGCAGATCGCTCACTCGACCGTTGGACCGCTCCGATGACGTCGGCTTCGTTGGGAAGACGTCCGTCAAGCCACGTATGAGTGACCAGAGCGACGGTGTCGCGCCAGCGTTGCGCGCGCCGCTGCGCACCGGCCGTCCACGGCGAGGGGGCACGCCACTCTCCCAACGCGGCGCTCAAGGTTTCGAGCGCGGCGCAGGCATCGGCTTCGACCGCGATGCCGTTCTGCTTGATGGCATCGAAAGCGTTCGCGTTGATGCTGATCAGTCTCGCCCCGGCGAATAACGAGTTCGATCCCGTCGTAAAGTCCTGCAGTCGGGTGCCGACACCAACAATGCAATCTGCTTCGGCGGCAGCCTCGTTTGCGGAAGTGGCGCCGGTCACACCGACGCCGCCGAGCAGGAGAGGGTGATCCCACGCAAGCGCGCTTTTTCCGGCCTGCGTCTCGGCAACAGGAATACGATGCCGCTCGGCAAATTGACGCAAGGTATTCGCGGCCCCGCCGTACAGCACGCCACCGCCGGATACGATTAGCGGGCGTTCGGCGTGGCGCAACAAATCGGCCGCACGCTCGATCTCACGAGGTACCGCTTCTGGTGCATGAAACTCGACGACACGCGGCTCGAAGAACCATGCCGGGTAGTCGAATGCCATCGTCTGTACGTCCTGTGGCAGTGCAAGTGTCACGGGGCCACACATCGCGGCGTCGGTGAGTACACGAATGGCACGCGGCAACGCGCTCAGCAACTGAGCCGGGTGGATGATTCGATCGAAGTACCGCGATACGGGCTTGAGCGCGTCGTTGGCCGAGACACCGCCGTCGTGGAAGTCTTCGATTTGCTGCAACACCGGATCCGGCGCTCTCGATACGAAGGTATCTCCAGGAAGAAGCAACACCGGCAACCGGTTGACGTGTGCAAGCGCGGCGGCAGTAACGAGGTTGGTGGCCCCGGGACCGATCGAGGTGGTGACGGCCATCATGCGCCGGCGCATGTGTGCCTTCGCGTAGGCGATGGCGGTGTGCGCCATCGCCTGTTCGTTATGCGCGCGATAAGTCGGCAACGTGTCGCGGTATTGATAGAGCGCTTCCCCGATACCCGCGACGTTGCCGTGACCAAAGATCGCAAAAACCCCGCCGAAGAGCGGTTCCCCCGATTCAGTCCGGAGCGCGCCGAGATAGCGTACGATAGCTTGTGCAACGGTGAGACGAAGCGTCTGGCAATCAGCATTTTCGTCTCGTACTACGGCACGGCGTTCGACGCGATTCATGCTGTACGCTCCTGCGACACCAGGCTTTCGGCATTCGCGCGTGCAGCGCGCCACGCCTCGATCAAGGTCTCGAACGTCTTGCGTACGCGGGCGATCAGCTCGCTATCGTCGATTTCACCTGCGAACCAGGCACGGCTCGGTTCGTTGAAGATCGTCCGACCTACCGTGAAACCGCGACACGTAGCGGACGAGGCTGCTGCCTTGAATCCCTCACACACCTTGTCGATCGGCGCGGACAGACCGAGCAACACGACACCGCGGCAGTAGGGGTCACGCTCTGCGATGAGCCGGTCGATGTCATGCCACTGAGCGCGGCTCATCGATTCAAGCTTCCACCACTCCGGGAAAATGCCAATGTTGTACAAACGGGTGAGGGCCCGGTACACCGTATCGTCCTTGATCGCAGGACCATTTTTAGGGACGATGACTTCGAGCAGCAATTCGTTGCCGCTCTTTTTCACTGCGTCGTAGAGCGCCTGGATCTGGGTCTCTTGCTCGAGCAGCAACTCGGCGGGGTGATCCGGATGATATTGCACAAGGCACTTCGCGATGTGTTCTTGCGGCCAGTCGATCAGCGTTGTTCCAACGGACCTACCGTGGTCGAACGCAAGTGGAACGGAACCTGGCAATTCGACGGGGCGACCGATCCACCAGCCGCGCCCCGTTGCAGCATTCAGGGCGTCCTGGCCATAGCGCCCGTCGATCAGCACGCCGATTCTGCCTTCCAGAGCGAGGTGCTTTTCGGTCTGAGCGGTAGCCTCCACGAAGAGCGCCTTCAATGCGGCAATTCTTGTTTCGTCTGCGCCGTTTTGCCGCGCCATTTCGAGGAATTGCGGCCGATGGTCAAAGGCGAAGCCAAGCACTTCGGTCCATTCCTTGCGGGCCGGCGATACCCGGTGCAGATGCGCGAGTCTGGAGTCGAGATCCGGACGAGTCATTCGAGCAGGCTCTTGCGCTGCCGCTTCAAGAAAGTGCGCCAGTTCCGCGGGGGTCGGCATGGCGGGCGCGCAGCCGTGACGCGACACGACGAGGGCGCCGCATGCGTTTGCCATGCGCGCGCACGCATCAAGGGGTTCGTCACGCAACCAGCCCGAGAGAAAGCCGGACGCGAATGCGTCACCGGCACCAAGCACATTCAAGACCTCGACTCGGACCCCACCGTGAATCGGCGCGTCGTCGATCGACATCGGCACCGCGCCTTCAATGATCTGACAGCCGAGGGGGCCGTGTTTCACGATGAGTGTTGCGTCAGTCACGGCGCGAACGGCAGCGAGCGCCTGTGTCAGATTCTGAGTTGCTCCAGCGATGAGAAACTCTTCCTCGGTCCCGATGACGAGGTCGAACAACGGGAGGATGTCCTGCAGATGCTCGGAAACGCTTTCATTCGCGACGAATCGGGTTTCTCCGTCGGCCTTCCCGGCCAGTCCCCACAGAACCGGTCGATAGTCGATATCGAGGACTGTGCGAACCCCATTGCGGCGTGCGTATTCAAGGGCGCGACGACTTGTGCGATTCACCTGATCTGTCGAGAAATGCGTGCCGGTAATCAACAGGGCCTTTGATGATGCGATAAACGACTCGTCGAAGTCCGATTCGTCGATCGCCATGTCGGCGCAGTTGTCACGGTAGAAGACAAGAGGGAAGGTGTCGCGGTCTTTCAGTCCCAACAGGACTAATGCAGTGAGGCGCTCCGCGTCGATGCGGACATGGCTCACATCACAACCCTCGTTCATCAGCGTCTCGGTCAGGAAACGACCCATGTGATCGTTCCCGACGCGAGACAGCATTGACGAATTAAGTCCGAGACGGGCGCAGCCAAATGCGATGTTCGCTGACGAACCGCCGAGGTACTTGGCAAAGCTCGAGACGTCCTCCAGGCGCGCGCCGACTTGCTGCGCGTAAAGATCGACCGCCAGTCGGCCGAGACACACGACGTCGACGGAGCGTCCAGCAGAAAATCGGCTTTTTTCAATGTTAGGCATACTAAGTTCCATGATTTTATCGATTTCAGGTATCGATCACCCTGTGATCGGATGAGCCGCATTTGGTCAATAAGTTGGAAACGCGGAAAAAGCCGATGGCTAGGAGGCGAGATCTGTCGCCAGGATGCGTCGACGGTGAACGTCGGGAAGCACGGTTGCGTGAGCGATTCCCGTGCTTCGCTCGCGCCTTATGGTCGGCGAGGATCTGGTTGTTGCATGTCTGTCTCTTTTCCTTTTGCTATTCCCGCGACGTCAACCGTTGGATATTGGCTTCGGCGGCCCGGCGACAACGGCCCGGATTATTGAGCGTAGGTCGGGGTCGACCTGCGTTTGACTGAATCCTAACGTCTTCTTCAGAGCGAAAGTGGGCGAGTGTCGACAAAGTGTGCGACATACGCACACTTTCGTGTCACCATGTTTTGAAAGGACGACTTGGTTTCGTCAGACCAGAGATCGGCGATCCCGGCTGAGAGTCGGGTGTGTCGGTTGAACGTGTGGAATTTTTGGGAGCAAATCTTATGAAATCCAGGGTCAAGTCGGAGCAGCCCGCGGGCAGCGAGGACATCACGTCGTCGCCGGTGGGCCTCGACCCACATTCCTATCTCGCTGGCGCGATGGCGCGGTACCGCGATGACCCCGACTTCGTTACCGCATTGGCGCGTGGACTGGCAGTGATTCTCACTTTGTCGGAGAAGCGCAAGCGGATTTCAATCGCTCAAGTCAGCTATCTGACCGGGATACCGCGAGCAGCGGCTCGCCGGAGTCTGTACACCCTGACGAAACTCGGCTTTGCCGCGATGGACGACTCCAAGCATTTCTATCTGCGGCCGCGAATCCTGACGCTGGGACACGCATACCTGTCGACCTCGCCCGTTGCCGTACTGGCTCAGCCCATTCTTGATCAACTCGGAGAATCGTTAGGCCACGGGTGCGCGCTCGCTGTGCTCGATAGCGACGAAATCGTCTATCTGGCGCGTTCGGTCTCTTCCCGCGTGCTTTCTCCGGCGCTGAATGTTGGTCGGCGTCTACCGGCCTTTTGCGCATCGATTGGTCGAACGCTACTCGCGCACTTGCCAGAGCCGGAGTTGGAAAACTACCTTAGAACCAACCGGTTCCAGGCATATAGCAAACATACGGTGACGGATCCGGACGAACTAAAGGTCCTGATTCAAAAGGTCCGTACGGATGGCTATGCATTCACGAGCGAGCAGATTGAGCCGCATCTTTGCTCGATCGCCGTGCCGATACGGGACAGCGCCGGCAATTATGTCGCTGGACTGAATATCATCATCCACGGGAATCTAATCACTGAGAAGGAGGCAGCTGAACGGTATTTCGAACCCCTGCACCAAGCCGCGAGGGTGCTGGGCAACTCCTTGATCCTTTAAGCGACCAGGGAGTGACGTGATTCTCTTCCGCAACGGGGATGATGGCTCCTTTGCAGGAAAGTCGGAGCGATGCCGGCCATCGTATGACCGCTGTCAACCCAAAAGGACCCACGGTTGGTCGACTCAGTGACCGTCCGCTGAGGGTTGGCAAGCGATATCCGCGGAAATCCACGAAGAACCTTTTTGTCGGCCGCCCGCAGGGCGCGGCAGCGTGAAGCCATGCGGCCACCGACCCTCGACCGCAAGACCGCTCTGCTAATATTGTAGAAAATATGCAATATCCGCCGCCGCACCGGCGCCTGCCTGACCGCCATCCTCCGTCCGAACCGCAACATGAACGAGAAACGCCCTGCTCTTGTCTACGCCACGCGCGCCGAAGCCGCAGCGAATGAATTGCGCCGCCGTATCCTGACAGGGGAGTATGTCGACGGCTACCAGCTTCGCCAGGATGCGCTGGCGACCGAGCTCGGCATCAGCCGCATCCCGCTGCGCGAAGCCCTCGTGCAGCTGGAGAGCGAGGGGCTCGTCAAGATCCTGCCCCACAAGGGAGCGATCGTCTCGGAGTTGTCCCCGGAGGACATCACCGAACTGTTCGAGTTGCGCGCGCTGCTCGAACCCGTGCTGCTGAAAAAGTCGGTTCCGAAACTGACCGCCGAGGATTTCGCGCGGCTCGATGCGATCCTCGAGGAATACAGCGCGGTGCTGCACGCGAGCCAGTCCGGACGCTGGGGTGAACTGAACACCGAGCTGCATCATGTGCTGCTGTCGCGCGCCGACCAGCCGAAGACGGCGGCGATCGTCGCGTCGCTGCTGCAGCAGACTGACCGCTACACGCGCGTGCAGCTGTCGTTGTCCGAGGCCGCGCGCGACGTGGCCGAATCCGAACATGCCGAGTTGGTCGCATTGTGCCGCAAGGGCGATGCGCGCACGGCGGCATCGCTGCTCAAGCGTCACATCGAACATGCGGGCGGCGAGTTGAATGCGTTTCTGCGGGATCGGCGTCTGGGTCGTTGAGGGCGTTCACGCGCGCGATCTGATCTGGCGGATATTCCGGCGTTTCGCGCAGCACGTATCCGGTCGAATGGCTCTTGTCCGTTGGGTGCCCGAGTGCACCCCGCTTTTGCAACGTGGCCAGCCAGTGTGCGGTGCTGGCCAGGAAGCTGTATCCGCATGGGATCACCGAACAGACGTTGCACACGATTCAAGGCCGAATCGATAAGAACATCGCTCTGCTACGCTAAAGCCGCCCGGCCCCATTCTCGAATTCACCCGGACTACCCGCCGCCGATTCCCTGCAGCACCTTGCCGGTGCCGCCACACACCACTCACTGCTGTCCTTCCACCATGCCGGTGCCGCGGCACAGGCCGCACAGATCCTCGCCGACGCCCGGCGCATCGGGCGGCCCTTCGTCGCCCGGGTTCAACGGCGTGTCCTGACTCTGTCCCGCCGGCGTTCTGGTCGTCTGCATCGCACACCTCCTGTCGCGTTTCCGATGTCGCGGCAGGCACGCATCACGCGTGCCCGCTGCGGCGACACGCGATGAAACGGGGGTGACGGGCTTCCGGCACCCGCTTTCGGCGCGGGTGGTCGCGGAGGGCGTCGCGGGTGCGGTCGCGCCGCATATGCGGTCCGGCCGGCGCGGGCTCGTGGCGTCGCGGTGCCGTGGTTGCTTCGTAGTCAGTCATCCTATAACTATGGAGATGGAAACGAAAGATAGCGTTCGGCGTCGGGAAAACGACACAACACCGGGTCGATTCAAATGTTGGCCCATTCCCGGAAAACGTTTCGCTGGCTGCCCGTCAAACAGAGAAGGCTTTTCCCCTTATCCCGCCGTCAACCCGCTACAGAGGCACTTATAGGGGTATGCACCAAGTGAGTTAAACGATTAACCGACGTACATTCGCTCCGACACGTCATACAACGTATGACTGCGATTCGGCGAAGGCCCCGCACCGACGCAGGCGGATGCCGCCCGGATTGCCGCCAAACAACGAGCAACCGCAAGGAGACTGAAGATGAAGCACCGATTCACCCGCTCCCGTACCGCACTGGCCGTCGCGCTGATGGCCGGCTTCGCGGTGTCCGCGCAGGCCCGCGTGTTCCGCTCGGCGGACGTGCACGGCGACAGCTTCCCGACCAACATGGCGGTCAAGTACATGGGCGACGAGCTATCGAAGCTGACGGGCGGCAAGGACTCGATCAAGGTGTTCGGCAACAGCGCGCTCGGCTCCGAGAAGGACACGGTCGACCAGGTGCGGATCGGCGCGATCGACATGGCGCGGGTGAACGGCGCGTCGTTCAACGAGATCGTGCCGGAGTCGCTGATCCCGTCGTTCCCGTTCCTGTTCCGCGACGTCGACCATTTCCGCAAGGCGATGTACGGCCCGGCGGGCCAGAAGATCCTCGACGCGTTCGCGGCGAAGGGGATGATCGCGCTGACGTTCTACGAGAGCGGCGCGCGCTCGATCTACGCGAAGCGCCCGGTGCGCACGCCAGCCGACATGAAGGGGCTGAAGGTGCGCGTGCAGCCGTCGGACCTGATGGTCGACGAGATCAAGGCGATGGGCGGCACGCCGACGCCGATGCCGTTCGCCGAGGTCTACACGGGCCTGAAGACGGGCCTCGTCGACGCGGCGGAAAACAACCTGCCGTCGTACGAGGAAACCAAGCACTTCGAGGTGGCGCCCGACTACTCGGAAACGCAGCACGCGATGACGCCGGAAGTGCTGGTGTTCTCGAAGAAGATCTGGGACACGCTGTCGCCGCAGGAACAGGCCGCGATCAGGAAGGCCGCGGCCGATTCGGTGCCGTACTACCAGAAGCTGTGGACCGCGCGCGAGGCATCGGCGCAGCAGACGGTGGCGAAGGGCGGCGCGAAGATCCTGCCGGCCGCGCAGATCGACCGCGCGGCATTCGTGAAGGCGATGCAGCCGCTGTGGGCGAAGTACGAGAAGACGCCGCAGATGAAGCAGATCGTCGACGAGATCGAGGCAACCAAGTGACCCGTCGCACTTCGCTGAATGGCGCCGCGGCCGTGGGTTCGCCCGACGCGGCCGCCGCGGACGGTGCGGCGCCGTGCCGGCCGCATGCGGTGGCGCCGCTGTTGCGCCGTGTGAACGACCTGCTGTTCCGCGCGCTGGCCGTGGTCGCGTCGCTGTGCCTCGCGGCGCTCACGGTGCTGGTGTTCTACGCGGTCGTGATGCGCTACGTGTTCGAGAACGCGCCCGATTTCGTCGAGCCGATCGCGCTGCTGCTGGTGATCGTGATCGCGATGTTCGGCGCGGCGATGAAGGTGCGCGACGGCGGCCACATCGGCCTCGATTCTCTTGTGCGGCGCCTGTCGCCGGGCCCGCGCACTGTGGTGATCGCGATCCAGCACCTGAGCCTGATCGCGTTCGCGATCGCGATCATGATCGGCTGCGGCAGCATGGCCGCCGAGACGATGGGCGACCACATTCCGATCATCGGGCTGCCGGAAGGCGTGCGCTACCTGATCACGATTCCCGCGGCGATCGCCATCATCCTCTTCTCGCTCGAGCACCTGCTCGCGCTTCGTCGTTCTTCGTCGGGACAATAACGCCATGGAACTCGCGATCCTGTCCGTCAGTTTTCTGATATTCCTCGTGCTCGGCGTGCCCGTGTCGTTCGCGCTCGGCATTTCGTGCGTGCTGACCTACATGGTCGAAGGGCTGCCGATCGCGACCGCGATGCAGGCGATGATCTCGGGGATGAACGCGTTCTCGTTCCTCGCGGTGCCGTTCTTCATCTTCTCCGGCGAACTGATGCTGCATGGCGGCATCGCGGACCGGATCCTGCGTTTCGCGCAGGCGACCGTCGGACACTTCCGCGGCGGCCTCGGGATGGCCAACGTCGTCGCGTGCACGCTGTTCGGCGGCGTGTCGGGTTCGCCGACGGCCGATACGTCGGCGATGGGCGGCGTGGTGATTCCGCTGATGAAGCGCGAAGGCTACAGCGCGGCTTACGCGGTCAACGTGACGACCCATGCGTCGCTCGCCGGCGCGCTGATGCCGACGTCGACCAACATGATCATCTATGCGTTCGCCGCGCAGGGGATCACCGGGATGCTGCACGGCCAGCAGGTGAGCGGCGTGTCGATCGGCGACCTGCTGTTCTCCGGCCTCTTGCCGGTGCTGTGGGTGATGGGCTTCGTGCTCGCCGCCGCGTACTGGCAGGCCGTGCGTCACGGCTATCCGCGCCGTGAAGACGGTTCGTCCGCGCTGCCGTCGTTTCCGGGCTGGTATGCGGTGCTGCGCAGCTTCGTCGGCGCGGTGCCGGGCCTGATGGTGATCGCGATCATCCTCGTGTGCGTCGCGAAGGGGATTGCGACCGCGACCGAAGCCGCCGCGATCGCCGTCGTGTACTCGCTCGTGCTGACCGCGGTCGTCTACCGGACGCTGACGGCCGAGAAGCTGCGTCGTGCACTGTCGCATGCGGCGCGCACGACGGGCGTCGTGCTGCTGCTGATCGCCGTGTCCAACATGCTGCGCTTCCAGATGTCGTACCTGGAGATTCCGGATGCGATCGAAGGGCTGCTGAAGCAGTCGACCGCCGCGCCGTGGCTGATGCTGCTGTACATCAACATCATCCAGGTGTTCCTCGGCACGTTCGTCGACATGGCCGCGCACATCCTGATCACGACGCCGCTGTTCCTGCCGATCGCGATGGCGTGCGGCGTCGGGCCGGTGCAGTTCGGGATCATGCTGCTGCTGAACTGCTCGCTCGGCCTCGTGCACCCGCCAATCGGATCGGTGCAGTTCGTCGGCTGCGCGATCGGCAACGTGTCGATCGGCGAGACGACGAAGATGGCGTGGCCGTACTACCTCGCGATCTTCAGTGCGATCAACATCGTCACGTACATGCCGTTCTTCTCCACCTGGCTGCCGAGCCTGATCAGCGGGCACGCGGTGTTCTGAGCGCGTGTTTCGCCCGTCGCGGCGCCGGACGACCGAGGTTGTCCGGCGCCGCGGTCACGTCAACGGTTTCCCTCACGCACAGCGAACCTACATGAACAAGAAGACAGCATGGCGCGCCGTCGCGGCCGCCGCATTCGCGCTGACCGCATCGCTCGCGCATGCCGCGACGTATGCGTACGTATCGAACAGCGACAGCCGCGACATCTCGGTGTTCGGCGTCGACACGTCGACCGGCGCGCTGCGCGCGATCGAAACCGTGCCGGTCGACGGCACCGTGATGCCGATGGCGGTGTCGCCCGATCATCGTCGGCTGTATGCGGCGCTGCGCTCGACGCCGTATCGCGTCGTCAGCTTCGCGATCAATCCGCTCGACGGGCGGCTGATCGAGCTGGGCCGCGCACCGCTCGCGGACAGCATGGCCTATGTGTCGACCGATGCGTCGGGCCGCTACCTGTTCTCCGCGTCGTACGGCGGCAACCTGCTCGCGGTCAACCGGATCGGCGGGAACGGCGTGGCCGGCGACGTGCAGCAGACGGTGAAGACGGGCCCGATGGCGCATGCGATCCGCCAGTCGCCGGATGGCCGCTACGCGTTCGCGTCGGTGCTCGGCGCCGATGCGTGGCTGCGTCTGCCGTTCGATGCATCGACGGGCAAGCTCACCGACACGGGCGAGCCCGCCTACCGGCTGCCGGAGAAGTCGGGGCCGCGCCATTTCGTGTTTTCATCGAACGGGCGGTTCGCGTACCTGATCGACGAACTCGACGGCAAGCTGCACGTGCTTGCGCTGTCGCATGGCGGTGCCGATGCGCGGCCGATCCAGACCGTGTCGATCCTGCCGCCGGATTTCCATGGCGACAAGCCGTGGGGCGCGGACCTGCACCTGACGCCGGACGGCAAATTCCTCTACGCGTCGGAGCGCACGTCGAGCACGCTCGCGGCATACCGGGTCGACGCGGCGTCGGGCAGGCTCGCACGGATCGGCACGTTCGCGACCGAGCGGCAGCCGCGCGGTTTCGCGATCGATCCGTCGGGCCAGTACCTGCTCGCGGCGGGCCAGCAGTCGCCGACGCTTGCCGTGTACCGGATCGACCGCGATAACGGACACCTCGACGAAATCGGCAAGTATCCGGTCGGCAAGGGCGCGAACTGGGTCGAGATCGTCACGTACGACGGGACGAACTGATCGGCTTGCGACGAAGCGGGCGGCGTCGGGCGCGTGCCCCGCGTGCCGTCCGTTTCGCGTTCGGCGCGTGCGGGCGATGCAAGGCCGCGCATCGACGGTGCGCCCGATCGACTCAAGTTGGCGAAATCGCTGTCGTTAACCGACAAGGGACAACTTCAAGAGTCGATTCACCATGCGCGATCTGAAGGTAAAAAACAGCTTGCTCGCCGTGCTGGCCGCGTTCGCCGCGATGATCATCGTCGGCGGCATCGTCGGGATCGTTGCGCTCGGCAGCGCGAACACGAATGCGAAGCGCCTGCACGACATCGCGACGCAGACGTCGCTCGTCAACGACGCGTACAAGGACAGCACCCGTACCCGCTCGGCACTCGTGCGCGCGTACTCGGCGCTGAAGGAACACAACGACCCGGCACAGCGCGACTCGGCATTGCAAAGCGCGCAGCGCACGTTCGACCTGTCCGCGAAGGAAACGCAGGCGTTCAAGGCGGCCGCGCCGATCGGCAGCCTCGGTGCCGACCTGAAGCAGGCGCTGGTCGAATCGTCGACGCATCTCGCGAGCGTCCTCGCCCGCGCGACCGACGCGCTGCGCAACGGCGACACCGCCGCGTATGCCGAGATCAACGACAAGGAAATCACGCTCGCCGGCCAGGTGTATTCGGCAAACGTCGAGAAATTCCAGCGCACGGCGAACAAGCTGGCGGAAGACACGATCGACGACGACAACGCCGCCTACACGCGCATCATCGCGATGGTCGGCATCGGTGTCGCGCTGGCGCTCGCGCTGATCGTCGCGACGCACTTCGCGCTGCGCGCGATCGTGTCGCGGCCGCTCGCGAGCGCGGCGGCGCTGCTCGACCGCATCGCGTCGAACGACCTGACCGTCACGGTGCCCGATGCCGGCCGTAACGAAATCGGTCAGTTGTTCTCGGCGATGAAGCGGATGCAGGTGGGCCTTGCGACGACCGTCACCGGCATGCGCGACAGCAGCGACGCGATCCACACGGCCGCGCGCGAGATCGCGGCAGGCAACCACGACCTGTCGAGCCGCACCGAGCAGCAGTCGGCGTCGCTCGAGGAAACGGCCGCGAGCATGGAGCAGCTGACGTCGACGGTGCGCCAGAACGCGGACAACGCGCAGCAGGCGAGCACGCTCGCGGCGAGCGCGGTGGACCTCGCGCAGCACGGCGGCGAACTGGTCGGCCGCGCCGTCGACATGATGGGCGTGATCAACACGAGCTCGCAGAAGATCGCGGAGATCACCGGGATGATCGACGGCATTGCTTTTCAAACCAACATTCTCGCGCTCAACGCGGCGGTGGAATCGGCGCGTGCGGGCGAGCACGGGCGCGGTTTCGCGGTTGTCGCGGGCGAGGTGCGCACGCTCGCGCAACGCAGCGCGAGCGCCGCGCGCGAGATCCGGCAACTGATCGGCGCGTCGATCGACGACGTGCGCGACGGCAACGCGCTCGTGACGCAGGCAGGGCAGGCAATGGGCGAGATCGTGTCGTCGGTGCGCCGCGTGGCGACGATCATGACCGAGATCACGACGGCCACCGTCGAACAGAGCGCGGGCATCGACCAGGTCGGCCAGGCGGTCACGCAGATGGACCAGATGACGCAGCAGAACGCGGCGCTCGTCGAGCAGGCCAGTGCGGCCGCGACGGCGCTCGAGCAGCAGGCCGGCTCGATGCAGGCCGCGATGTCGGTCTTCCGGGTTGCGCGGGCGGGGTGAACCGGGCGGCACACCGGGCCCATTGATGAAATCGGTCGATTACCGGGCGACGACGAAGCGAACCGGCGCACTGTGTCGCGAATCGGGCGGCGATTTGTCGTTCGCGCCGTAGCACACCTGTGCGATGATTCGCGGCGCGCGTTTTTCGCACCGCGCCACTGACCCAGCGCCCGCTTGCGGGCGGCTGCCGATCGTCGTCATACCCGGAGGCCCGATGCCCACTCGAATCGTTCATGGCAATACGCTGCACTACCAGGATCACGGCACCGGATTTCCGGTGCTCCTGGGGCACAGCTACCTGTGGGACTCGGCGATGTGGGCGCCGCAGATCGACGCGCTATCGAGCCGCTATCGCGTGATCGTGCCGGACCTGTGGGGGCATGGCGCGTCCGGCCCGATGCCGGACGGCACGCAGACGCTCGACGATCTCGCGGCGCACGCGAGCGCGTTGCTCGATGCGCTGGCGATCGAGCAGTGCGCGGTCGTGGGGCTCAGCGTCGGCGGGATGTGGGGCGCGCGGCTCGCGTTGCGCGAACCGCGGCGCGTGCGCTCGCTCGTGCTGATGGATGCGTCGCTCGAGGCCGAACCCGAAGCGACGCGGCTGCGCTACTTCGGGATGCTCGATGCGATCGCCGCCGCCGGCTGCATCGTGCCGCCGCTGCTCGATGCGATCGTGCCGCTGTTCTTCCGGCCGGACGTGAACCTGGCCGACCCGGTGCCGACCGCCTTTCGCGCCGCGCTCGCGAACCTGCCGGCCGACCGGCTGCGGGAATCGATCGTCCCGCTCGGCCGGCTGATCTTCGGGCGGCCGGATACGCTCGCCGCGCTCGCGGAACTGGATGCAGAACGCACGCTGCTGATGTGCGGCGCGGGCGACATGGCGCGCCCGCCGTCGGAGACGGTGAAGATGGCGAGCGTGATCGGCTGCCGCCATGCGCTGGTGCCGGACGCCGGCCATATCTCGAACCTGGAGAATCCCGCGTTCGTCACGCGGATGCTGCTCGACTGGTTCGGCGAGCAGCAGCTCGCGGCGGGCTGAACGCCACGCGCGATGCCGGCGGCGGGCGCCGCGCGGCGTCGCGTGACGATGCAACGGCTGGCGTTGCATCGTGACTGCGTTACGCGCGTTCGCCGATCGGCGTGAACTTGCGGTCGCGCACGCGGCCTTCGTCGGCGCCGCGGCGAATCAGGTCCTGCGCCTCCGCACGGCTCGCGACACACGGCGCGGAGCCGGGCAGCGGCCGCCGTGCGGTCTCGCGCAGCGCGAGCACCGACACGATGCCGATGAACGATGCACCCATCAGGTAGTAGGCCGGCATCATCAGGTCGCCGGTGCGATCGACGAGCCACGCGGTGACGAGCGGCGTCGTGCCGCCGAACATCGACACGGACACGTTGAAGCCGATCGCGAGCGCGCCGTAGCGGATCCGCGTCGGGAACAGCGCGGGCAGCGCCGACGGCATCACGCCGGTGAAGGTCGACAGCAGCGTGCCGTAGATCAGCATCCCGCCGAACACGGGCAGCGTCCCGCCGACGCGGATCAGCAGCAAGGCCGGCACCGACAGCACGAGCAGCCCGACGCAGCCGAACATCATCACCGGCTTGCGGCCGACCTTGTCCGACAGATGCCCTGCGTAGAGCGTCATCGGCATCATCAGCACCATCACGAGCAGCACCATGAAGAGCCCGTGCGTCTCGTTGAAGTGCAGCGTCGCCGACAGGTAGTTCGGCAGGTACGACAGCGCCATGTAGTCGGTCACGTTGAAGATCAGCACGAGGCCGACGCACTGGAGCAGCGGCCTCCACTGTTCGACGAGCAGCGTGCCGAACGACTGCTTCGGGCGCGATCGTTCGTCCGCTTCGCGCGCTTCGGCTTCCTTCTTGAACGCGGGCGTCTCCTCGAGCTTGAGCCGCACGTACAGGCCGATCAGGCCGAGCGGACCGGCGACGAAGAACGGCACGCGCCAGCCCCACGACAGCAGCGCTTCCTGCGACAGCGTCGCCGTCAGGATCGCGACGGTGGCCGCGCCGAGCGTGTAGCCGATGAGCGTGCCGAATTCGAGGAAGCTGCCCATGAAACCGCGGCGCTTGTCGGTCGAGAACTCGGCGATGAAGGTGGCGGCGCCGCCGTATTCGCCGCCGGTCGAGAAGCCCTGCACCAGGCGGGCGACGAGCAGCAGAATGGGCGCCATGATGCCGATCGACGCGTAGTCGGGGATCAGGCCGATCGCGAAGGTGCCGACGGCCATCATGATCATCGTGGCGGCGAGCACGCGCTGGCGCCCGATGCGGTCGCCGAGCGGGCCGAACACCATGCCGCCGAGCGGGCGCACGAGGAACGCGGCGGCGAAGGTGCCGAAGGTCGCGAGCAGCTGGGCGGACGGGTTGCTGGACGGGAAGAACACCTTGCCGAGCGTGACGGCGATGTAGCTGTAGACGCCGAAGTCGAACCATTCCATCGCATTGCCGAACGCCATGGCCCCGACTGCGCGCTTGAGGACGGCAGGGTCGACGATCGTAATGTCATCCAGCTTGATGGCCTTGCGCGAAGACCGGGCTTTCGCGGGGTGCGCTTGCGATGAACTCAATGAACGCTCCTGGAAGGGCCTTCGCGGCCGATCGAACGGACGCGCGGGGGCTGGCGCGGGATCGTCGGGGGAAGAAGGCGGTTGTCTCTGGATCGCCGTGATGTCGGTGGCGCGGCGCGCGGCACGCGACACCCGGCAAGGGTGTGTTGGTGTGAAGCAGTGTAGAGAAACGGGGGTCGTGGACTATCGGTCATGCGCCCGGAAAACGGTCGTAAACGACACGGATGGCGCTGCCGGGCAACTCGTCACGTCATACGCCGGGCAGGCGTTCGGCGGTCCGCGCCGCACCGATTGTAGTCTATACCGCGCTTGCGACGAGCATGCATCCAGCACGTTGCGGATCGTGCGGGCATGAGGCGGGCGATGCGTCGCGCACGGACTCGCACGCGATGGAAAGGGCGCCGAATCCGGACGCATCCCTGCGTGCCGAAATCGGCGCAATATCATTCGGACTGCGAATTCATGATGGTGGCGATTCGGCACCGAAACCGCCGCCCGCGCATCAGAACATGTGGTGGATCCCGATGTTCGCGCCGACGGTCGTGCCGGTGACCGCGTAAAGCGCGTTGTTGATCCCGAGCCCGGTGTTCATCGCACCGTGGTTGTTGACCATCGCGACCTGCGCGTACAGCGCGGTCGCCTTCGACAGGCTGTAGGTCGTGCCGACGGCCGCGAGCAGCGAGTGATTGGCCGTGTCGTTGCGATCGCTGGTGAACCAGACGCCGCCGTTCAGGTCGACGGCCGGCGTCGCCTGGTAGTCGAGGCCGCCACCGTACACGTTGTTGCTGAACGATCCGCCGACCTTGTAGCTCGCGAACGACGCCTTCGCGGTGACCGGGCCGAACCGGTACGCGGCGCCGATCGTGCGCCCGACGAACGCGACGGTGCTCGGCGTCGGCGTCGGGTTGGTGCCGTCGTTGCCGTCGTAGAACGCGGCGTCGATCATGAAGCCGCCACGCTCGTACTTGAGGCTCGCCGAATACTGGCGGCCGGCCTGGAAGTCGCCGGCCTTGCCGCCGAACGCGAACATCGCGCTGCCGGTGAGGCCGGCGATCGTCGGGCTGGTGTACGACACGGCGTTCGGGTTGAACAGGCCCGTCACGAGCACGTTGTCGACGTAGTTGATCAGCCCGCTGCCGAAGTGCGAGAAGCTGCGCGGATCCGAATCGAAGATCGCGAGCAGGAACGGCGAGTACTGCACGCCGGCCTTGACCGTGCCGAACCCGCCGTCGAGCCCGACCCATGCCTGGCGGCCGAAGAAGTTGCCGTTCGAATGGGCGAACGCGCCGTTGGTGACGGCAAAGCCGCTTTCGAGCTGGAATTTCGCCTTGAGGCCGCCGCCGAGATCCTCGGTGCCGGTCATTCCGAACGTCGTCGGCGTCATGCCGGTGTCGGTCATCGCGAACTGATGGCCGGCGTTCGCGCCGGTGGCGGCGTCGAGCGTCTTGCTCGTATACAGCAACGCGGCGTCGAGGTTGCCGTACAGCGTCACGCTGCTTTGCGCGAAGGCGCCGGTACTGGCCAGCGCGCTTGCCAGCGCGGCGCAACCGATCACGATTCTGCTTTTCATTGTGGGTGTCTCCAGTGTTGTTGTACGTCGATGCATCGAACAGGGGATGCGACGGACGCCCACGTAGCGGTGTCCGTCGCGCAGGCCGCGCACGCAGGGTGGGGCGCGGCGGGACGCACGTGCGCGGCCGGGTGGCGGCCGCGCGCGACGCGTTCATGGCCGGGATGGGCGCCGGAACGCGCGTGCGTCGAGGATGTGGGGTGGGGCCGGCCGGTGCCGGCCTCGTCATTCAGAGCGACTGGCCAAGCTGGTCGAGGATCGCCGGGTTTTCGAGCGTGGATGTGTCCTGCGTGATCGCCTCGCCCTTCGCGAGCGAGCGCAACAGGCGCCGCATGATCTTGCCCGAGCGCGTCTTCGG
>NZ_QTPO01000021.1 GCF_003853645.1 Burkholderia sp. Bp9143 | reverse complement strand
CGCGTCGAGTACCCGGACGGCTTCGGCCTCGCGCGTTCGTCGAACACGACGCCGGTCGTCGTGATGCGGTTCGAATCGGAGACCGAGGAAGGGCTCAAGCGCATCCAGGCGGATTTCCGCCGCGTGCTGACGGCCGCGAAGCCGGACGTCAAGCTGCCGTTCTAAGCTTGGGCGGCCTGCGGGCCGCCGCCGGCGCGACGGTCGAACGAGCCGTCGCGCTATCCCCGAAAAGCGGCGCACGCTTACGGCGTGCGGCCGCTTTTTGTCTGTCTGCTCCCCCGGGCGCGATAAAATCGCGTCTTTATGCCTGTCGCTGGCCATCCGCCGGCGTTTTTTCAGCGTGCAAAAGATCCTGATCGTGCGCGTGTCGTCCTTGGGCGACGTCGTGCACAACATGCCGGTGATCGCCGATATCCGGCGTCGCCACCCCGATGCGCAGATCGACTGGCTCGTCGAGGAGAGCTTCGTCGACCTCGTGCGGCTCGTCGACGGCGTGCGTGACGTATTGCCGTTCTCGCTGCGCCGCTGGCGCAAGAAGCCGTTCTCGGGTGCGACGTGGCGCGAGATCCGCGCGTTTCGCAAGCGCCTCGCGGCCGAGCAGTATGACCTCGTGATCGACTGCCAGGGGCTCATCAAGACGGCCTGGGTCGCGAGCTGGGCGCGCGGCCCGCTCGCCGGCCTCGGCAACCGCACCGACGGCGCGGGCTACGAATGGCCGGTGCGCTTCTTCTATCGCAAGCGCGTGCCGATCGCACCGCGCACGCACGTGGTCGAGCGTTCGCGCCAGCTGGTCGCGGCCGCGCTGGGCGACCCGGCGCCGACGCCGGCCGATCCGGTCGACTTCGGCCTCGATACGCGCGCGGCGGCGCTCGCGGTCGCGGCGCTCGGCCTGAACCTGCCGGTGCCGTACGTGGTGTTCGTGCATGCGACATCGCGTGCCGACAAGCAGTGGCCGGACGCCGCATGGATCGAGCTCGGCCAGGCGCTCGTGCGGCGTGGCGCGTCGCTCGTGCTGCCGTGGGGCAACGACGCGGAGCGCGCGACCAGCGAGCGGCTCGCGAAGGAATTCGGCGCGGCGGCGATCGTGCCGCCGAAGCTGTCGCTGCCGGCCGTCGTCGGCCTGATCGACGGCGCGGCCGCGACGGTCGGGGTTGATACAGGTCTGGTTCATATCGCGGCCGCGCTGAAGCGTCCGACGGTCGAACTGTACAATTTCGCGACATCCTGGCGGACCGGCGGCTATTGGTCGCCGAACGTCGTCAATCTCGGCACGGCGGGGCAGCCGCCGTCGATCGCGCAGGTGAAGGCGGCGCTCGCGGGCTTCGGTCTGCTGTAATGCCCGTCATGCCTGCCCTGCCTGTCACGCACGCGAACCGATCATGAGCGAATCCCAGATCATCGAAGTCCCGTCCGCCGACTGGAGCGGACACAACCTGTCGGCGCCGCGCGAGCAGCTGCTCGCCGCGGTCGAGGAAGGCAAGGTGCTGTATTTCCCGCACCTGCGCTTCGTGATCGAAGGCGGCGAGGAAGCGCTGCTCGATCCGGCGCTCGCCGATCCGAAACGCAAGAACATCAGCCTCGCGCCGAACGGCGGCGCGCTCGCCGGCGTGCTCGGCGACAGCGTCACGCAGTCGGCCGTGCGCGCGCTGGTCGCGCGCTTCCAGCAGCAGGCCGGCACGCTCGTCGACGGCCTGTTTCCCGAATATCGCGGCAAGCTGCGCGTCGCGCCGACGAGCCTGCGGCTGATGCAGGTCGAGACGCGCCAGACGTCCTGGCGCAAGGACGACAGCCGGCTGCACGTCGATGCGTTCCCGTCGCGGCCGAACTACGGCGAGCGGATCCTGCGCGTGTTCACGAACGTGAACCCCGCCGGCCAGCCGCGCGTGTGGCGCGTCGGCGAGCCGTTCGAGGACGTCGCGAAGCGCTTCCTGCCGAAGATTCGGCCGCAGTTCCCGGGTTCGGCGTGGCTGCTGAACCTGCTGCACGTGACGAAGTCGCCGCGCAGCGCGTACGACCACCTGATGCTGAACCTGCACGACGGGATGAAGGCCGATCTCGACTACCAGAAGACCTGCCCGCAGCAGACGATGCCGTTTCCGCCGGGCAGCGTGTGGATATGTTTCTCGGATCAGACTTCGCATGCTGTGATGTCCGGCCAGTTCATGCTCGAGCAGACCTTCTTCCTGCCGGTCGACGCGATGGTGCGTCGCGAATGCGCGCCGCTCGGGATTCTCGAGCGCCTGCAGGGCAGGGCGCTGGTTTGAGCGCGCACCGCATCCTCCGTGGTGACGGAGTCCGCTCATGCTGAGGGCGATCTATCGCGCGCTGTGGTGGCTCGTTGCACCGATCGCGGTCATCCGGCTCTACGTGCGCTCGCGCAAGGAGCGCGGCTATCGCGAGCACATCGGCGAGCGCTTCGGTCACCTCGCCGGCCGTTCGCCGGCCGATCGCGCGCCGCTGATCTGGGTGCATGCGGTGTCGGTCGGCGAGACGCGCGCCGCGCAGCCGCTGATCGACGCGCTGATGCGCGCACGTCCCGACGCGCGCATCCTGCTCACGCACATGACGCCGAGCGGCCGCGCGACCGGCGAGCAGATCTTCGGCGACCGCGTGCTGCGCTGCTACCTGCCGTACGACATGCCGGGCGCGGTGCGGCGCTTCCTGCGCGCATGGCGGCCGACGCTCGGCCTCGTGATGGAAACCGAGGTGTGGCCGACGCTGATCGACGAGTGCCGCCGCGCGGACGTGCCGCTCGTGCTGACCAATGCGCGCATGTCCGCGCGCTCGCATCGGCGCGCAGCGAAGTTCGGCGCGGCGACGCGCGATGTGTTCGGCGGTTTCTCGCGCGTGCTCGCGCAGAGCCCGGCCGACGCGGAGCGGCTGACGTCGCTCGGCGCGCGCAACGTGGCGGTGCTCGGCAACCTGAAGTTCGACATGACGACGCCGCCGGAGCTGGCGGCGCGCGGCCACGCATGGCGTGACGCGATCGGCACGCGGCCCGTGTGGGTCGCAGCAAGCACGCGTGAGAACGAAGAGGCGCTGGTGCTGCAAGCGTTCGCGGCGATGAGGACGCCCGGTGCGCTGCTGATTCTCGTGCCGCGTCATCCGCAGCGTTTCGCCGAAGTCGAGGCGCTCGTCGCGCGCAACGGATTCAAGTGCGTGCGGCGTTCAGTGTGGGGCGCGGACGCGGCGGCGCTCGCGGCCGGCCGGCCCGCGGCGGCGGAAGCGCTGTCGGCCGACGTGACGGTGCTGCTCGGCGATTCGATGGGTGAGCTCGGCGCGTACTACGCGGCCAGCGACGTCGCGTTCATCGGCGGCAGCCTGCTGCCGCTCGGCGGGCAGAATCTCATCGAGGCGTGTGCGGTCGGCGAGCCGGTGCTGATTGGCCCGCACGTGTTCAACTTCACGCAGGCGACCGCCGATGCGGTCGCGGCCGGCGCGGCGATGCAGGTCGCGGATCCGCTCGATCTCGCGCACGTGCTCGACGCGCTGTTCGCCGACAACGCGCGGCGCATCGCGATGGGCGCGGCCGGTGCCGCGTTCGCGTCGCGCCATCGCGGCGCGACCGCGCGTTCGGTCGACGTGCTTGCGGCGCTGTTGCCGCCGGTTGAGAACGGCACGCACGCGACGCAGGACGGGCAGGACGCTTAGGGCATGTATGTGTGCGACTTGCATTCGAGCGCGTCGCGCTCGAATGAGTTGCAACCGCTTGAAGGGCGAGGATCGTGCCCAGTGAATCTTGAGTCGGGTAAGTGCGCGGCTTTCTGTCTACCCATGGAAGAGGGCAGAACAAGGCGTTGGAACGAGCAGATTGAAAAACAGTGCGATTTTGAGAAGTCTAGGGGGCGGCCATTCTTGGTCGCTACCCCTCAGTATGCTTTTTTGCGATGGTGTCGCCACAGCCGCAAAATCGCTACATAGGCGAGCACTGCCGCGATCAGTTCGATAGTCATCCACACCACGAAATACAAGTCATCGGGATCGCGAACCCCGAGCCACTCTGAAGCACGCCACCATGCGCGCGCTTCAGCTGGTGTCCACTTATTGGATAGCGGTATATAACGAGCTGAAATAAAAAATAGCCCGATAAATAGAAAACCCTTCAGTAGCCTACGGGAAAATGTTGCCATGCGTGATGACCCCAATTGTTCTGTATGCGTTAAGCCCCGAACTTCCCGCGATAGTGTCGCCACATCCACATGATCGCTATGTAGGCGAGTACTGCCACGATCAGTTCAATAGTTACCCACACCACGAAATACAAATCTTCGGGGTCGCGGATACCTATCGCCCGTGATGTGTACAGCCACGCGCGCATCTGGCTTTCTGTCCATTCATAGGGGTATGGCCGGGCATAACGGAGCGATAGCGAGAGTAGGCCGATAAACAGCGCGAGCTTCAAGATCCTACGAGTAAGGGAGACTATTTTCTGGCGCTATTTCTCGACATGGCCTTTTTTGCCGCGATAGTGCCTCCACAGTCTCATGATCGCCATATACGCAAGCGTTGCCACGAGCAGATTAGCCAGCAGGACGAGCGGAATGTATAGATCGTCGGGGTCGCGAATGCCAAGCCGATTTGCAACGTGTAGCCAAGCGAGCGCTTGGCTTTCTGGCATTGGTACAGGATATGTATGGACGTGCGGTACGGAGATGCAGAACAGGCCGACGAACAGTGCCACCTTGAACAGCCTATGGACAAGTGTTGCCATACGTGACGACCTCGATTGTTCCGTATGCGTTAAGCCCTGAGTTGCCGGCAGGGATTTTCTTGGTATGCAGAAGTGCCGTGCGGATTCTCAGAAAATCGACACGACTCGGCAGTGTAATGCAGCCAATTGAAATGCCCTGACCACCTACCGGATGCAATCGAAACTGTCCGCGCTTGGCGCCAGTAATTAGCGTTTCATCGTCAATTATTCCGTCATCTCGATAGAGCGCGAACCATTCGCTATGGTCTACTGGACTCCCAATCGCCGAATTAACTGTGTCCTTTATCGAAGCCCAAGCGCGAGACCCAACACCGCCTGTAGGACGGTCAACGATCCAGTATTTACCGGCAGGAATCGGGCCGTTATCGGGCACCGCCGTACAGCCCCCTCGATTCCGATAGATGCCGTTGCCAGAGAACGCATCGAACGTACCCAAACCATCGATGGCAAGGGGAGACAGAAAATTGTTATTCACCAGAAATCTACCGGTATAAGCCATTGACCGCTCCCGCTTATCCGATGTCATTCCATGAATCGGTGTATTTGATATTGCCGTCGAGATAATGCCACGTGATGCGGTCGTACATCATGGAGACGGCTTCCAAGTGATTGAGCGCGGATGCTTGCGACAGTCTGGTATTCGCCATGCCGGGATTGATGCCGCAGACTTTCACGCCCTCGAGCAGCATCACGAAATACATCTCCTCTCTCCCGGCATCATTGATCCGATACCATTTGATCTCGGCCGATTGCAGTGTTTGCCCCTTCGCCACGGCCTTGTAAAGATAGGGAGTCGCCGCGTCGAACTCCTTTTCGAATGCAACCGGTGAGTGCGTACGCTTGCCGGTGATCTTGCCGTTGGCACCATCAACCGGCAGATTTACACCGTGGCCAAAACTGATGATTTCAATGCTTCCTTCACGGTCCTGGACGGTTGACGAGCCTTTGATGTCTGCGCCGCCATCATCCTTAAGCCACATATGTGCGGGAATCGGCATATCGAAAATCCTCATTAACGAAGAAGGCTTAATGTAAGGAATCGATGCTAACCGAGTTCAATTGGCTTTGCAAAGTCGCTGGAGGCTTTTCCGCCGCGGACTCGCTCTTGCGTGCGCAAATGCTAGGTAGTCCAGCCTGGACACTTATTCAAACCGTCAACAACCCCTTTTTCTCGATGAACGCGACGACGTCGGCGACGCCTTTGAGCGCCTTCAGGTTCGTCATCACGTAAGGCCGCTCGCCACGCATCTTCTTCGTGTCCGAGGCCATCACGTCGAGGTTCGCGCCGACCAGCGGCGCAAGATCGGTCTTGTTGATCACGAGCAGGTCGGATTTCGTGATGCCGGGGCCGCCCTTGCGCGGAATCTTCTCGCCGCCGGCGACGTCGATCACGTAGATCGTCAGGTCCGACAGCTCGGGGCTGAACGTCGCCGCGAGATTGTCGCCGCCCGACTCGATGAACACGATGTCGGCGTCCGGAAAGCGCGACAGCATCCGGTCGACCGCTTCGAGGTTGATCGACGCGTCCTCGCGGATCGCCGTGTGCGGGCAGCCGCCGGTCTCGACGCCCATGATGCGCTCCTCGGGCAGCGCGCCCGCGACCGTCAACAGGCGCTGGTCTTCCTTCGTATAGATGTCGTTGGTGATCGCGACGAGGTCGTAGCGCTCGCGCATCGCCTTGCACAGCATTTCAAGCAGCGTGGTCTTGCCGGAGCCGACGGGGCCGCCGATGCCGACGCGCAGCGGCGGCAGTTTCTTGGTGCGGCGGGCGGAGGAGGAAGCGGGTGCGTTCATGGGGTGGGTCGGGTTCAGGAGCGGAACAACCGCGAATACTGGGTTTCGTGCCGCGCGGACAAGATGCCGAGCTGCGGCGCGAACGTGTTGATGGCATCGGGCGGCGTCGCGAGCGCGCGGTGCACGGCCGCGTCGATCGCGCCGCGCAGCGCGACGATGATGCGCTGGCCCGCGAGCTGGCCGAGCGGCACGGCCTTCAGCGCGGCCGACGTCTGGTTCTCGACCCAGCCGAATGCGTACGCGGCGAGCGTCGCGTCGGCGCCGGCGTCGTGCGCGGCGGCGGCGTAGGCGAACGCGGTCGGCAGTGCGACCGGCGACAGTGACGCGAGCGTCGCGCGGCGCGCGGCATCGCCCCATTCGAGCGACGCGCAGAGTTGCGCGAGCGACCAGCCCATCTGTTCGGTTTCGCGGCGCAACTCCGCCGATTCGCGGCTCGCGACGAACCACGCGTTCTCGCGCGCGAGCGCGTCGGCGTCGTGCGCCTGCCAGCGCGCGAGCTGGTGCGCGAGGAACGGCAACTCGCCGTGCGCGAGCACGTCGGTCAGCCCGCTCGCGATCCAGTCGCGCGCGGTGTCGGCGTCGCGAATCAGGTTCGCGTCGAGCGCGGCTTCGAGTCCCTGCGAATAGCTGAACGCGCCAATCGGCAGCGCGGGCGACGCGAGATGCAGCAGCGCGACGAGTTCAGTGGTGGTCATGACCGTGATGGCCGTGCGAGCAGCCCGGACCATGCTGATGATCGTGATCGTGCGAGTGGCCGTGGTGTTCGCCGAATACCTGCTGTGCGAGCGCGTAATCCTCGGCGAACGTGGCATCGTGCCCGTGCTTGTGGCCACCGCCGTACGCGCCGGCTTCCGGCTGGAACGGTGCGCTCGCTTCCTCGACCTGCGTGCCGAGCCGGCGCAGCATGTCCGCGAGCACCGGATCGGCTTCGAGCTTCAGGTAGCCGTCGCCGATCTCGACCGGCGTGTGACGGTTGCCGAGATGATATGCGGCACGCATCAGCGTGAGCGGCTCGGCCGCACGCACGAGCAGCACGGTCTCGGCCGCCGCGGCGATGCGCACGAGCGCCCCGTCGTCGGCGACGAGCACGTCGCCGTCGCGCAGCACGGTGCCGCGCGGCAGCAGGACCGCGACGTCCTCGCCGGTGTCGAGCGTCGCCGCGAGGCGGCTCTTGCAGCGGGCGTCATAGGCGAGCGTGAGCGTCGGCGCGCGCGCGACGAGCGACGCGGCGAGCTTCACGTTCGGGGCAATGCGTTTGTCGAGGGTGCGCATGGAACGGAAAACCGGAAATCAGAACAGGAAATAGCGCTGCGCCATCGGCAGCACCGTCGCCGGCTCGCAGGTGAGCAACTGGCCGTCGGCGATCACGTCGTAGGTTTCGGGGTCGACGCTGATCGACGGGCGCCATGCGTTGTGGATCATGTCGGCCTTCGTCACGTTGCGGCAGTTGCGCACGGGCACGATCCGCTTCGCGAGCCCGTAGCGTTCGGCGATGCCCGCATCGGCGGCCATCTGCGACACGAAGGTCAGCGACGTGCGCGCGAGTGCACCGCCGCGCGTGGCGAACATCTCGCGGTAGTGGACGGGCTGCGGCGTCGGGATCGACGCGTTCGGGTCGCCCATCTGCGCCATGGCGATCATCCCGCCCTTCAGGATCATCGACGGCTTGATCCCGAAGAATGCCGGTTCCCACAGCACGAGGTCGGCCCACTTGCCGGGTTCGATCGAACCGACTTCATGTGCAATGCCGTGCGTGATCGCCGGGTTGATCGTGTACTTCGCGACGTAGCGCTTCGCGCGGAAGTTGTCGTTGCGCGCGCCGTCCTCCGGCAGCGCGCCGCGCTGCACCTTCATCTTGTGCGCGGTCTGCCAGGTGCGGATGATCACTTCGCCGACGCGGCCCATCGCCTGCGAGTCGGACGACAGCATCGACAGCGCGCCGAGATCGTGCAGGATGTCCTCGGCCGCGATCGTCTCGCGGCGGATCCGCGATTCCGCGAACGCGAGATCCTCGGCGATCGACGGATCGAGGTGGTGGCACACCATCAGCATGTCGAGGTGCTCGTCGAGCGTGTTGATTGTGTAAGGGCGCGTCGGGTTGGTCGACGACGGCAGCACGTTCATCTCGCCGCACACCTTCAGGATGTCCGGCGCATGGCCGCCGCCCGCGCCTTCGGTGTGGTACGTGTGAATCGTGCGGCCCTTGAACGCGGCGACCGTCGATTCGACGAAGCCGCCTTCGTTCAGCGTGTCGGTGTGGATCGCGACCTGCGTGTCGGTGTCGTCGGCGACCGACAGGCAGTTGTCGATCGCGGCGGGCGTCGTGCCCCAGTCTTCATGCAGCTTCAGGCCGATCGCGCCGGCGGCGATCTGTTCGACGAGCGGCTGCGGCAGGCTCGCGTTGCCCTTGCCGAGGAAGCCGAGGTTGATCGGCCAGCCGTCCGCCGCCTGCAGCATCCGCTCCATGTGCCACGGCCCCGGCGTGCAGGTCGTCGCGTTGGTGCCGGTGGCCGGCCCCGTGCCGCCGCCGAGCATCGTCGTGACGCCCGACGCGAGCGCTTCGTCGATCTGCTGCGGGCTGATGAAGTGGATGTGCGTGTCGATGCCGCCCGCCGTGACGATCAATCCTTCGCCGGCGATTACTTCGGTCGCCGCACCGATCGCGATCGTCACGCCGGGCTGGATGTCCGGGTTGCCGGCCTTGCCGATCGCGGCGATGCGGCCGTGCTTGATCGCGATGTCGGCCTTCACGATGCCCCAGTGATCGAGGATCACCGCGTTCGTGATGATCGTGTCGGGCACGTCGGCGGCGACGCGCTGCGATTGGCCCATCCCGTCGCGGATCACCTTCCCGCCGCCGAATTTCACCTCCTCGCCGTAGGTCGTGAAGTCGCGTTCGATCTCGATCAGCAGTTCGGTATCGGCGAGCCGCACGCGGTCGCCCGTCGTCGGCCCGAACATTTCCGCGTATGCGCGGCGGCTCAAGCGTAGTGTCATGTGCTGTTCCTGAAGAGCGGGGCGCGGCTTACAGCGGCCCCATCACCTTGCCCTGAAAACCGTAGACGGCGCGTTCGCCGGCCAGCTCGACGAGCTCGACGGTGCGTGTCTGGCCCGGCTCGAAGCGCACGGCCGTGCCGGCCGCGATGTTGAGCCGAAAGCCGCGCGCGGCCGCGCGATCGAACGACAGCGCGTCGTTGACTTCGAAGAAGTGGTAATGCGAGCCGACCTGCACCGGGCGGTCGCCGGTGTTGGCGACGACGAGCGAGCGCGTCGCGCGGCCCGCGTTCAGTTCGTGTTCGCCGTCGTCGGTGAGGATTTCGCCGGGGATCATGCGTGCTACCTCGGTCACGGAATCGGGTGGTGGACGGTGACGAGCTTGGTGCCGTCCGGGAAGGTCGCCTCGACCTGGATGTCGGGGATCATTTCCGGCACGCCTTCCATCACGTCGTCGCGCGTGAGCAGCGTCGTGCCGTAGTGCATCACCTCGGCGACGGTCTTGCCGTCGCGCGCGGCTTCCATCAGCGCGGCGGTGATGAACGCGACCGCTTCCGGATAGTTGAGCTTCAGTCCGCGCGCGCGGCGGCGCTCGGCGAGCAGCGCCGCCGTGAAGATCAGCAGCTTGTCCTTTTCTCGGGGAGTCAGTTTCATGAAGGCAATCGTTCAGGAAAACGTAATTTTTATCGGCACGCGGGATATCGGCGGAGGTGCGGTTCATCGTAGCACCGCGCCGTTTTTAGTGCGTCGTGTATCGGTTATGTAAGGAGCAAGGCGCGTGCCATGTCGGAAGAATGCGCGCCGATGCGCGATCGTGGTGCGCGGTGCATGGATCGTGGGCAGGATGGGCGGCGGCGCTGCGCCGAAACGGTGCGTGCCGTGCCGCGCGCGCTCAGGTTTGCCAGAGGCGCAGCGGTCGCGCGTCGACGCCGTGCACGAGCGGCCGCAGGTCGAGCCAGCAGTCGGTGAAGTGACGCTGCAGCGCTTCCATCGACGTCGATACCGCGCGCACCAGCAGGACGCCCGGCGTCACGCAGGTCGCGCCCGCGCGCAGCGTGTCGTCGAACGGCATCCGTGCGGCGAGCGCCTCGGCGAGCGCGGCATCGCACGCGGCGCCGGCCGCCCACAGCGTGCCGTACACGGGAAAGCCGGCGAGGCCCTGCAGCGCGCCGCGCAGCGGATCATGTGCGTCGAGCAGCGCGCGCTCGGTCCACAGCGGCCGGCCGTCGGCATCGACGAGCGCCGAACCCGACGCGATGCGGCCCGCCGACCACGTTTCGCCGGCCGCCTGCCGGCCGAGCTGCGTCGCGTCCCAGCCGATCGCGCTCGCGCCCGCGCCGAGCGTCACCGTGAAGTCGAGCGCGGCGTGGGCCGCGTCGAAGAACAGGTTGTTCTGCGGCAGCCAGTCGAGCTTCGCGTGCTCGCCGACCGTGATGCCGATGCGCTGCGTCGCGTCGAGGCCGTTCGACTTGTACCACTTGGTCGCGCCGGGCGTCGTCAGCACCGCATGCGTGCCGTCGCCGAGCGCGATGTCGATGTCGAGCCGGTCGCCGCCCGCGACGCCGCCCGGCGGGTGGACGATGACCGCGTGGCAGATCGCGTCGCCTTCCGGATACAGCGGCCGCTGCACGCGCAGCGGGCCGTCGTGCAGCCGATGGACGAGCGTCGTGCGCGCGCCGTGCCGTTCGAAGCCGAGTTCGAGGCGGCCGCGCCACGACTTGGCGACGGCGGGACGGGACAGCGGAGCGTGGGAATCGAGAGCGGACATCGGCGGGAAGCAGGGGACGGGCGCGGTGATCGAGGATGCTACCGCAACAATATACGCTTCGGCGCTCGCGTTGCGGGATGACGCAACGTCGTTCGCGGGTCATATCGTTTCGCCGGCGTGTGCCCGACGTGCGCTGTTCGGCGAGGCACCGGATCGATGCCCCGAATCGATAACCGGAAGCGACACCACCCCGGGGCCGTCTTCTACACCGCGATCAGCTCGCGCACGCCGTGCGTCTCCATCTCCCGCGCCTCGCCGCCCGCAATGACCTCGCCGCGGCTCATCACCCAGTAATGGTCTGCGATCGAACGCGCGAAGTCGTAGTACTGCTCGACGAGCAGCACGGTCATCCTCGATTCGTCGACGAGCTGGCGCAGCGTGCGGCCGATGTCCTGGATGATCGACGGCTGGATGCCCTCGGTCGGCTCGTCGAGGATCAGCAACTGCGGCTCGCTCATCAGTGCGCGGCCGATCGCGAGCTGCTGCTGCTGACCGCCCGACAGGTCGCCGCCGCGTCGTGCGCGCATGTCCTTCAGCACCGGGAACAGGTCGTAGATGCGGTCGGGCACTTTCGATGGCGCCTTGCAGCTTGCCGCGCCGACGAGCAGGTTCTCCTCGACGGTGAGGCGCGGAAAGATGTCGCGGCCCTGCGGCACGTAGGCGAGCCCGGCCGCGACGCGCGCATACGGCGGCAGTGCGCCGAGCGCCGTGCCGCGCCACGACACGCTGCCGCTCTTCGCGGCGACGACACCCATCAGGCAGCGCAGCAGCGTGCTTTTGCCGACGCCGTTGCGGCCCAGCAGCACGGTGAGCTTGCCGTCGTCGGCGGCCAGCGTCACGTTGCGCAGGATATGGCTGCCGCCGTAGTACTGGTTCAGTGCATCGATCTTCAGCATTGCATCATCGTCCGAGGTAAGACTCGATCACCGCGTCGTCGCGCTTGACCTGGTCGAGCGTGCCTTGCGCGAGCACCGCGCCTTCGGCCATCACCGTCACGCGGCCCGTGTCGCCCGCGAGCGCCGCGACGAACTCCATGTCGTGCTCGACGACCATCATTGAGCAGGTGCCGCGCAGCGTGTTCAGCAGCTTCGCGAGTTCCATCGTCTCGTGGTCGGTCATCCCGGCCGCCGGTTCGTCGAGCAGCAAGAGGGCAGGGCGCTGCATCAGCAGCATGCCGATCTCGAGCCGCTGCTTCTGCCCGTGCGACAACTCGCCGGCCGCGCGATACGCGTCGCTTTCGAGGCCGATCAGCGCGAGCGTCTCTTCGATCTTCGCCTGCGCGGCGCGGTCGAGCCGCGCGCGCAGCGATGCGAGCCAGCCCTTGTCGGTCTGCATCGCGAGTTCGAGGTTTTCCCACACCGGATGCTGTTCGAACACGGTCGGCTTCTGGAACTTGCGGCCGATCCCCGCACGCGCGATCTCGGGTTCGTTCATCCGCGCGAGGTCGATGGTCTGGCCGAGGAACACCTTGCCTGCATCGGGGCGCGTCTTGCCGGTGATCACGTCCATCATCGTCGTCTTGCCCGCGCCGTTCGGGCCGATCACGCAGCGCAGCTCGCCCGCGTCGATCGCGAGCGACAGCTTGTTCAGCGCGCGAAAGCCGTCGAAGCTCACCTCGATGTCCTCGAGGTAGAGGATCGTGCCGTGCGACGTGTCGATGCCGGGCGGCACGACGCGACCCATCGAGGCGGTGCCGCTGACCGCCAGCAGCTCGTCCTCGGGCGGTGGCGTGAACTGGTAGAGGGCCGTGCCGTTCATCCGCGTTTCCCCTTTGCGAGCAGCGTGTCGACGAGGCCCATGATCCCGCGCGGCAGCAAGAGCGGCACCAGCACGAAGATCAGGCCGAGAAAGAACAGCCAGTATTCGGCGAAGTACGCGGTAAAGAGGCTCTTCGCGCCGTTTACCGCGAACGCGCCGACGATCGGCCCGATCAGCGTGCCGCGCCCGCCCACCGCGACCCAGATCGCCATTTCGATCGAGTTGCCGGGCGACATCTCGCCGGGATTGATGATGCCGACCTGCGGCACGTACAACGCGCCCGCGATCCCGCACAGCACGGCTGATAGCGTCCACACGAACAGCTTGTACGCGAGCGGGCTGTAGCCGAGGAACATCAGCCGCGTCTCGCCGTCGCGCACCGCCGTGACCACGCGCCCGAGCTTGCTGGTGACGATCGCGCGCGCGACGATGAACGCGAGCACGAGCGTCGCGAAGGTCAGCAGCAACAGCACCGTGCGCGTGCCGGGCGACGTGATCGGAAACCCGGCGATGCGCTTGAAGTCGGTGAAGCCGTTGTTGCCGCCGAAGCCCGTCTCGTTGCGAAAGAACAGCAGCATTGCGGCGAACGTCAGCGCCTGCGTGATGATCGACAGGTACACGCCCTTCACGCGCGAGCGGAACGTGAAGAAGCCGAACACCCATGCGAGCACGGCCGGCACGAGGACGACGAGCAGTAGCGCCCACGCGAGATGCTGTGTGCCGCTCCAGTACCAGGGCAGCTGATGCCAGTCGAGGAACACCATGAAGTCGGGCAGGTCGCTGCCGTATTTGCCGTCGCGGCCGATCTCGCGCATCAGGTACATGCCGATCGCATAGCCACCGAGCGCGAAGAACAGCCCGTGGCCGAGGCTCAGGATTCCGCAGTAGCCCCACACGAGATCGAGCGCGAGCGCGGCGATCGCGTAGCACATCAGCTTGCCGGCAAGCGTCATCGCATACGCGGACAGATGGAACGCGCTCGACTCGGGCGCGACCAGCGCGGCGAGCGGCACGCCGATGCCGATCGCGATGCACAGCGCGACGAGCGCGAGCCATGCACGGCGCGACAGCAGCGCGGGGCGGGGCGGCAGGCCGAGCGCGAAATTTCCCTCCGCACGCGCGGCGGCAGCGGGCTTCGGCGCGTCGGCGATCGGGTTCGACAACGAATCGGTGAATGAAGTCATGTCAGGCCTCCGCGCTGCGTCCCTTCGGGGCGAACATGCCCTGCGGACGTTTCTGGATGAACAGCACGATCATCACGAGCACCGCGATCTTCGCGAGCACGGCGCCCCAGAACGGCTCGATCGCCTTGCTGACGAGGCCGAGCCCGAAGCCGCCGAGCACCGTGCCGGCGATCTGGCCGACGCCGCCGAGCACGACCGCCATGAACGAATCGATGATGTAGTTCTGCCCGAGGTCCGGGCCCACGTTGCCGATCTGCGACAGCGCGCAGCCGCCGAGGCCCGCGATGCCTGCGCCGAACGCGAACGCATACGCGTCGACGCGCGCGGTCTTCACGCCGACGCACGCGGCCATCCGGCGGTTCTGCGTGACCGCGCGCACGAACAGGCCGAGCCGCGTCTTCGTCAGCACGGCCCACGCGACGAATACGACCGCGAGCGCGAACGCGAGGATCGCGAGCCGGTTGTACGGCAGGATCAGGTTCTGCATCACCGTCACGCCGCCGCTCATCCACGACGGGTTCACGACCTGCACGTTCTGCGCGCCGAACAGCATGCGCGTCGCCTGGATCAGGATCAGGCTCACGCCGAAGGTCGCGAGCAGCGTCTCGAGCGGGCGGCCGTACAGGTGCCGCAGCACGAGCCGCTCGAGCACGATGCCGATCAGCGCGGCCGCCGCGAACGAGACGGGTACCGCGACGAGCGGATACCAGTCGAACGCGGCCGGCGCATAGCGCTGGATCAGCGTCTGCACGACATAGGTTGCGTACGCACCGATCATCAGGAATTCACCGTGTGCCATGTTGATCACGCCGATCAACCCGTACGTGATCGCGAGGCCGAGCGCCGCGAGCAGCAGCACGCTGCCGAGCGACAGGCCCGCGAACACGGTGCCGACGATCTCGCCGCGGCGCTGCAGCGCGTGCAATGCGTCGAGCCCTTGCTGCGCGGCTTCGCGCACGCGCGCGTCGGGTTCGGTGTAGCTGCCGTCGGCGTTCTTCGCGACGAGCGGGCGCAACTGTTCGATCATGTCGAGATCGCGGCGCGCGGCCACCACCTGCACGGCTTCGAGTCGTTTCGCCGGATCGGCATCGTGCAGCGCGGCGATGGCCCAGAGTGCGTCGAGGCGGCGCTTCAACGACGGATCGGTTTCCTTCGCGCGTGCGCGATCGATCATCGGCTTGAGTGCCGGGTCGGGCGACTTCAGCAGCGCGTCGATCGCGTCGCGGCGCGCGGCGACGTCGGGCGATGCGAGTGCGAGGCCCGACAGCGCGCCGGCGATCTTCGTGCGCAGGAGGTTGTTCAGCATCACGGGCTGCGCGTCGCCGGCCGGTGTCGCGGCCTGGGTGAGCGCGTCATGTGCGGTGTCGCCGGTCTGGATCAGCAGGCGGCCGTCGCCGGTCGCGAGCGCGTCGCCGGTAGACAACGCATTGAGCAATGCGACGGCGCGCGGATCGGCATCGGCGGCAAGATGGTCGATTGCAGCCGTTTTCGCGTCGAAGTCGTCGCCGGCGAGCGCGGCGGTATCGGCGGCCGTCAGGGCGAACGCGGCGCGCGGCAGCGCGCACGCCAGCGCGGCACAGGCGACGACCGCGACGGCGGCGCGGCGAAAGCGTGTAGGCATCGGGAAATCCTGTCGGGCGTGGGAAAGCGAATACGTGCGGCGGTGCGCGGGCGGGTGCGGTTCGTTACGGTGCGTACCCGCATTCGCGCACCTGCCTGCGAGCGGAGAGCCACGCCGGTGCGCAGCGCCCCGCATCGCCTCGCATCAGGCCAGCACCGCGCGCTGCCGGCGCAGGAACGCCGGAATCGAGCTGACGATGTCCGGCTTGCCCTGGTTGCCCGCGATGAACGGGCTCCACGGTTGCGCACGCACCGCGGTCTTCGTCTTCCACACGACGTTGAATTGCCCGTCGCCGCGGATCTCGCCGATCATCACCGGCTTGTGCAGGTGATGGTTGCCGTCCATCGCGAGCGTGAAGCCCGACGGTGCGGCAACCGTCTGGCCGATCATCGCGACGCGCACCTTGTCGACGTCGGTGCTCTTCGCCTTCTCGACGGCCTGCTTCCACATGTGGATGCCCACGTAGGTCGCCTCCATCGGATCGTTGGTCACGCGCTTCGCGCCGCCCGGCAGGTTGTTTGCCTTCACCCACGCGGCGAACTGGTCCTTGAACTTCGTGTTGGTCGGGTTCTTCACCGACATGAAGTAGTTCCACGCGGCAAGATGGCCGACCAGCGGCTTCGTGTCGATCCCGCGCAGCTCTTCCTCGCCCACCGAGAACGCAACCACCGGCACGTCGGTCGCCTTGATCCCCTGGTTGCCGAGCTCCTTGTAGAACGGCACGTTCGAATCGCCGTTGATCGTCGAGATCACGGTCGTCTTGCCGCCCTGCGAGAAGTTCTTGATGTTCGCGACGATGGTCTGGTAATCGCTGTGGCCGAACGGCGTGTAGACCTCCTGAATGTCTGCGTCCTTCACGCCCTTCGATTTCAGGAACGCGCGCAGGATCTTGTTGGTCGTGCGCGGATACACATAGTCGGTGCCGAGCAGGAAGAAGCGCTTCGCACCGCCGCCTTCCGCGCTCATCAGGTACTCGACGGCGGGGATCGCCTGCTGGTTCGGCGCGGCGCCTGTGTAGAACACGTTGCGCGACATCTCCTCGCCTTCGTACTGCACCGGGTAGTAGAGCAGGCCGTTCAGTTCCTCGAACACCGGCAGCACCGACTTGCGCGACACCGATGTCCAGCAGCCGAACACGCACGCGACCTTGTCCTGCGTGAGCAGCTGGCGGGCCTTCTCCGCGAACAGCGGCCAGTTCGATGCGGGATCGACGACCACCGGCTCGAGCTTGCGGCCCATCACGCCGCCGTTCTTGTTGATGTCGGCGATCGTCATCAGCGCTGTGTCCTTCAGCGACGTTTCGGAGATCGCCATCGTGCCCGACAGCGAATGCAGGATGCCGACCTTGATCGGGCCCGTGCCCGCATCGGCCGCTTGCGCGAACGGGCTCTTGCCCGCGAGCGCGAGTGCACCGGCCATCGAACCGAACTTCAACAGACTGCGACGTTTCATCGGGATCCCCTTGTCGTGTTGGATAGCCGTGCGCCGTGACGGCGCCGGCATCGGAGTAACGCAAGGCATGTGCCAGTCGCATGGATGCACGCCGGGCGTGCCCCGGCGGGGTGGCGCGGGGCGCTGGCACGGTGCGCATGACGCGTCGTGCAGCATGCGCGATCCGTTGCGGTGCGCACGCACGGGCGTAAATGGTGCACGACGGGTGATCGTGTCGGCGCGTGCACGACGTGTCATCCCGTGCGACGGGGAAGGGCGGGAAACCAAGGCAGAAACGGAGGCAGAGACGCAAACGGGCGCGCCATGCACGCCCGTTCGGCGGATTGGAGCGATCGGCTGCAACTCGCCGGTCGCCGTGGCGGCGCGCGATGCGCCGCCGGCAAGGTCAGTAACGCGGCACGGACGGATCGACGTCACGCGACCACGCGTCGATCCCACCCTGCAGGTTGTACAGCTTCGTGAAGCCGCGCGATTCGAGGAACATCGCGACCTGCGCGCTGCGCATCCCGTGATGGCACACGCAGACGATTTCCGCTTCGTCGTCGAGCTCCTCGCTGCGCGCGGGGATCTGCTGCATCGGGATCGACACGCTGCCGGCGATCTGCGCGGTGGAAATTTCCCACGGCTCGCGCACGTCGAGCACGACCGGCGCGGGGCGCGCCGGATCGCGCAGCCATTCCGCGAGCATCGCGGGCGTCAGGATCTGCATGGGGCCGCCGCTCAGAACTTGAAACGCGACGGTTCGATCGCGTTGACGAGGTGATTGACGTAGGTTTCGAACACGTCGGCGACACGGTACTGCTTGTCGTCGATGCGCGTGATGATCTGCGCCTTCATCACCGGACGGCCGCCGACGAACGCCGACAGGCGGCCGCCGATCTTCAGCTGTTCAAGCATCTGCTGCGGCACGACCGGCAGGCCGCCCGCGACGCAGATCACGTCGTACGGCGCCTTGTCCGGCCAGCCGAGCGAGCCGTCGCCGAGCACGACTTCCGCGTTCGTCACGCCGTCGTTGCGCAGGTTGTCGGCCGCGAACTTCGCGATGACCGGATCGATGTCGACGGCCGTCACGTGCTGCGCCCGATGCGCGAACAGCGCGGCCAGGTAGCCCGAACCCGCGCCGATCACGAGCACGTTCTCGTGCTTCTTGACCGCCAGTTCCTGCAGCACGCGCGCTTCGACGCGCGGGAACAGCATCTTGCTGCTGCCGCCGGGCAGCGGCAGCTCGAGGTCGGCGAACGCGAGATCGCGATGTTCGGGCGACACGTAGTTTTCACGCTTGACGATCGACAGCAGGCCCAGGACGTCCAGATCCAGCACGTCCCACGGCCGGATCTGTTGTTCGATCATGTTGAAACGCGCGTTTTCGATATTCATGGTGTGGTCACGCAGCCAGGTCGGCCATCAGCGGGGATAGAGAAACTTCGTGATTGTACCAAACGAGGCGCCGGCAAAGCCTTCAGACGGCCTGCAACAGACCTTTACCCCTTGCTCTTCTTGATCTGTGCCTCGAACGCGAGGTCGAGCTTGCTCGCCTTGCGCGGCTTTTTGGGGCCGAATGCGTCGACGAACTTGACGAATTCGTCGAGCGGCAGCGGCTCGCTGCGTTTCTCGGCGGTGCCGCCGGAGCGGTCGACCAGGTAGAACAGTCCGCCCGCCATCGCGACGGCCGCGAACTGCGGGTTGCCGGAACGGGTCTTCAGGCGTTCGACCGCATTGGTTGCTTTGGTGGTGCGCATCGTGCGGATTCTTGCAGGGGCGTTGAGTCCGCTACTTTATCAAACCGGCCGCCCGCACGCGCCGCGCGGCGTCAGACGGTGCGCGAGTAGCGTTGCCTCGGCATCTGGCCGAGGTACGCGTCGAAGGCCATCGCGATGTTGCGCACGACCATCCGGCCGGCCGGGTGGATCGTCAGGCGATCGCTTGCCACGGTCAGCAGGCCGTCCTGCTCGAACCCGCGCAGCGCGTCGAGCTCGCGCGCGAAGTGGTCGACGAAGCGGATCCCGTGCGCCGCCTCGATATGCGAGAACGGGAGTTCGAGGTTGCACATCAGCTGCGTGATCACGTCGCGGCGCAGCCGGTCGTCCGGCGTGAGCCGCACGCCGCGCGCGATCGGCAGCCGGCCCGCGTCGAGCGCCGCGCCATAGGCCGGCAGGTCCTTCGCGTTCTGCGCGTAGACGTCGCCGACCTTGCCGATCGACGACACGCCGAAGCCGATCAGGTCCGTGTCCGCGCGCGTGCTGTAGCCCTGGAAATTGCGCTGCAGCGTGCCGTTGCGCTGCGCGCGCACGAGTTCGTCGGACGGCCGCGCGAAGTGATCCATCCCGATGTACACGTAGCCGGCCGACGTCAGCATGTCGATCGCGAGGCCGAGCAGCGCGATGCGCGTTTCGGGCGACGGCAGCGTCGCGTCGTCGATCTGCCGCTGCATCTTGAACAGGTGCGGCATGTGCGCGTAGCCGAATACCGACAGGCGGTCCGGCGCGAGTTCGATGATCGTCTCGAGCGTGCGCGCGAACACGGCGACCGTCTGGTGCGGCAGCCCGTAGATCAGGTCGACGCTGACCGAATGGAAGCCCGTCGTGCGTGCGGCCGACAGCAGGTCGGCCGTCATCGCGAGCGGCTGGATCCGGTTGATTGCCTGCTGCACGACCGGATCGAAATCCTGCACACCGAGGCTCAGCCGGTTGAAGCCGATGTTGCGCAGGTGGACGAGCGTCGCGGGCGTGACCGTGCGCGGATCGATCTCGATCGAGAACTCGGCGTCGGCGTCCGGCGCGAGCGCGAAGTGTTCGCGGGTGGCCACCATCAGCTCGGCCGTTTCGTCGTCGGACAGGAAGGTCGGCGTGCCGCCGCCCCAGTGGAGCTGCGTGACCGGGCGCGCGGGATCGAACAGCGCGGCCTGCAGCGCCAGCTCGCGCTTCAATTGCTCGAGATACGGGCGCGCGCGGCGGCGGTTGTTGGTCGCGATCTTGTTGCAGCCGCAATAGAAGCAGGCCGTGTTGCAGAACGGGATGTGGAAGTACAGCGACAGGTCGCTCGACGACGCGCCGGGATCGCCCGCGGCGCGCACGTAGTCGGCCGGGTCGAAATCGTCGCGGAATTGCAGCGCGGTGGGGTAGGACGTATAGCGCGGCCCGTTCGCGCCGTACTTCGCGAGCAAATCGGGACGGAACACTGTGTCGGCAGAACCGGAACTCATGATGGTCTCGCGCTTTTTAGATGCTTTCGAGTATATAAACGCGCGTTTCGGCTGCATTGTGTAATAACGTCGCAGCCGGCGGTGGCACAATGCGCAGTGGGCTGCCGCACGCTGCGTCCGGTTGCCGCACCGTTTTTTGTTGTTCGTGAGAGAGCCGAGTGTCCGTCGAAATGCCTGTCCGTCCGGCGCCCGCCGATGTCCCGCCGCCGCATGCGTGCCGCGAGGGGTGCGGCGCATGCTGCATCGCGCCGTCGATTTCCTCGCCGATTCCAGGAATGCCTGACGGCAAGCCGGCCGGCGTGCGCTGCGTGCAGCTCGGCGACGACCTGCGCTGCCGGATCTTCGGCCGGCCGGAGCGTCCCGCGTGCTGTTCCGGACTGCAGCCGTCCGCCGAGATGTGCGGCGCGTCGCGCGACGACGCGCTCGCGTGGCTGACGCGACTCGAGGTCGCGACGCAGCCGGCACCCGGCGCTGGCGCGGGCCGCTGAAGTGCCGCCGTGCGCCGCGGGTCCATGGAACCGGCGGCGTGCGCCGAAACACTAACTTCGGTCCACGGCTTCACACGGGGGGGAGCCGATAGCCAGACTGCCGCTTCGCCCGATACAGGAGATTGTTCAGCATGACCGCATCTTGCACGCCCGGCCGGCGCCGCTTCCTCGCCGCCTGCGCCGGCGCCATCGGCGTGTCGGTATCGCTCGCCGCCTGCGCGTCGACGTTCCCGTTCATCCCCGATCACTACACGTTCTCGCGCGGCGACGTGCAGAAAGCCGTCGCGCGCAAGTTTCCGTACGAGAAGACGGTCGCGCAGGTCGTCGATGTGTCCCTTGCGAATCCGGCCGTCAACCTGCTGCCCGACCAGAACCGCGTCGCCGTGCAGCTCGACGCGCATTTCGCGAGTCCGTTCCTGCGCGAACCGGTGAGTGGCAAGTTCACCGTGTCGGGTCAGTTGGCTTACGACGCGCCGAGCCGCTCGGTCGTGCTGAAGGCGCCGGCCGTCGACAGCCTCGTGCTCGACGGCAACGCGCAGATGTACGCGCAACAGGTCGGCGCGGCCGCCGGCCTGCTCGCGACGCAGGTGCTGACCAACTATCCGATCTACACGTTCAAGCCCGAACAACTGCAATTTGCCGGCGTGAACTACGAACCCGGTACAATTACGATTCTTACAAACGGCATACGCGTGGCGATCGTCGAGAAGTGACGGCGCACCGCGCGCGGCCGGGGCGGGCCGCGGCGGTGACGCGGCCCTTTCTTTCGACTACTTCGGAGTTGGGCCACGGATGGACTGGATCCTGATCTGCAAGGCATTGATCCTCGGCGTCGTCGAGGGGCTGACGGAATTCCTCCCGGTGTCGAGCACCGGCCACCTGATCGTCGCGGGCAGCTTCCTGAATTTCAACGATGCGCACGCGAAGACCTTCGACGTCGTGATCCAGTTCGGCGCGATCCTCGCGGTCTGCTGGGAATACCGGCACCGGATCGTGTCCATCGTGTCCGGGCTGCCGAGCCGGCCCGACGCGCAGCGCTTCACGCTGAACGTCGTGATCGCGACGATTCCCGCGATCGCGCTCGGCCTGCTGTTCGAGAAGAAGATCAAGGCCGTGCTGTTCTCGCCGGTGCCGGTCGCATTCGCGCTCGTCGTCGGCGGCGCGATCATCCTGTGGGCCGAGGCGCGGCAACGCGAACGCGGCGCGCCGCCGCGCGTGCAGTCGGTCGACGCGCTCACGCCGCTCGACGCGCTGAAGGTCGGCATCGCGCAATGTTTCGCGCTGGTGCCGGGCATGTCGCGCTCAGGCTCGACGATCATCGGCGGGATGCTGTTCGGCCTCGACCGGCGCGTCGCGACCGAATTCTCGTTCTTCCTCGCGATTCCGATCATCTTCGGCGCGACGCTCTATGAAACCGTCAAGGACTGGCAGGCGTTCACGGTCGATTCGCTCGGCCTGTTCGCGCTCGGGCTGGTTGCCGCGTTTATCAGCGCGTTCGTGTGCGTGCGCTGGCTGCTGCGCTTCGTCGCGACGCATGACTTCACCGTGTTCGCGTGGTACCGGATCGCGTTCGGCCTGTTCGTGCTGCTGGTGGGTTACAGCGGGTGGCTGAATTGGGCGTGATGCAGGTGCGGGGGCGAGGGTGAGGGCGCTTCCAATGTAAAACGGCCCGATCGGCAGAGTCGCCGGTCGGGCCGTTTTTTTCATGGCGCGGCGCGCGGTGTGCGATGCGCCGTCGCGGTGGGGATTCAGCCTGCTCGCTTGCGGAACACCAGGTCCCATACGCCGTGGCCGAGCCGCAGCCCGCGCCGTTCGAACTTCGTGACGGGGCGGTAGTCGGGGCGGGGCGCGTAGTCGGCGGCCGTGTTCTCGAGCGACGGTTCGGCGCCGAGCACTTCCAGCATCTGTTCCGCGTAGTTCTGCCAGTCAGTCGCGCAATGCAGGTACGCGCCCGGCTTCAAGCGCGACGCGAGGTGAGCGACGAGCGGCGGCCGGATCAGCCGGCGCTTGTGGTGGCGCGCCTTGTGCCACGGATCCGGGAAGAAGATGTGCACGCCGTCGAGGCTTTCCGGCGCGAGCATGTGCTCGAGCACTTCGACCGCGTCGTGCTGGATGATGCGGATGTTCGGCAGGTCCTGCTCGCCGATCAGCTTCAGCAGCGCGCCGACGCCCGGCTCGTGCACCTCGACGCCGAGGAAGTCGTCGCCCGGGCGGTGCGCGGCGATTTCCGCGGTCGACGCGCCCATCCCGAAGCCGATCTCCAGGATGCGCGGCGCGCGGCGGCCGAACACGGCGTCCCAGTCGGGGATTTCAGCGGCGTACGGGACGACGAAGCGCGGGCCGAGATCGTCGAGCGCGCGGCGCTGGCCGGTCGACACGCGGCCGGCGCGCGTCACGAAGCTGCGGATGCGGCGGCGGTGCAGCGGATTGACTTCGTCGGCGCCGTCGGCAGCTTCGTCGGGAAGGGCGGCGTCGTCCGGCGGCAGGCCGGCTTCGTTCGGATCGTCGTGCATCATCGGTGACAGAGAAAGGCTCGGTTCGGGCGCGGGCCCGTTACGCGCAGCGGTGCGCCGGATGAACGGGCACATGGTACAAAAAAGCCGCCTTCGACGAGGCGGCTCTTGCGCTGGCTGCCGTGCAGCCGAAGGTGGAGCGGGCGATGGGAATCGAACCCACGTCATCAGCTTGGGAAGCTGAGGTAATGGCCATTATACGACGCCCGCAGAACGCGTAATTCTACAGGGTTTAGCCGAGACGTTGCAAGCGAGGCGTTTTGGCCGCCGATCTCGAAGCCGGTGTGGCTCGGGGGCGGCGCGATGGCATCGCCAGGAATGGTCGTCAAGGCCCGGCCAGAAGCGGTCCGTCAACGCAAGGCAGAACGCAACGAACGCGTGCCGCACCTGCGTGCGAGCCGGTGTCGAAAATAGACGAGTCGGTGTCGGAACCATACAAGCCCCGCCAATGCTTTCGAACTAACGTGACAGACCTCTTACCCGATCGTTAGTCTGGAGCCGACATGTCCGATTTCATCACCGTTCTGCGCGAAACCTGCCCGACCCCGGTCCTCGATGCGACCAAATGGAAGCGCATCGGCGGCGATCCGCACACCGTGAACCTCAACGCATACCTGTCGAAGGACGGCAGCAAGATCATGGGCACCTGGATCTGCACGCCGGGCAAGTTCGAGGTGAACTACGAGAAATGGGAGTACTGCCACTTCCTCGACGGCTATTGCATCATCACGCCGGAAGGCGAGGAAGCCGTGCACCTGAAGGCCGGCGACGTGTTCGTGATCGAACCCGGCATGAAAGGGACGTGGGAAGTGGTGGAGACGGTGCGCAAGTACTTCGTCTTCGCCTGAGCGAGGCTGCAGGCTCGATCCACGCATCCCGTCGTCGTTCGATACGCGCCCGATTCCCGGAGCCGGGAGGGCAAGCGGGGATCGGGCTCAATAAAACTCGTTCCGGTTCGGAAACAGCTCGCCGAGCGTGGTCGCACGCTCGGCCGGCTCCGCCATACCGCCGATCGCGCCGGGCGCCTGACGCTCGCGATAGGCGCTCGGCGACATGCCGTACGCACGCCGAAACTCGCGCCCGAGATGCGACGCATCGGCAAAGCCGCAGGCCGCCGCGATTTCGGAAACGTTCTTGTCCAGATGCATCAGCATCCACGCGGCCGTGCGAATCCGGATCGCCCGGTAGCACGCTGCCGGCCCGCTGCCGGTCGCTTCCCTGAACAGCCGTTCCAGCTGTCGCGCCGAAAGGTCCAGCCGTCGCGCGAGCGCGTCGATCGTAATCGAGTGGCTGATGTGCTGTTCCATCAGCAGGATCGCCCGCTTCACCTTCGGATGCGCGTTGGGCGCGACACCGGGCGGATGCGGCTGCGGCGCGCTGACCGTTTCGCGCCCGTCGACCAGCAGGATCCGCAGCGCCTTGTAGACGATCGACGGCTCGATGTGCCGCACCAGGATCGCGGCTGCGACATCGATCGACGCGCGTCCGCCGGAGCAGGTCACGCGCCGGCCGTCCAGCACGTAGAGACGATCGGAGACCACGAGCTTCGCATCGACGGACGGAAACCGCTCGATGAAGTCCCAGTAGTGAAACCAGCTGATGCAGATCCGGTGCCCGGCCATCACGCCCGCGCGCGCCAGCGCGAATGCGCCGGTGCAGATGCCGACCAGCATCGCGCCCGCCGACGCGGCCGCGCGAATGAATTCCAGTGTGGCTGCGTCGAGTTCCGCGCGGGCATGCAGGAGCCCGCCCACGACGACCACGTAGTCGTATGCCTGATGCGCATTCAACGACTCCCATGCCGGGATCTGAATGCCGCAGCTGGCGCGAACGGGGGAGGTCATGTCACCGAGGATCGTCCACGACAACCTGACCGGCCGGCTGTTGTCTCCCTCGTCGGCCGCGAGCCGCAGCACGTCGATCATCCCCGAGAACGCCGTCAGCGTGAAATTCGGCAACAGGATGAAGCCGAACCGGATACGTGCCGGCGTGTCGGGTTCCGGCGGGCTTGCGACCGGCGCTGCATGACTCATGGCGTCCTCAGGCCGACGACACGCCGCGGCGGCCAAGGCCTGCCTGCACATCGCGGCTGCGCTGGTTCAGCCGCGCGGCGATCAGTACGAACCCGGCGAGCATGCCGGTTGCCGCGACTTCCATCCGGTGTCCGTCGAGGAACAGCATCGTGACGAGCGTCCCGCAGATGAACATGATGACGGCCCACGTGAGCCACGGGAACATCCACATCCGCAGCGTCAGCGCCGAACCGTTGACGTCGAGCATGCGGCGCATCCGCAACTGCGACACCGCGATCACCAGATACACGAGCAGCGCGATCGCACCGGACGTCGCGATCAGTACGTTGAACACCTGCTCCGGCACCACGTAGTTCGCGATCACGGTCAGGAAGCCGAACGCGGTCGATGCGAGCACGGCGGCACGCGGCGTGCCGGTCGAATCGGTGCGTTGCAGGAACGCCGGCGCGTCCTTGCGCTTCGCGAGCGAGAACATCATCCGCGACGCCGTATACAACGCCGAGTTCAGGCAGCTCGCGACCGACACGAGCACGATCACGTCGATGATCGCCTTCGCATGCGGTACGCCGAGCAGTTCCATCACGCGCTGGTACGAGCCGTGCACCGGCAGCAGCGGATCGTTCCACGGCACGATCGCGGTGACGAACAGGATCGAGCCGAGATAGAACAGCGAGATGCGCCAGATCACGGAATTGGTCGCGCGCACGATCTGCCGCTCCGGATTCTCGGATTCGGCCGCGGCGATCGTCACGATCTCGGTGCCGACGAACGAGAACATCGTCATCAGCATGCCGGCGAACACCGCGCCGATCCCGTTCGGCATGAACCCGCCGTGCGTGACCAGGTTCGAGAAGCCCAACGCGTGGCCGCCCGGCAGCAGCCCGAACACGGCCGCGCCGCCGATCGCGATGAACAGGGCGATCGCGACGACCTTGATCAGCGCGAACCAGAATTCGAATTCGCCGTAGTTCTTGACGGAGAAGAGGTTGGTCATCGTCAGCAGCAGTGTCACGCCGAGTGCGAAGATCCACGTCGCGATGTTCGGGAACCACGCGTTGAGGATGGTGGCTGCAGCCGTCGCCTCGATCGGGATCACGAGCACCCAGAACCACCAGTACAGCCAGCCGATCGTGAAGCCGGCCCAATGGCCGATCGCGCGATCGGCGTAGGTCGAGAACGAGCCGCTGTCCGGATGGGCGACGGCCATTTCGCCGAGCATGCGCATCACGAGGACGACGAGCGCGCCCGTCAGCGCATAGGCGATCAGCGCCGCCGGCCCCGCTGCCGCGATCGCGTGGCCGGAGCCGACGAACAAGCCCGCGCCGATCACGCCCGCGATCGACAGCATCGTGACGTGGCGTTGCTTCAGGCCTGTCGCCAGGCCCGTATGACTACCATTCATGTCGTCCTCCAATCCGTGTTTTTGATGTCTTGCCTGCTGTCCGTTGAACTGCGCGTTGCAGGAAGGCGATACGGCTTTGCCTTGTCCGGCGACATGTATCTTCTCGGCACAAAACCACGCGATCTAGAAAATATCCGACCGCGACCCATAACAAATGCGACGCGATGTTGACCAGTAGCGACACGTTTCGCTGGCGATGCCGATCGGCGAGGCGGTCGCGAGCCTGCAGGACATCGCGCAAGGGCCTATGATGCGGCGATCCGCCAGTCGCGCCGGCCACCGCGCGTGCATGGCCCGCGAACGCTGAACGTTTTCCCGGAATCCCGACCATGCGCATCACCGACATCCGCGAGCAAGCGATCCCGGTTTCCCGCTATGCCGATCCGGCGATTCCGTCCGGCGGCCTGACGACGAGCGTTGTCGCGATCGTCACCGATGTCGTGCGAGATGGCCGGCCGGTCACGGGTTACGGCTACGCATCGGTCGGCCGTCATGCGCAGGGCGGGCTGATTCGCGAACGGTTCGCGCCGCGTCTGCTGGCCGTCGCGGACGCCATCGCCGACGACGCCGGCACGAACCTCGATCCGTTTCGCGCATGGCGCGCGATGATGGCAGGCGAGAAGCCCGGCGGTCACGGCGAACGCTGTGTCGCGGTCGGCGCGCTCGACATGGCGATCTGGGATGCCGCCGCGAAGATCGCGGGCCTGCCGCTCCATCGCTTCGTCGCGGACCGGCTCGCGCGCCACGCAGTGCCCCGCGTGCGGGTCTACGCGGGCGGCGGCTACCGCTATCCGTACGACGATCTCGCACGCCTGTCGGACGAGATGCGCCGCATCGCCGATCTCGGCTACACGCACGCGAAGATCAAGATCGGTGGCCCGGATATCGACCAGGACAAGCGACGCATCGAAGCCGCCGCAGCCTGTCTTGCCGACAGCTCGCATCTCGCGGTCGACGCGATGAACGCGTACGACGCGACGAGCGGCTGCGCTGCCGCCGCGATGCTGGCACCGTTCGCACTCTGGTGGTTCGAGGATCTCTGCGATCCGCTCGACCTGCCGCTACATGCGGACCTGGCTGCGCAATACACGCCGCCGGTCGCGGCCGGCGAGGCGTTGTTCTCGCTCGCGGAAGCCAAGCTGCTCGAACGCTACGGCGGCCTGCGTCCGGACCGCGACGTCCTCGTGTTCGATCCGGTGCATTGCTATGGCTTGCCGGGCTACCTGCAGATCGTCGACCATTTCGTGTCGAACGGCTGGCGTCGCGATGCATTCTGGCCGCATGGCGGTCATCTGTTCTCGCTGCACGTCGTGTCAGCGCTCGGGCTCGGCGGCGCGGAAGTCAGCCCGTTCGCGTTTCATCCGTTCAGCGGGCTGGCGGACGGCGAAACGGTCGATGCCGGCTGCGCGGCGGTGCCGCAGGCGCCGGGCATCGGCTTCGAGCTTCATGCCGATGCGTATCGCGCGTTTCGCTCGGTAGCGGGGCGCTGAACGGCGCCGCCGGCTTCAGCGTGCGTCGATCGCGAACGGCGCGCCCGGCGTCTGCCGTCAGCGTTAGCCGATCACGTGCACGCCGACCAACAGCAACGCGCCGACGACGATCAGCAGTAGCGCGTGAATGCGCGTGACCATCACGCACACGGTCGACGCGACCGCGATCGCCCGCGCGGGCCAGCCGCCGTCGAGCGCCTGCAGCAGCACCCAGACCGACGCGAGGATCATGCCGGCCGCGACCGGGCGCAGGCCGGCTTCGAGCGCGATCTGCCAGCGTGCGCCCTGGTGCCGCCGCCACAGGTGCGCGATGCCGTAGATCAGGAACGCGGTCGGCCCGAACAGCGCGAGCGTCGCGATCACCGCGCCCCAGAAGCCCGCCACCTGCCAGCCGATCAGCGTCGCGAGCAGCGAGCCGGGGCCCGGCGCCATCCGCGCGATCGCGAAGTCGTTCACGAACTGCGTGGCCGTCATCCAGTGATGCACATCGACGACCTGTCGCTGGATGTCGGCGATGATCGCCTGACCGCCGCCGATCGTCGCGATCGACAACGGCGCGAATACGCCGAACAGGGCGGCGTAGCGTGGCGAGGCCGTCATCGTTCGTCGCTCCCGACGGTGGAGGTGGCCGCACGGCGGTATTCGAGCGCGACGCTCAGCGTGCCGCCGATCAGCACGGTCCAGACGAGCGGCCAGTGCAGCACCGCCACCGATACGAACGTGAGTGTCATCACCGCGAACGGCAGCACGCGGCGCGGCAGTCGGCGCACCGCGGTGATCGCCATCGAGATCGACAGCCCGATCGCCGCGGCGGCCGCGCCCGCGAGCGCGACATGCGTGAGCGGAAAGCGCGTCAGCGTCGAGAACGCGACGCCGAACAGCACGATCAGCACGGCAGGCGGCGCGATGATGCCGGTGAAGCCGGCCACCGCGCCGCGCCATCCGGCCAGCCGGTAGCCGATCCAGATTGCGAGGTTCTTCACGTTGACGCCCGGCAGCGCCTGCGACAGCGCAAGGCCGTTGAGGAACACCTCTTCATCGAGCCAGCGCCGCTCGTGCACGAAGACGCGCATCATGCGCCCGCTCAGCCCGCCGCCGAAGCTGGTCAGGCCGATCTGCGCGAACGCGACGAACAGTGCGAGAACGCCGGGTGGCGGGGCAGCACCGTTGGGCGGCGCGGGTGCGATCGGGGTGGCGGGCGAAGACATCGGGTGGACAGGACGCGGCGGGTGGGCACTCGCCCATGGTAGCAAGCGGTGCCTGTCGGCACGCTGACATCCGGCCGGCGAATGGGGCGGTGCCATGCCCCGGTGCTGGCTCCGAAGCCAGCGCGCGGCTAGGCTCGCACGACCGTCACGCCCGCGGCCTCGATCGGTTCGGTCAGCGCGGCATCGGTTTCCCGTTCGACGACGATGGCCTGCGCGAGCGCGAGCTCGCCGATCACGAATTGCGACGGCGCACGCAGTTTGGATTGCGACGCCAGCACGACCGTTTCGCCGGCACGCTCGGCCAACGCGCGCTTGATCGCCGCTTCCTCGAAGTCGCCGGTGCTCAGCCCCGCGACCGGGTGAACGCCGGTCACGCCCATGAAATACAGGTCCGCGTGGATGCGCGCGATGCCTTCCATCGCCGCGGCGCCCACCGCGACGATCGAATGCTTGTACAACCGTCCGCCGATCAGGATCACGTCGATCGACGGATGCGCGGCCAGCGCGACGGCGACGCTCGGGCTGTGCGTGACGATCGTCGCGCGCAGGTCGGGCGGCAACTGGTTGACGAGCAAGGCCGACGTCGTGCCGCCGTCGACGATCGCGACCTGTCCGGGCGCGATCATCTGCGCGGCCCGGCGCGCGATGCGCCGCTTTTCCGCGGTTTCGAGCGTCTCGCGCTGCGCGAACGGCGCGACGGCCGGCGACGCCGGCAGCGCGCCCCCGTGCACGCGCTGCAGCAGGCCTTCGGCCGCCAGCTCGCGCAGGTCGCGACGGATCGTGTCCTCGGACACGCCGAATTGTGCGCTCAGTTCGATGGCCAGCACCTGGCCGTCGCGGGCGAGCGCGTCGAGGATCGCTTTCTTGCGTTGGGTCGTCAGCATCGGGTCTGCACGAAATTTCTTGAAATTGCACGAATATGCACGTTACCATGTGTGCCGTCACTTGTCGAATGGGAGGCCGCCATGGCCGCAACGCGGGACCGCGTCCGCATCGTCGATACGACGGTGCTGTCCGATGACTGGTATGTGCTGAAGAAGGTCACGTTCGATTTCCTGCGCCGCGACGGCACGTGGCAGCGCCTGAGCCGCGAAACCTACGACCGCGGCAACGGCGCGACCATCCTGCTGCGCAACGCGGCGACGGGCGACGTGCTGCTCACGCGGCAGTTCCGGATGCCGGCGTTCGTCAACGGACACGACGGGATGCTGCTCGAAGCCGCCGCTGCCCTGCTCGACGACGCGACGCCCGACGCACGCATCCGCGCCGAGGCCGAAGAGGAAACCGGCTATCGCGTGCGCGGCGTGCGCAAGGTGTTCGAGGCGTTCATGAGCCCGGGCTCGGTGACGGAGAAGCTGCACTTCTTCGTCGGCGAATACGATGCGTCGCTGCGCACGGGCGACGGCGGCGGCATCGCGGAGGAGGGCGAGGATCTCGAGGTCGTCGAGATGCCGCTGCACGCGGCGCTGGATGCCGTCGAGCGCGGCGAGATCGTCGACGCGAAGACGATCATGCTGCTGCAGTACGTCGCGCTGCGGGAACCCGCGGGCGCGTGCACCGTGGCTGGGTGATGTCGCGGCGCGGCGCACGAACGGGCGTATGATCGCGCGACGCCACTCGCGCACCGTTCGACGCTACCGTTGCCCCATCATGCCGCTTTCCGACTCGCCCGATTCCGGCGCCGCTGACGCGCCACTGCCTGCTGATCTGGTCGCGTCCGCCGTCGAGGCGCTCGCGCGCGCCGATGCGCTGCTCGTGACGGCCGGCGCGGGCATCGGCGTCGATTCGGGGCTGCCCGATTTCCGCGGCACGGCCGGCTTCTGGCGTGCGTATCCGGCGCTGCGCCACGAGCGTTTCGAATTCCACGAGATTGCGTCGCCGCAGGCGTTCCGCGCGCATCCGCAGCTTGCGTGGGGCTTCTACGGGCACCGCCTTGAACTCTACCGGCAGACGGTGCCGCACGCGGGCTTCGCGATCCTGCGGCGCTGGATGGACGCGATGCCGAACGGCGGCTTCGTGCTGACGAGCAATGTCGACGGTCAGTTCCAGACGGCCGGTTTCGATCCGGCGCGTGTCGCCGAGATCCACGGTTCGATTCATTCGATGCAGTGCCTGCGACCGTGCTCGGACGACACGTGGGACGCCGCGCCGTTCACACCCGACGTCGACGCGGCCGCGTGCCGGCTGGTCGGCGAGTTGCCGCGCTGCCCGCGTTGCGGCGGCCTCGCGCGACCGAACATCCTGATGTTCGGCGACAACGGCTGGCTCGGCGAACGCTACGACGCGCAGGAGCGGGCGCTGCAGGACTGGATCGCGCAGGCAGGATGGGTGACCGTCGTCGAGATCGGCGCGGGTACCGCGATTCCGACCGTGCGTCTGCTGAGCGAACGGCTCGGCGCCGACGTGATCCGCATCAACGCACGCGAAGCCCATGCGCGCCGCGCGGACGTGATCGGGCTGAAGGGCGGCGCGCTCGCGACGCTCGTCGCGCTCGACCGTGCATGGCACGGCGGTTGAACGCCGCACCCCGGGACGACCGGCGTTCGCGCGTTACGGCTGACCGACGAGCGCCTGCACGAGCGCCGGGGCTTGCGGCGAACCGAGGCCGGTCACGTAGTCGTAGCCACCCGCGGCGTTGCAGACGCTGCCGCAGCTGCCGTTGGACCCGGTCGTGACGTCGTGATAGTCGCTGCCGTAGGCGTTTTTCCCGACCGTATAGAGCGTGTTGTAGGTACCGCTCAACAGGCTTTTGCCGGCCGCCGCGCGCAGCGAATTCGCGATCGCGACGAGTGCCGACCATTGCGGCGCGCCCGCGCTCGTGCCGCCGACCTGGAACCAGCCCGCCTGCCCCTGATAGCTGACCGAGTCGTATACCGCGAAACCGCTGGACGGATTCGCGTCGTAGCTGACGTCGGGCACGCCGCGCTTGCCGGCGACCGGAATCGGCCATGCGGTCTGGCCGACCGGTTCGGCCTCGAGGGAACTCACTCCGCCGCCGCTGCCGCTCCACGCGGCCTCGCTGACGTAGGCGCCGGACGTGTCGGTTGACAACGTCGTGCCACCTACCGCCACCACGTACGGCGATGCCGCCGGGTACTCGGTGCCGGTGCCGCTGTCGCCGGACGACGCGACGAACGTGACGCCCGCTACGTTGAAGTGGTTGTCGAAGCTGGTTTCGCTGCTGAACTCGTTGCCGCCGAAGCTCATCGACACGACCGACGCGCCGCGCTTGACCGCGACGTCGATCGCGGCCATCAGGTCGTTGAAGCTGGCCGATGCGGCCTCGACGAGGATGATCTTCGCCTTCGGCGCGATCGCATGCACCCATTCGACGTCGAGCGACATCTCGAGAGCCCAGCCCGAATCGGTTCTGGGCCGCGTGCCCCGCGCGTACACCTTGGTGAAGCAGCCGTTCGCCGTGGTGCACGCCGGCAGCGAGAACGCGCTGCTGAACACGCCGAGATCGGCTTCGATCTTCGGGTCGTCGTATGCGTCGACGATCGCGACGACCATCCCGTCGCCCTGGTTGGCGAGTGTGTCGAACCCGTACGCATGCCGGACGAGCGCGGGCGTGAGACCGGCGATCGTGGCCGTGCTCGCGCGCGGCTTCGTATGGAACGGCGGACGCGCGAACCCTTTCGGCGCGCGGTGGCCTTCGACGTAGGACGGCGCTCCGTCGTCGGCGGCGAGCGCGACAGTCGACGCGAGCAGCGACGCGCACAGCGCCGGAATCAACATGGATGACAGGCGGATATTGTTCATTTTCTGAATCTCCATGTCGATGGAGTAGGGTGGCGAAACAATTCTACGGAATCGGCAATGCGGATTGCATCAAATATCGGTCTAATTCGGGAAAGCGCTGATAAGGGAAAGTACGTGGAATGCCCATGAAACCTGGGGTTTTGAGGGTTAACGTGTGGCGGGGTAAAGCGACATTTTCTATTTTTAAAATGCTGAATAAATTAGCGATCGTGACTTAATTGGTTTGTAATATCCTGTGTAATGCGCTGGAAAATATCGATTGAGGCAGTCGTGCCGGAATAATGAAATGCATCGTGCCGGTGCGGCCCGCGCCGGGCCATGCCGACCGGCCTGCCGGCATTGCCGTCGCGGCGCGATTCCGCATACAGTTCGGCGTAGGCCGCATCCGCCATGCGGCCTCGTCAGCGAGGAGTTCCCTTGTTCTATTCGATCGTCGCGATCTTCGTCGGCGCGGGGCTCGGCGCATTGCTGCGCTGGTTCCTGAGCCTGGCGCTCAACGCGTTCTTTCCCGCCGTGCCGCTCGGCACGCTCGCCGCGAACCTGATCGGCGGCTACGTGATCGGCATCGCCGCGGTCGCTTTCACCATCCGCGTCGGGCTGCCGCCCGAGTGGCGGCTGTTCGTGATCACCGGCTTCCTCGGCGGCCTCACGACGTTCTCGACCTATTCGGTCGAAGTGATGACGCACGCGGTGCAGGGCGAATTCGGATGGGCGTTCGCGGTGGCTGCCCTACACTTGACTGGATCGTTCACGCTGACGGCGCTCGGCATGTGGACCGCGCGCGCGTGGTTCGCGGCGGCCTGAGCGCGCCGGCACCGGGAGGACGCGATGGACAGGGTCTTCTTGCGCTTCTACGTGCACGAGCAGGACCGGCTGCACTGGAAGCCGCTGTGGGAGTGGTTGCTGGAGGAAGGCAACCGGATGGGCGTCGCGGGCGGTTCCGCGTTCCGCGCGATGGCCGGCTTCGGCCGGCATCGGGTGCTGCACGAGGACCGCTTTTTCGAGTTGCAGGGTTCGCTCGCGATCGAGGTCGAGTTCATCGTCACCGAGGACGAGGCACGGCAACTGCTCGAGCGGCTGTCGCGCGAGAAAGTGCGCGTGTGCTACGCGATGATTCCGGCGAATTTCGGCGTGATCGACACGCTCGAGGCGCCGCCGGCGCAGGGGCCGGCGGCGTAGCGCAACACGTCAGATGCCGAACATCGTCAGCGACACGGCGGCGCGCGTGACGATCATCAGCAGCACCTGCACGATCACGAACAGCAGGATCGGCGACAGGTCGATGCCGCCGAGGTTCGGGATCACGCGGCGCAGCGGGTTCAGGAACGGCGCGGTGAGCTGGTAGAGGATAGGCATCGCCGGCGAGCGCGGATTGAGCCACGACAGCAGCGCCATCAGGATTGTCATCCAGATCACGAGATTGAGCGCCCACTTCACGACGGTGAGCAGCGCGACCACGACGAGCGTCGCGATCACCGAGGCCGGATCGAAGCCGGCCATCACGACCATCAGCACCACATAGACGAGCGCCGTGAGCAGCGCGGCGACGACGCTCGCCCAGTCGATGCCGCGCACGCCCGGGATCACGCGGCGCAGCGGCAGCACGAGCCAGTTGGTCGCTTGGAGCACGGCTTGCGTGACGGGGTTGTACGGCGGCACGCGGACGGCCTGCATCCAGACGCGCAGGATCAGCGCGGCGCCGAACAGCGTGAAGACGGTATTGAGCAGAAAACGGGCGATCTCGCCGAACATCGTTGGCATCCTTTTTATACAGTCGAGTAGCGTGCGGCCGCCAACGCCGGATGGCGGCGCATCGGCCGACACCTTATCACGCCTCGTCCCGCGACGGGGAGGGGTGCCCGGTCGTGCGCGCGAGCGACGTTTCGACGGCCTGCGCGAGCGCCGGCAGGGCGGCGGGCGGCGCGGCGCGCTTCGCCGCGAGCGCGACCGCGCGGCGGGTCATCAGCGCATACAGCGTCGCGTGGTCGCCGCCGCGTGCCTCGAGCAGCGCGAGCTGACGCTCGACGATGCCGGTGTCGCCGCGCGATACGGGGCCCGCGAGCGCGTTCGCGAGGCCCTTGTCGCGCGCGGTCTCGATCGTGCCGGCGAGCATCGGCAGCAGCGCGCGCAGCGCGGCTTCCTCGTCGAAGCCGAGGCCGCGCCACAGCTCGACCGCTTCCGACAGCCCGCACAGCGCGAAGCTCGCCGCGTAATGCGCGGCCGCGTGATACAGCATTCGGCCGCCGGCCGGAATCGACAGCGGATGGCAGCCGAGTGCGGCAGCAAGTCGCAACAGCGTCGCGTGCAGCGCGCCGTCCGCTTCGAGCGTGACCGAGCAGCCGTCGATGCGGGCGAGATCGGCGTCCGTGCCGCCGAACAGGTAGAGCGGATGGAAGCCACCGGTGGCCGCGCCTTGCCGCTTTGCGGGGTCGAGCAAATCGACCGCCGATGCGCCGCTGCAGTGGACGAGCGCCTGGCCCGCCGCGCGCAATGGATCGAACCGCAGCGCCGCGGCGGTCGACGCGAGATGGTCGTCGGGTACGGTCAGGAAGATCAGGTCGGCCGCGTCGACGACCTGCTGCGGCGTGTCGACCGCCCGGCAGCCGTCGATGCGCGCGGCAAGTGCCGTGGCCGATTCCGCCGTGCGGCTCGCGATCGCGACGACCGGAAAGCCGGCTGCCGCGAAACGCCGGGCGAGGCAGCGCGCCAGGCGGCCGGCGCCGATGAAGCCGAGGCGGGGAATGTCGGGGAGGGACATGGCGAGTCACGAAGCGAAAACGGAGCAGCCGCCAGTATCGCAGGAATGACGGGGCGGTCGCGGATGGGCGGTGCCGGGCAGGGACGCCGTGGGCGCCGGCATTCGACGCGGGGACCCGGTCAATTCGCGGAGCAGTCTCGCCGTCCGATGACGATCGCCGAATCCGGCCCCGAATCATGCGGGGGTCGCGTCTCGCTTGAATTGTCGGCGTCTTGTCTCAAATTTGTAATCGTTCATTACGGAGGCGTGCCTGCCGCGCTCACCGGATCCGGTAAGACTGACCGGGCAATATGTCGCGATTTTACTGGTCGGACGGAATCACGCGACTGGCAAGGGATGTCGAGGATCCGCAAAGCCACGCCGCACGGTGTCTGCAGCCGCGTGGAATTGCAATTTGCAACAAATGCGCGATACGCGCGGGGCGGGTTTTCGCTACATTGCTTCCATGCGACGTGCATGCCCGCCGTTGCCGACAGGAGCGCATAAATTACCGCTCCAGCAGGAGAATCGAAGTGAAAAAGCTCATTCCGTTCATCGCCGCCGCCGCGCTGGGCCTGGGTGCCGCGAGCGCCGCGCAGGCTCACGTGTCGATCGGGGTCGGCATCGGGGTCCCGATCGCACCTGCGTATCCCGTATATGCAGCGCCGCCGCCCGTGTATTACGCGCCGCCCCCGCCGGTGTATTACGCGCCGGCGCCGGCGTACTATGCACCGCCCCCCGTGGTCGTCGGCGGCTACTACGGTCGTCCGTACTGGCGTCACGGTTATGGTGGCTGGGGTCACCACGGCTGGCGTCGTTGACGCATTCCGCGCGGCGGCCTGACCGCGCGCGGCAAAACGGCGCAACGTCCCTTGCGGGGCGTTGCGCCGTTTTTCATTTTGGGGCGCGGCTCGGCGTGTGGCCGGCGTTGGGCGGTCACACCGCGTGGACGATCAGGTCGCGATAGCCGCCGACGATCACGCTGTACGAGAAATACGCGAACAGCAGCGCCGACGCGACATGGCACGCGCGCATCAGCCCCGCGCCCGCGCGCTTGCGGCCCTGGCTCGCGAGCGTGCACATGAAGAGCGTCCACGCGAGGCCGCCGAGGAAGAAGCCGGACAAGAACACCGACGCCGTCGCCGGTGTGGTCGCGCCGGCTTTCGCGATCAGCGCGCCGCCGACCGCCGCGAACCACAGGATCGCGCTCGGCGACGACATCGCGAGCAGCATCCCGCGCATGAAGCTGCGCCGCGCGCTGGCCCGCGGCTGCGGCGTGTCGTCCGCATCGCCATCGTCGGCGCCGCCGGCCGGCGCGAGCGCTTCACGTGCCATCTTCCACGTGAGGAACAGCAGCACCGCACCGCCGCCGATCCAGACGATCCAGCGCACGGCCTCGAACTGCAGCAGCACGGCCATCCCCGCGAGCGCGAGCGCCGCGTAGACGAGATCGCCGACGCACGAACCGACGCCGAGCCAGAAGCCCGGCCGGAAGCCGTGCGACAGCGTCAGCGACAGCATCGCGACGTTGACGAGGCCGATGTCGAGACATAGCGACAGCGACAGGAAGAATCCGTCGGACAGCATCGAGGCGGGGGGAAAGCTCATCGTCGTTCTTGTCGGGGGCGTTCAACGCGCGGACTTACAGTCCGATCTCCTGCCAGAGGCGGTCGACGCGCGCCTTCACGGCGGCGTCCATCTCGATCGGGCGGCCCCATTCGCGGTTCGTCTCGCCGGGCCACTTGTTGGTCGCGTCGAGCCCCATCTTCGAGCCGAGGCCCGCGACGGGCGACGCGAAATCGAGATAGTCGATCGGCGTGCTGTCGACCATCACGGTGTCGCGCACGGGGTCGACGCGCGTCGTGATCGCCCAGATCACCTCGTTCCAGTCGCGGATGTTCACGTCCTCGTCGACGACCACGATGAACTTCGTATACATGAACTGCCGCAGAAAGCTCCACACGCCGAACATCACGCGCTTCGCATGGCCGGCGTAGCTCTTCTTCATCTGGACGATGGCCATCCGGTAGCTGCAGCCCTCCGGCGGCAGGTAGAAGTCGGTGATCTCGGAGAACTGCTTCTGCAGCAGCGGCACGAACACCTCGTTGAGCGCGACGCCGAGCACGGCCGGCTCGTCGGGCGGCTTGCCCGTGTAGGTCGAGTGATAGATCGCGTCGCGGCGCATCGTGATGCGCTCGACGGTGAACACCGGGAACCACTCCTGCTCGTTGTAGTAGCCGGTGTGGTCGCCATACGGGCCTTCGAGCGCGTGCTCGTACGTCGCCGACGCGTTGCCGGCTGGCCGTGGCGGTGCGCCGGCCGGGGCAGGGGCGGGCGCGCCTTCCTGCGGATAGATGAAGCCTTCGAGCACGATCTCCGCGCGGGCGGGAACCTGCAGCGTGTCGACGCCGGGCGTCAGGCATTTCGCGAGCTCGGTGCGGCTGCCCCGCAGCAGGCCGGCGAACTGATACTCGGACAGCGAATCGGGCACGGGTGTCACCGCGCCGAGCGTCGTGGCCGGATCCGCGCCGAGCACGACCGCGACCGGATACGGCTTGCCGGGGTTCTTCAACGCGAATTCGCGGAAGTCCAGTGCACCGCCGCGATGCGCGAGCCAGCGCATGATCAGCTTGTTGCGGCCGATCAGCTGCTGGCGGTAGATGCCGAGGTTCTGGCGCGGCTTGTTCGGCCCGCGCGTGACCGTCAGGCCCCACGTGACGAGCGGCCCCGCGTCGCCGGGCCAGCAGGTCTGGATCGGCAGCTTGTTCAGGTCGACGTCGGCGCCTTCCCAGACGATCTCCTGGCACGGCGGCGACGACACCGATTTCGGCGCCATGTCCCACACGGCCTTCGCGAGCGACAGCAGCTTGCCGGCGTCCTTCAGGCTCTTCGGCGGATCCGGCTCCTTCAGGGCGGACAGCAGCCGCCCGAGGTCGCGCAGCGAGCCGAGCGCGGCGTCGTCGCCCGCATCGACACCCATCCCGAGCGCGACGCGGCGCGGCGTGCCGAACAGGTTGCCGAGCACCGGGAACGCATTGCCGGGCGGCGCGGCGAACAGCAGCGCCGGGCCGCCGGCGCGCAGCACGCGGTCGCACAGCTCGGTCATTTCGAGCACGGGCGACACGGGTTGCGTGACGCGCCGCAGTTCGCCGAGCGCCTCGAGGCGCTGGATGAAATCGCGTAAGTCTTTGTATTTCATGAGGAAGGTCCGGGCCGCCCGCAAGTCGGGCAGCGATGGGCGGGCGCAGCGGCCGGCTGCGGCCCCGAATCGACCGACGATTTTACCCGCGCCGCCGCACGCACGCCCGGCGGAGAAAAAAGTCGACCGCGCGCAGAGCCCCTACGGCAGGGGGCTCGCGATCTGAAGGGCGATTCAAAATTACTTTTTGTTATAATTTGGCGGTTTTATAGTGTTGACGATCTATAAAACCCTGCTAGAATCCGCTCACATTGGCTGCAGGGTAAACGGCTTCGAGCCGCCAATCACCGATCTTTGACGCAGCGCGTCACCGTCCGCCGAAACCTGCACGGCGTATTCGACGGCCTTTGTCGTAGTCCCAGCCAGCGCCACCAGACGCTGGTTTTTTGCGTGGGTGCCACCGCGTATGCCCGCCTCGCCCAGTGTGCGAAGGTGCCGGCCCTCTTACACCGTGGCCTCGAACGGTACTTATACCGTTTCCCCGATGCTTGCGCGTCCCAACCAAGGCGTGCGGCATCGTGATTCCGCGGCGCGTTTTCTGTCTCGCCATCGAGCCGAGCGAGCCGCACGAGTCATGTTCATGGGAGATGATCTGAATGAACGCTTGGTTATCGTGGCGTCCCAGTCAGCAGCATGCACAAATCGTGCGCAACATGCTGCGTCGCGGGACGCGTGTCAGTCACCATTTATTCAGCGTTGTCGGCTGTTTCGCTGTCGCGATCGCACTTGCCCTGTGGCTGCTGCCGACCGTGCGCGGGAACCTTGCCGCGAAGCTGATGCCGGTTGTGTCCGCGGCCGTGCAGGCCGGTCCGGCCCGTCTGCTGACCGGTCATCCGCTGCCGAACTTCGCGCCCGCCGGCGCGCAGCCGCAGCAGGAAGACGCCCCTGAAACGGATGCGCTCGCCGTCGGTCTCGACGTCGCACCGGAAACCGCCGCGCAGAACGATGCGTCCGATCAGGCCCGCAACGGCCCGTCGCCCGTCGCGCTCGCGAAACTGATCCCGTCCCAGCGGGTGCCGGCCGATGCGCGCGACGATCGTGCGCTCGCGTCGAATCGCCAGCAGGCGCTCGTCGCCACCTACCTGTCGCGCCGTTACCGGGTCGCCCAGGAGCCGCTCGGCCAGCTCGTCAAGGCCGCGTTCCAGACCGGCCACGACGTCGGCCTCGATCCGCTGCTGCTGCTGTCCGTGATGGCGATCGAATCGGGCTTCAACCCGTACGCGGAAAGCGGCGTCGGCGCGCAAGGCCTGATGCAGGTCATGTCGAAGGTCCATTCCGACAAGTTCGAATATTTCGGCGGTACCGACACCGCGCTGCAACCGCTCGCGAACCTGCAGGTCGGCGCGCTCGTGCTGAAGGACTGCATCGCCCGCGGCGGCTCGCTCGCGAGCGGCCTGCGCCTGTACAACGGCTCGACGAACCCGGACGACACCGTCTACGGCTCGAAGGTCATGGCCGAGCGCGGCCGCCTGCGCGACGTCGCGCATGGCCGCAACGTGCCGGCCAATGCGCCGCAGGCGCCGGCCCAGCCTTCGAAGCCGATCGTCACCGCGGCCGTGACGGCAACGGCAGGCGGCGCGAAGCGCGTGCACGCGACGCTCGACGGCGCGCAGCCGATCACCGCGAAGGCTGCCGCCACGCCGAAGGGCGCGCCGCAGCAGGACGACGCGAGCGTCGACACCGCGAAGCAGCCGCACGGCGATCACTCGGAACTTGGCGCGTAACGTCCCGCGGTTCCGGCCAGGCTCCAGCAAAAAGGCACCCGATTCGGGTGCCTTTTCTTTTTTGTGCGGCGGAAGGGGCCGGCGTGCCGGCCTGGAAGGCCGGTCGGTCGTCTCAGTGCTGGCCGAACAGCGTCGCCAGCCGCTCGACGGCCTCTTCGAGGCGCGAGTAGGCGGTCGCATAGGACAGCCGGATATAGTCGCGCGGCGCATGCACGCCGAAATCCATGCCCGGCACCAGCACGACGCCTGCGTCGTGCAGCATCGCCTGCGTGAGCGCGGCGCTGTCGCCGGCCGCCGGATGGGCGACGCCGCCGCAGTGCGCATACACGTAGAACGCGCCGTCCGGCATCACGGGCACCGTGAAGCCGAGCCGTTCGAGCGCCGGCGCGATGAAGTCGCGACGACGCTTGAATTCGAGGCGGCGCGCTTCGTAGATGTCGAGCGCCGCCGGTTCGAAGCACGCGAGCGCCGCGTGCTGAGCGAGCGCGGACGGGCAGATGAACAGGTTCTGCGACAGCTTTTCGAACGTGCTCACGAGCGCGGGCGGCACGACGAGCCAGCCGAGCCGCCAACCGGTCATGCTGAAGTACTTCGAGAAGCTGTTGACGGTGACGACATCGTCGCCGTAAGACAGCGCCGACACAGGCGCCGCGTCGTAGCTGAGCCCCTGGTAGATCTCGTCGACAATCGTGAAGCCGCCGCGTGCGCGCACGGCCTCGACGATGCGCTTCAGTTCGTCCGGCTCGAGCGACGTGCCGGTCGGGTTCGACGGCGACGCGAGCAGCACGCCGCGCGTGCGGTTGCCCCAGCGCGTGCGGACGTCGTCCGCGGTGAGCTGGAAGCGCGCTTCCGGGCCGCTCGGCACGAGCACGGGGCGGCCTTCGGCCGCCGCGACGAAGTGCCGGTTGCACGGATACGACGGGTCGGGCATCAGCACCTCGTCGTCGCGGCCGACGAGCGCGAGGCACGCGAGCAGCAGCGCGGCCGACGCGCCGGCCGTCACGACGATCCGCTCGGGGCTGATCGTGAGGCCGTAGGCGCGCGCGTAGTGCGCGGCGATCGCTTCACGCAGCGGTGCGATGCCGAGCGCGCTCGTGTACTGCGTGACGCCGCGGCGCAATGCCGCCGCGGCCGCCTCGACGACGGGCTCCGGTGCGGTGAAATCCGGTTCGCCGATGCCCATGTGGATAACATCGCGCCCGGAGGACTCGAGCCGCTGTGCCTCCTTCATCAGTTCCATCACGTAGAAGGGCTGGATCGCGTCGACGCGTGCGGCGAGCGTGACGAGCGAATCGGCGGTGGTATTCATCGGTCGGGCGGGGCGGGAAGGGGAGGAGAACGAAAAACGGGCGCTTGCGCGCCCGTCCAACTGCGGAATCAGCCGTTGCGGCGCGCCTGCGTTTCAGCGGGGCGCAGCTTCGCGGCAAGCTTGTCGAGCACGCCGTTGACGTACTTGTAGCCGTCGGAGCCGCCGAACGTCTTCGCGAGTTCGACCGCTTCGTTGATGATCACGCGGTACGGCGTTTCGACATGATGCGTGAGCTCGAACGTCGCGATCAGCAGCACCGCGCGTTCGACCGGCGACAGCTGGTCGACCGGACGGTCCAGCGACGGCGTGAGGGCTTCGACGAGCGTCGCATGCTCGCGAATCACGCCGTGCAGGATCGCGTCGAGCAGTTCCTTGTCGGCCTTGTCGTAACCGAGCGCGCCGCGCAGTTGCGCGTCGATCTCGCCGGAGGCCGCGTTCGACAGCAGCCACTGATACAGGCCCTGCGTCGCCAGCTCGCGCGATTGTCGGCGGGCGCTCTTCTTCATGCGCGCTCCTCTTCGTCGTCTTCGTCCTCTTCTTCTTCGTCTTCGTCGTCGCCGAGTTGGTCGAGTGCCATCGTCAGGTTGGCCATCTCGACCGCGACGCGTGCGGCGTCACGACCCTTTTCGGTCATGCGCGCGACGGCCTGCTCGTCGTTTTCGGTCGTCAGGACCGCGTTCGCGATCGGCAGGTTGAAGTCGAGGCCGATGCGGGTGATGCCCGCGCCGCTTTCGTTCGACACGAGTTCGAAGTGGTACGTCTCGCCGCGGATCACCGCGCCGAGCGCGATCAGTGCGTCGAACTGGCCGCTTTCCGCGAGCTTTTGCAGCGCGAGCGGGATTTCCAGCGCGCCGGGCACCGACACGAGCAGCACGTCTTCACCGGAGACGCCGAGGCGCTCGAGTTCTTCGACGCACGCATCGGCGAGGCCGTTGCAGACGGGTTCGTTGAAGCGGGATTGCACGATGCCGATACGCAGGCCGTCGCCTTCGAGATTCGGTTGGTATTGTCCGATTTCCATGATCTGGTCCGTGGTGTGGATGAACGGTTATAGGGCGAAAGCGTCGTGGCGGGTTACGCGTTGGACGCCGGGCAGGACTTGGCTTCGCCGCCGGGCATCGGAATGAAGCCCGTGACTTCGAGGCCGTAGCCGGACATGCTGCCCAGCTTGCGCGGATTCGACAGCACCTGCATCTTGCCGACGCCGACATCGCGCAGGATCTGCGCGCCGATGCCGAACGTCTTGAAATCGACCGGCCGGCGCTTCAGCGCAGCGGCCTTTTCTTCCTCGTCGAACGCCTTGAAGACGTCGATCAGGTGTTCCTTCGTGTCGCCGCAGTTGAGCAGCACGATCACGCCGAGGTCGCGTTCCGCGATGTCGCGCATCGCCGCGTCGAGTGTCCACGAGTGCGTCGAGATGCTCGTCTCGAGCAGGTCGAGGACCGACAGCGGCTCGTGCACGCGCACCGGCGTATCAACGTCGGGCGACGGCGTGCCGCGTACCAGCGCGATATGCGGCGAGCCGCTCGGCTGGTCGCGGTACAGCACCGCGCGGAACGTGCCGTGCGCGGTCTGCATCGTGCGTTCGGCGATCCGCTCGATGATCGATTCGGTGCGGCTGCGGTACTGGATGAGGTCGGCGATCGTGCCGATCTTCAGGCCGTGTTCCTTCGCGAACTCGAGCAGGTCGGGCAGGCGCGCCATCGTGCCGTCGTCCTTGATGACCTCGCAGATCACCGCGGCCGGCGTGAGCCCGGCGAGCGCGGTGAAGTCGCAGCCGGCCTCGGTGTGGCCGGCGCGCACGAGCACGCCGCCCGGCTGCGCCATGATCGGGAACACGTGGCCCGGCTGCACGATGTGCTCGGGGCGGACGTCGTGCGCGACCGCCGTGGCGATCGTGTGCGCGCGGTCGGCGGCCGAGATGCCGGTCGTCACGCCTTCGGCCGCTTCGATGCTGACCGTGAACGCGGTGCCGTACTGGGTGCCGTTGCGGTAGGTCATCAGCGGCAGGTGCAACTGCTTGCAGCGTTCCTGCGTCAACGTCAGACAAATCAGGCCGCGGCCGTACTTGGCCATGAAGTTGATCGCTTCCGGCGTGACGAATTCGGCGGCGATCACGAGGTCGCCTTCGTTTTCGCGGTCTTCTTCGTCGACCAGGATCACCATCCGGCCGGCTTTCAACTCCGCGATGATGTCGAGCGTGGAGGCGAGCGTCATAAGGGGGGCGAGAAAGAGGAAAGTGCGTATTTTACGCCAGCCGGACCGCGTTTCGGCTGGCGCCGGCTGCGGGCGGCCGGCGAGCGCGCCGAAACGCGGTGCGACCGGCCTGCGAGGCGGGCTTGCCCGGGCCGCCGCGGCTGGCCCGACGACAGGCAGCCGCAGGCCGGCCGGGGCCCGGCCGTGCGTCAGGCGTGCTCGTTGCGGCCGCCGAGGTAGTCGAGCTTGCCGAGCTCGACGCCGCTGTGACGCAGGATGTCGTACGCCGTCGTCACGTGGAAGAAGAAGTTGGGCAGCACGAAGTTCAGCAGGTACGACTGCCCGGTGAACTCGATCGGGCCGACGCGCATCTTGAGCACGATCTGGCGCGCTTCGCTGCCGTCGATCTGCGCGGCCTCGAAGCTCTTCAGATAGTCAATCGTCTTCTGGATGCGCGCATGCAGTTCGTCGAACGATTGCTCGACGTCGGGATAGCTCGGGATGTCGACGCCGGCGAGCCGCGCGGCGCAGCCCTTGGCCGTGTCGGTCGCGATGTACACCTGGCGGACGAGCGGCAGCATGTCCGGATAGAGGCGTGCGCCGATGAACACCGACGGGTCGATCTGCTTCTCGGCCGCATGCGCCTGCGCCTTGCCGAGGATGTGCTGCAGGTTGGTGAGGCCGCGGATCAGGACGGGCAACGAAGCCTGGTACATCGAGATGGACATGGGACGACTCCTGGAGGAAAAGGGGGCAGCCGGTACGCGGCGCACGATGCGTCGCGGCGCCGAAACCGCTGCCGTTGCATCTTAGCGCGACGGGATGACCCGTGCGCGTCGTTGGCCATCAGGCCAGGTGTCGGACCGGGCCGGCGGCCGCCATTTCCCATCCAGGGGCCGAACGGCCCGATCAGTCCTGGTGCACGCCCTGCGATGCCGACAGCATCCGCTCGACATACCGCGCGATCATGTCGACCTCGAGGTTGACCTTGTCACCGGCCTTCACGTGACGCAGCGTCGTGACCTCGACCGTATGCGGGATCAGGTTGATCGAGAATTCGCAGCCGTCCGCGCGATCGTCGACCGTGTTGACGGTCAGGCTCACGCCGTTGACCGTGATCGAGCCCTTGTATGCGAGATAGCGGCCGAGCTCGCGCGGCGCGACGATCCGCAGCTCGTGCGATTCGCCGACCGGCGCGAAGCGCGTCACGGTGCCGAGGCCGTCGACGTGGCCCGACACGATGTGCCCGCCGAGGCGGTCGTGCGCGCGCAGCGCCTTCTCGAGGTTCACTTCGCCCGGCTGTGCGAGGCCGACCGTGCGGTTCAGGCTTTCGCGCGACACGTCGACGTCGAATCCGGTTTCGGTCTTTTCGATGACCGTCATGCACGCGCCCTGGATCGCGATGCTGTCGCCGAGCGCGACATCGGCGAGGTCGAGCCCGCCGGCCTGCACGGTCAGCCGCACGCCCGCGTCGGGCGACGCGCCGAGCGGGTTGATCGATTCGATGCGACCGACGGCCGCGACAATTCCGGTAAACATCGTGACGGCTCCGTTCAATGAGTGACGGGGGGCGGCGCGACGCGCGCCAGGATCCGCAGATCGTCGCCGATCCGCTCGACGCTGTGGAACGCGAGCCGCGTGCGGGCGTCGAGGCTCGCCGGCGCGGCGAGGTCGAACATGCCGGCCGCGTCGCTGCCGAGCAGGCTCGGCGCGAGATAGACCAGCAGCTCGTCGACGCATTGCTCGCGCAGCAGCGAGCCGTTCAGCTTGTGACCGGCCTCGACATGCAGCTCGTTGACGCCGCGCGCGCCGAGCGCCGCCAGCATCGCGGGCAGGTCGACCTTGCCGTGCGCGTTCGCGAGCGGCACGATTTCCGCGCCGCGCGACTTCAGCACGTTCGCGCGCACTTCGCCGGCGGCATCGAGCCGGCCGCAGAAGATCAGCAGCGGCGCGCCTTCGAGCAAGCGCGCATCGAGCGGCAGGTCGAGGCGGCTGTCGACCAGCACGCGCTGCGGCTGGCGCGGCGTGTCGATGCCGCGCACGGTCAAAAGCGGGTTGTCCTCGCGGACGGTGCCGATGCCGGTGAGGATCGCGCACGCGCGTGCGCGCCACGCGTGGCCGTCGAGGCGCGCGGCCTCGCCGGTGATCCACTGGCTTTCGCCGGACGGCAGCGCGGTGCGTGCATCGAGCGACGCGGCCGTCTTCATCCGCACCCACGGGCGGCCGCGCGTCATCCGCGACACGAAGCCGATGTTCAGTTCGCCCGCTTCGTTCGCGAGCAGCCCGCAGCGCACGTCGATGCCCGCGTCGCGCAGCATCCCGAGGCCGCGCCCCGATACCTGCGGATTCGGGTCTTCCATCGCCGTGACGACCTTCGCGACGCGTGCGTCGATCAGCGCGTTCGCGCACGGCGGCGTGCGGCCGAAGTGGCTGCACGGCTCGAGCGTCACGTACACGGTGGAGCCGGCGACGTCATGGCCGCGCGCGCGCGCGTCCTTCAATGCCTGCACTTCCGCGTGGTCCTGGCCGGCCGGCTGCGTGAAGCCTTCGCCGATCACGTCGCCGTCCTTGACGATCACGCAACCGACGCGCGGGTTCGGCGCGGTCGTATACATGCCGCGCGCCGCGAGCGTCAGCGCGCGCTGCATATGGGCGAAATCGGTATCCGAGAACATGCGTGCGGACCCGGGTCAGGCGGCGAGGGCCGCGAATGCGCGACGCGCGGCCGCGAGCGTCGCGTCGATGACCGCGTCGTCATGCGTGCTCGACACGAAGCCGGCCTCGTACGCGGACGGTGCGAAGTACACGCCTTCGTCGAGCATCAGGTGGAAGAAGCGGTTGAAGCGCTCGGTGTCGCTCCTCGTGACTTCCGCAAAGCTGGTCGGCACGCGCTCGGCGAAGTACAGGCCGAACATCGCGCCGATCGAGTCGGCCGCGAACGGCACGCCGGCCGCGCGCGCTTCGGCCGCGAGGCCGTCGGCGAGGCGCTTCGTCTGCGCGGTGAGCGCGTCGTAGAAGCCCGGCGCCTGAATCAGCTGCAGCGTCTTCAGGCCCGCGGCGACCGCGATCGGGTTGCCCGACAGCGTGCCGGCCTGGTATACGCCGCCGAGCGGCGCGAGGTGGGCCATGATGTCGCGGCGGCCGCCGAACGCGGCGGCCGGCATCCCGCCGCCGATCACCTTGCCGAGGCAGGTGAGGTCGGCCGTGATCCCGTAGTGTTGCTGCGCGCCGCCGAGCGCGACGCGGAAACCGCACATCACCTCGTCGAAGATCAGCACGGCGCCGTGCTTCGTGCACAGCGTGCGCAGCGCGTTCAGGAATTCGGGCGTGCCGCGCACGAGGTTCATGTTACCCGCGACGGGCTCGACGATCACCGCGGCGATCTCGTCGCCGAACGCGCCGAACGCTTCTTCGAGCGCGGCGACGTTGTTGTATTCGAGGACGGTCGTGTGCTTCGCGATGTCGGCGGGCACGCCGGCCGACGTCGGGTTGCCGAACGTCAGCAGGCCCGAGCCCGCCTTGACCAGCAGGCTGTCCGCATGGCCGTGGTAGCAGCCCTCGAACTTGACGATGCGGCTGCGGCCCGTGAAGCCGCGCGCGAGGCGCAGCGCGCTCATCGTGGCCTCGGTGCCGCTCGACACCATCCGCACCTGCTCGATCGACGGCACCAGCTTGCAGATTTCCTCGGCGATCTCGATTTCCGCCTCGGTCGGCGCGCCGAACGAGAAACCGTCGGCGAGCACGTTCTGCACGGCCGACAGCACTTCCGGATGGACATGGCCGACGATCATCGGGCCCCACGAGCCGATGTAGTCGATGTACTGCTTGCCGTCGGCATCCCAGAAGTACGGGCCCTGTGCGCGCGAGACGAAACGCGGCGTGCCGCCGACCGAACGGAAGGCGCGCACCGGCGAGTTGACACCGCCCGGAATGGTCTTCTGGGCGCGTTCGAAGAGGATCTGATTGTTGGACATGTGCGAAACCTGCGAGAGAAGGGCGCGGGGGCCTGTGCACGGGCCGCGGCGCCTGGGCGGAACGATCGTCTGATTGTACCGGAGACGCGCCTGGCGGGCCCGCGGCCGGGTCCGCGGCCTTTCGGCGCGTGGGGAATTGGCGGGACGGCCGGAAAGGAGGGCATGATTCGATCGATCGACCGGCCCGATTTCCTGGGGGAACGATCGCCGCGACTGCCGCCCCGGCTATCGCGGCGGCTTGCGCTTGCCGGTCAGCTCGGCCCAGCGCTTCTCGAGCGGGCCTTCGACCATCGGCTTGATCGACGTGCCGGAGCTCTGCGCGTCCCAGGTCTGCACGGAGTACGGGTGGACGCGCAGCGCGTCGCGCGCGATCACGACGTCCTGGTGCGCGTCGACCAGCCAGTCGTAGACGAAATCGATGCACAGCCGGTAGCCGCGCTTCGTCGCCGGGTCGGGCACCTCGTAGGGCGCGCGCGTCACGTAGCCGGAACCGAACACGCCCTTCGGCTCCTTCGCGACGCGGTGCAGAAACACGCGGTCGCCCGGCAGGATGCCGCGCGCGAAGCCGCAGCCCCACACGTCATGCACGGCCTCGCCGGCCTTCACGCGCGCGGCGACGTCGGGCAGTTCGGGCCACGGCCATTTCTTGGGGCTCCAGATCAGCAGGAAGGCGGTCATCGGTTCGGTCGTGCGTCGATTTGGTCAGACAAGAGCGGCGGGGAGCAGCAAGCTTAATCGAATCCGCTCGCGACCATGCGCGACGCCGGCCGCCCGGCACTCTCCGGCCGTGCGCGGCACCCGGCCGGCGGCACGCGAAAAAGTTGCGCGTACAATCATGGGCCTGAGCGCCGTCCGCGGTGCGGCCTCCCGTCTTCACCGCCACGCGCGCCCCGATGCGCGCGGGCCTCCATTCCGGATACCCATGTCCCACGTCGTCCGGCGCCGGCCCGATGCCCGGCTGATCCTGTTGCTCGGCGCGCTCGCCGCCTGCGGGCCGATTGCCACCGACATGTACCTGCCGAGCCTGCCGTCGATCGCCGACGGCTTCTCGGTGAGTTCCGGAGCCGCGCAGCGCACGCTGACGAGCTTCATGGCCGGCTTCTCGATCGGCATGCTGCTGTACGGTCCGCTGTCCGACACGTGGGGCCGCCGGCCCGTGCTGCTCGGCGGCATCGCGCTGTTCACGCTCGCGAGCGTCGGCTGCTTCGCGTCGGGCTCGATCGACATGCTGATCCTCGTGCGCTTCCTGCAGGCGCTCGGCGCGGGCGCCGCGTCGGTGCTCGCCCGTGCGATCGCGCGCGACGCGCACGAGCCGACCGATGCGGCGAAGGTGCTGTCGATGGTCGCGATCGTCACCGCGGTCGGGCCGCTGCTCGCGCCGCTGATCGGCGGCCAGATCCTGCGCTTCGCCGGCTGGCGCGGCGTGTTCGTCGTGCTGGCCGCGTTCGGTGCACTGTGCGCGGTGACCGCGTACCTGCGCGTGCCCGAAACCTGGCCGAAGGAGCGGCGCAAGAGCGCGGCCGTGCTCGCGTCGTTCGCGTCGTACGGGCGCATCCTGTCCGACCCGGTCGCATGGGGGCACATGCTGTGCGGCGGGATGGCGTTCGCGTCGATGTTCTCGTACATCACCGCGACGCCGTTCGTGTACATCGAGTACTTCCACGTGTCGCCGCAGCACTACGGGCTGCTGTTCGGCCTGAACGTCGTCGGGATCATGGTCGGCAACTTCGCGAACACACGGCTCGTCGGGCGCATCGGCTCGCTGCGCATCATCGCGGCCGCGTCGCTGGTGAGCGGCATCGCGTCGCTCGCGGTCGCGCTCGTCGCGCTGACCGGATGGGGCGGGCTGTGGTCGATCGTCGTGTGCCTGTTCTTCGTGGTCGGCGTGGTCGGGATCCTGTCCGCGAACTGCACGACCGACCTGATGCATCGCTATCCGCACAACGCGGGTGCGTCGGCGGCCGTGTTCGGCGCGATGCAGCTCGCGCTCGGCGCGATCGCGAGCGTCGCGATCGGCGCACTCGCGGACGGCACGCCGTTCGCGATGGGGGTGACGATCGGCGTCACCGGCGTGCTGTGTTTCGCCGGCCGCTACCTCGTGCTGCGCTGGCATGGCCGACCGGTGAAAGCGGGCGCCTGAGCCGGCGTGGCCGCGGCCGCGGCATGAAAAAACGCCACCGCGCGATGATGCGTCGGTGGCGTTTTTTTCGGGCGTGCGGAAAGCGGCAGCCGCCGTTCCGTGTCGCGCGTCAGTCCCGCGCGACGTCCTTCGCCGCCGGTGACGCGCCGTGGCTCAGCCAGTCGAGCACGTCGGCCGTTTCGTCGTCGCTCGCGCGCGCGCGCGCGCGCGCCTGCGCGACGGCCTCCGGCAGCTCGCCGTTGGTCGATGCGCGACGGATCGCGACGCCGACCGCGAGGATGTCGATCATCAGCAGATGCAGGATCCGCGAGATCATCGACAACTGCGATTCGCGCATCTCGATGTGGTCGGTCTCGAGCGCGACGGTCGCGCGTTTCGCGAGCGGCGTGTTGCTCGACGTGATCGCGATCACCTTCGCGCCGGCCTGCATCGCGACGTCGAGCACGCGCAGCAGCTCCGGCGCGCGTCCCGACTTCGACACCGCGACGATCACGTCGCCCTTGCCGAGCAGCGCGGCCGATGCGGCCTGCATGTACAGGTCGCCGTACGCGATCGTCGGGATCCCGAAGCGGAAGAACTTGTAGTGCGCGTCCTGCGCGACGATGTTCGAGTTGCCGAGCCCGTAGAACTCGATGCGGCGCGCGCTGTTCAGGATCTCGATCGCGTTCTCGACGTGCTCGAAGTTCAGGTGTTCGCGCAGCTGCAGGATCGCGGACACCGTGTTGTCGAGCACCTTCGCGCCGAAGTCGGTGGCCGTGTCGCCGAGATGCACCTGGCTGTGGCTCATCGGAATCGTGCCCGTGAGGCCGGTCGCGAGCTTCAGCTTGAAGTCCGACAGCCCCTGGCAGCCGAGCGAGCGGCAGAAGCGGATCACCGTCGGCTGGCTCACGTCCGCCTTGCGCGCGATGTCGACGATCGGGTCGTTGATGATCGAGCGCGGATGGTTCAGCGCGAGATCGGCGACGCGGCGCTCGGCCGGCGTGAGCGCATCGCGCATCTGGCGGATCCGCTCGAACACGGCCGACGACGCTCCGCCCGAACGGTTCGACAACTGCTCCGCGAGAATCGCCGATACCCCGAGGAACGCCGGATATTCGGCGGTGATCAGGTAGGTCGGGATGTTCTGGAGATACTGCGTGAAGCGGCCCTTCGCCTCGAAGCGCGCGCGGAACGACGAGCGCGTGAACAGTTCGCCGAGCTTCAGCGCGACGCCGCCGCCGATGTACACGCCGCCGAGCGCGCCGAGCGTCAGCGCGACGCTGCCCGCGAACGCGCCGAGAATCCCGCAGAAGCATTCGACCGTCTCGAGCGCGAGCGCGTCGCCCGCGTGCGCGCGCTCGACGATCTCGACCGTGTCGACGGTCGCGGCGACGCGCTTCTTGTCGCGCGCGGCGAGCGCACGATAGATGATCTCCATGCCGGGGCCGGCGCACACGCGCTCGAACGACACATGCGGAAACTTCTTGCGTGCGTACTGCAGCACGAGATCCTCGCGCTCGTCCTGCGGCGCGAACGATGCATGACCGCCTTCGCTGCCGAGCGCGATCCAGCGGTCGTCCGCCGGAATCAGGCCGGACACGCCGAGCCCGGTGCCGGGCCCGAGCAGCCCGATCACGCTGTTCTGGCGGCGCGTGCCGCCGCCGACCTGCACGCGCTGTGCATCGGTGAGGCCCGGCAGCGCCATCGCGAGCGCGGTGAAGTCGTTGACGACGAGCAGCGTGTCGAAGCCGAGCGCGCGGCGCGTCGCCTCGATCGAGAAGCTCCAGTCGTGATTGGTCATCGTGACCTGGTCGCCGTCGACCGGGTTCGCGATCGCGATCGCCGCGTGGTTCACGCGGCTGATCTTCACGTCCTTCAGATACTTGCGGATCGCGTCGGTGATCGTCGGATAGTCGGCGCCGGGATAGACGCGGATCTGCGTGATCTCGCCGGGGCCGGTTTCCAGCGCGAAACGCGCGTTGGTGCCGCCGACGTCCGCGAGCAGGCGCGGGCCGTCGGCATGCTGGACGGCGACGACAGCCTTACTTTGCGCACCAGTAGACATCGAGCTGGGTCCCCTTGTCGTTGGCCAGTTGGGAAATCGCGTTCTTCTGCAGCGTGGCGGCCGCGGCGTCGAGCACGTCGCGTTTGCGGCTGCCCGCGATCAACAGGAAGAGCCGGTCGACGCGCTTCAGCGCATCGAGCGAAAAGCTCACGCGCGCATGCGGCGCGGCGCCGGGATGCACGGCGACGAAGCGTTCGGGCGTCGCGATCGCGTGGTCCCATTCGGGCGCGTCCGCGAAGATCGACGCGGTATGGCCGTCCTCGCCCATGCCGAGCACCGCGACGTTCGGTACGCGGTAGTCGGCGTTCGCGTTGAGTGCGGCGACGTGCGCGTCGAGCGCTGCGCGCGTGTCGACGAGCGGCAGGAAGCGGGCCGGGGCCGCCGCGTGCTGCAGCAGCGTGTCGCGCACGAGGTGCGCGTTGCTGGCCGCGTCGTCCTCCGACACCCAGCGGTCGTCGACCAGCGTGACGTCGACGCCGGCCCAGTCGAGCGCCGTGTGCGACAGCGTTTGCAGGAACGGGCGCGGGCTCGTGCCGCCGGACACCGCGAGCGTCGGGCGCGCGGGGCCGGCGAGCGCGGCGCGCAGCGCATCGCCGACGGCGCGCGCGAGCGCTTCGCTTTGCGCTTCCTGGGTGTCGAAAGCGTGAATCTCGATCACATCTCCTCCGGACTGCTTTGTCTGTTCAATTCGTGTGAATCGTGGGGTACGTTGCCGCACGCTAGCGCGCAAGGCAACGGTCTGCATCAGTTTTCTTCTTCGAGCCAGCAGGTGCCGTGCTGCGCGAGCATCGCGCTCGCCGCGGCCGGCCCCCACGTGCCCGCCGCGTAAGGCTTCGGCGGCTTCAGCGAGCGCGCCCATTCGTTCAGGATCGGCTCGACCCAGCGCCACGCGGCTTCCTGCTCGTCGCGACGCACGAAGAGGGCGAGGCGACCGTTGATCACGTCGAGCAGCAGGCGCTGGTATGCCTCCATCTGCCCTTCCTTGAAGAATCGGTCGAACGCGAGGTCGAGGTGCACGCTCGCGAGGTTCATCCCTTCGCCGGGCTGCTTCGCGAGGCAGTACAGGCGAATCGTCTCGTTCGGCTGCAGCCGGATCACGAGGCGGTTCGAGCCGGCGCGCAGCGCGGTGGGCCCGAGCGCCGAGTGCGGCACCGGACGGAAGTTGACGACGATCTCCGCGACGCGGTCGGCCAGACGCTTGCCGGTGCGCAGGAAGAACGGCACGCCGGCCCAGCGCCAGTTCTCGATCTCGACCTTCAGCGCGACGAAGGTTTCGGTCGGGCTATCGGGTTTCACGCCCGGCTCGGTTGCATAGGCAGGCACCTGCGCGCCCTTGATCACGCCCGCATGATACTGGCCGCGCACCGCAACCTTGCCGATGTCGCGCGCATCGACGGGCTTCAGCGCGCGCAGCACGCGCAGCTTCTCGTCGCGCACCGAATCGGAATCCATCGAGTGCGGCGGCTCCATCGCGACGATCGACAGCAGCTGCAGCAGGTGGTTCTGCACCATGTCGCGCAGCGCGCCCGTATTGTCGTAGAAATCGCCGCGCGCCTCGACGCCGAGCTCCTCGGCGATCGTGATCTGGATGCTCTCGACCCATTCGCGGCGCCACAGCGGCTCGAACAGCGCATTGCCGAAGCGCAGCGCGAGCAGGTTCTGCACCGGCTCTTTCCCGAGGTAGTGGTCGATCCGGTAGATCTGGTCTTCCGCGAAGATTTCGCCGACCGCGTCGTTGATCGCGTTCGACGAGCGCAGGTCGTAGCCGAGCGGCTTCTCGAGCACGATGCGCGCGCCTTCGTTCAGGCCGACCGACGCGAGCGCCTTGCAGATCGGCACGAACAGCGACGGCCCCGTCGCGAGATAGAACACGCGGATGCCGGGCAGCTGCGCGACCGCGTCGCGCAGCACGACGTAGTCTTCCGCGCGGCCGAGGTCGAGCTTCACGTAGTCGATGCGCTCGAGGAAGGACTTCCACGCGCTTTCGTCGAATGCCTTGCCGGCCGCCTTCGCCGCATGCGGCTTCACATGCGTGTCGACCCAGTCGAGATAGCCGGCCCGATCCGATTCGTGCCGCGCGACGGCAACGATCCGGCCGCTTTCCGCGAGCATGTTGCCGCGGTGCGCTTCGAACAGCGCGGGCAGGATCTTGCGCATCGACAGGTCGCCGGTGCCGCCGAAAAGGACGAAGGTAAAGCTGGAATCGGTATGCATGTGTCTCCGCCGGTTGAGGTGCTGGGAAGCGATCCGTAGTGCGATAAAAATATTTTTGACACTGAATTGTAGTTTAACTACAATCCGCCGCAAGGGGTAGCACCTGGGTGAAGAAAAAAAGAAGTGCGGTCGATGAACTGCGCGAGCTTCGCCTCCGGGAACGCCTTGTGCCGAATGGTATCGGACATTGACGGTGCGCATCGTCCGCGCGCCGTCGCCCCGGGCTCGCGCCGCGGCATCGCGGCGGGCCAGAAACACAAAGAGGAGACACACCGTTGAATCTCGATTCACGCTTTCTATAAGAGCCCGGCCGGTCATCGGCCCCGTACGCTGCATGCGTCCCGCGGCTCGATTTCCCCGTCGTTTATCAAGAAGCCGGTTCCCCGTCGGGGAACCTCACGAGTTGATTCAGTCTGGAGGAGATAAGTAATGAAAGTTCGCTCGATCATGGGCGCGCTCTGCGCCGCGGGTCTGATGGCTGGCGCCGTGGCGGCGCAGGCGGCCGAGAACGTAACGGTGCTGCACTGGTGGACCTCGGGCGGCGAGTCGAAGGCCGTCGGCGTGCTGAAGGACGACTTGCAGAAGCAGGGCTACGTGTGGAAGGACTTCGCGGTCGCGGGCGGCGCGGGCGCGGCGGCCATGACCGCGCTGAAGACCAAGGTGATCAGCGGCGACGCACCGTCGGCCGCGCAGATCAAGGGCCCGCTGATCCAGGACTGGGCCGACCAGGGCGTGCTGGTCAACGTCGATTCCGCCGCCGGCGACTGGAAGCAGAACCTGCCGCCGGAAATCGACAAGATCATCAAGTACAAGGGCCATACCGTCGCCGCGCCGTTCTCGGTGCACCGCGTGAACTGGCTCTATATCAACAAGTCCGCGCTCGACAAGGTCGGCGCGAAGGTGCCGACCACGTGGCCCGAATTCTTCGCGGTCGCCGACAAGCTGAAGGCCGCCGGCATCCAGCCGGTCGCGATGGGCGGCCAGCCGTGGCAGGACCTGACGTTGTGGGAAGACGTCGTGCTGTCGCAGGGCCCGGCGTTCTACAAGAAGGCGCTCGTCGATCTCGACCAGGCCACGCTGACGTCGCCGCAGATGCTGTCGGTGTTCGACACGGTCCGCAAGATCCAGGGCTACTTCGACACCGGCCGCAACGGCCGCGACTGGAACCTCGCGACCGCGATGGTGATCAACGGCAAGGCCGGCATGCAGTTCATGGGCGACTGGGCGAAGGGCGAGTTCGAGAACGCCGGCAAGAAGGCGGGCAAGGACTACATCTGCGCACCGGTGCCGGGCACCGCCAGCTCGTACACGTTCAACGTCGACTCGTTCGTGTTCTTCCAGCAGAAGGGCCAGAAGGACGCGACGCCGGGCCAGATCGCACTCGCGAAGACGATCATGACGCCGGACTTCCAGGAGCAGTTCAGCCTGCTGAAGGGCTCGGTGCCCGTGCGCCTCGGCGTGAAGATGGACAAGTTCGACGACTGCGCGAAGAAGTCGTATGGCGACGAGCAGACCGCGATCAAGTCGGGCGGTTTCGTGCCGTCGCTCGCGCACGGGATGGCGCAGGGCGATGCAACGGCCGGCGCGATCACCGACGTCGTCACGAAGTTCATGAACTCGCAGCAGGATTCGAAGAGCGCGGTCGCCGCGCTCGCGAAAGCCGCGAAGGTGAAGTAAAGCGCGACAGGCGCCCGGCCGGAAACGCATCGTCGGCCGGGCGTTCTTGCATGTGCAGCAAACGGGCTCGCCCGCGGGCCCGCGCCGTACCCGGCGCCGGCCTGGCCTGCGTCACCCTCGTTCCAGGAGTCGAATCAAGTGGCTGCCCCTCTTAGCGGAAACGGATCCGGCGCTGCCGCCGCACGGCGCACGTCGCCGATGTCGGCCTTCGCCGATCGCTGGATTCCGAAGCTCGTGCTCGCGCCGAGCCTCGCAATCGCCGTGGTATTCATCTACGGCTTCATCCTGATTACCGGCTATCTGTCGCTGACCAATTCGCGGCTGTTGCCGAACTACGAATTCGACGGCTTCGGCCGTTACTCGGACCTGTTCCAGAACGACGTGTGGTGGACCTCCGCCGCGAACCTCGGCTGGTTCGGGATTCCGTTCATCGCGATCTGCGTCGCGCTCGGACTGTTCCTCGCGATCCTGCTCGACCAGCGGATCCGCAACGAAGGTGCGCTGCGCGCGATCTTCCTGTATCCGATGGCGCTGTCGTTCATCGTCACGGGTACCGCGTGGCAGTGGATCCTGAACCCGGGCCTCGGCCTGGAGAAGGTGATGCACGACTGGGGCTGGACGAGCTTCTCGTTCGGCTGGCTCGACGATCCGGACAAGGCGATCTTCTGTATCGTGATCGCCGCCGTGTGGCAGTCGACCGGCTTCGTGATGGCGCTGTTCCTCGCCGGGTTGCGCGGCGTCGACGCCGAGATCTTCAAGGCCGCGCAGGTCGACGGCGCGACGCTGCCGACCATCTACCGCAAGATCGTGATCCCGAGCATGCGCCCGGTGTTCTTCTCGGTGCTGCTGATTCTCTGCCACATCACGATCAAGACCTTCGACCTGGTCGTCGCGCTGACGGCGGGCGGCCCCGGCACGTCGTCGTCGCTGCCGGCCATGTTCATGTACACGTTTTCGTTCAACCGCGGCCAGCTCGGGCTCGGCGCGGCGTCGTCGGTGATGATGCTCGCGACCGTGGTCGCGGTGCTGGTGCCGCTGATGTATATGGAATCGAGGAGCACCCGCAATGCAGCCTAAGATGACGATCAGCCGGGCAGTGATCTATGCGGCGCTGATCCTGTTCGCGCTGTATTTCCTGTTCCCGATCTACGTGATGCTGTCGACGTCCTTCAAGGACCTCGACCAGCTGCGCACCGGCAACCTGCTGACGCCGCCGACGCACTGGACCTTCGATCCGTGGGTGAAGGCGTGGAGCGGCGCGTGTACCGGCGTGCGCTGCGACGGCATGAAGCCGTTCTTCCTGAACTCGTTGCAGATGGTGATTCCGGCGGTGCTGATCTCGTCGCTGATCGGCGCGTTCAACGGCTACGTGCTCACGCACTGGCGCTTTCGCGGCGCGGATGCGCTGTTCACGATGATGCTGGTCGGCTGCTTCATCCCGTTCCAGGTGATCCTGCTGCCGATGGCGCGCCTGCAGGGGATGCTCGGCCTCGCCAACACGATTCCGGGCCTGGTGTTCGTGCACGTCGTGTACGGGATCGCATTCACGACGATGTTCTTCCGCAACTTCTACGTGAGCGTGCCGGCCGAGCTCGTGAAGGCCGCGCGCATCGACGGCGCGGGTTTCTTCACGATCTTCACGAAGATCCTGATGCCCGTGTCGCTGCCGATCTTCATGGTGTGCCTGATCTGGCAATTCACGCAGATCTGGAACGACTTCCTGTTCGGGATCGTGTTCTCCGGCGTCGATTCGATGCCGATCACGGTCGCGCTGAACAACCTCGTCAACACGTCGACGGGCGTGAAGGAATACAACGTCGACATGGCCGGCGCGATCATCGCCGCGCTGCCGACGCTGCTCGTCTACGTGGTCGCCGGCCGCTACTTCGTGCGCGGGCTGACGGCGGGCGCGGTGAAGGGGTAAGCGCGGCTTCATCCGATACGACGAACCGGCCGCGCTCGCGCGCGGCGCATCGAAACGAACCCGACGCGGCGCCGCAGTGCGCCGCGCGAGACGAGACAGAGGATTCACAGCATGGCAAGCCTTTCCATCCGTGACGTGTACAAGACCTACCCGAACGGGGTGCCGGTCCTGAAGGGTGTCGACATCGAGATCGAGGACGGACAGTTCCTGATCCTGGTCGGCGGGTCGGGCTGCGGGAAGTCGACGCTGCTCAACATGATCGCCGGCCTCGAGACCGTGACGAGCGGCGAGATCTGCATCGACGGCAAGGTCGTCAACGACCTGTCGCCGAAGGATCGCGACATCGCGATGGTGTTCCAGTCGTACGCGCTGTATCCGTCGATGACGGTGCGCGAGAACATCTCGTTCGGCCTGAACATCCGCAAGGTGCCGAAGAGCGAGCAGCAGCAGATCGTCGAGCGCGTGTCGGCGATGCTGCAGATCCAGCATCTGCTCGACCGCAAGCCGGGCCAGCTGTCGGGCGGCCAGCGCCAGCGTGTCGCGATGGGCCGTGCACTGGCGCGCGACCCGTCGCTGTTCCTGTTCGACGAGCCGCTGTCGAACCTCGACGCGAAGCTGCGCATCGAGATGCGCGCGGAAATCAAGCTGCTGCACCAGCGCCTCGGCACGACGATCGTCTACGTGACGCACGACCAGATCGAGGCGATGACGCTCGGCGACCGGATCGCGGTGATGAAGGACGGGGTGGTCCAGCAGTTCGGCGCGCCGCAGGAAATCTACGATTCGCCGTCGAACCTGTTCGTCGCGGGCTTCATCGGCGCGCCGCCGATGAACTTCATCAACGGCAAGCTGGTCGAGCAGGGCAGCGGGATCGCGCTCGAGATCGACACGGGCGTCAAGCGCGGCGCGCTGAACCTGCCGTTCGAGGCGGGCAAGCTGAAGTCGCATGTCGGCCGCGAGGTGATCCTTGGCCTGCGTCCGGAGCGCATCACCGACGTGCGCCACGCGCACAACGGCGACGCGTCGCACCTGCAGCCGTTCGACGTGCGCGTCGACGTGACGGAGCCGACTGGCCCCGACACGCACGTGTTCGCGCAGGTCAATGGCAAGCGCATCGTGAGCCGCGTGCATCCGGCCGCGAACCCGCAGCCCGACCAGACGCTGTCGCTGCTGTTCGACGTGTCGAAGGCCGTGCTGTTCGATCCGGCGTCGGAAGAGCGGATCGCGTGAGGTGAGCGCGTTCGCTGACTGAAAGAGCAGGGGCCGTCTCGAACGGCCCCTTTCGTTTTGGCGCACCGGCGATGCGCGGCACGGCGGCGCGGCGGCGTCAGTGCGGCAACCGCACGTCGAACTTGAACGTCGCGAGCCGCGCGACGAGGATGAATCCGGTCGCGAGCAGAACGCTGTACACCGAGTCGAACTGCAGCCACGCGAGCAGCAGATAGAACCAGCAGCCGACGAACGCGCAGGTCGCGTACGGCCGCGAATCGCGCAGGATCAGCGGGATGTCGTTGCACAGCACGTCGCGGACGATCCCGCCGACCACGCCCGTGATCACACCCATCATCACCGCGATGAAGCGCGGCATCTCGGCATCGAGCGCGATCGCGGTGCCCGAGATGCTGAAGATGCCGAGCCCGATCGCGTCGGCCACCAGCAGCAGCCGCTCGGCCGACAGCCGCGACAGCATTCGCAGCACGAACGGCGCGAACAGCGCGAGCACGAAGATCGCGATCACGTAGTCGTCGTGCACGACCCAGTAGAACGGCCGGCGTTCGAGCAGGATGTCGCGCAGCGTGCCGCCGCCGAACGCGGTGGCGAGCGCGACGACGAACGTGCCGACCGAGTCGAGGCGGTTCTTGCGCGCCTCGATGAAGCCCGAAATCGCGAAGGCCAGCGTCGCGATCGCCTCCAGTATCGCGATCGCGAGCGTCAGCCTAGGATGCGGCACGCGGCCCCCGATCGGCGGGCGCCGTCAGCGGCTGCAGCAGCACGAGCACCGCGCCAGCGCCGCCGTCGTGGCTGCGTGCCTCGCAGAACGCGATCACTTCTTCCTTCTGCACGAGCCACGCACGCACCTTGCCCTTCAGCACGGGTTCCTTGCCGATCGAGCCGAGCCCCTTGCCGTGGATCACGCGCAGGCAGCGCAGCCCCTTCTTGCCGGCCTCGCGGATGAACTCTGCAAGCGCGTCGCGCGCTTCGTCGCGCCGCATCCCGTGCAGGTCGAGCTGCGCCTGCACGATCCATGCGCCGCTCCTCAGCTTGCGCACGACGTCGCGGTTGATGCCGGGACGGTGGTAGTACAGCGATTCGTCGCTGTCGAGCAGCGTCTCGGGATCGAATTCGTCGGATAGCGTCGCGTTCAGCACGTCTTCCTCGTCGCGCTGCGTCTGCTTCGGCACCGGGTCGGGCGGCGTGCGGCCGGATTTCGCGCGCGGCGGCGCGTTCAGCGGCTGGATCGCGCCGATTTCGTTGCGGAACAGGTTCGCGTCGGCCTCGGCCTGCCGCGCGGCCTTCGCGGTTTCGACGCGGGTGCGCTCGCGGCGGTCGGCTTCGCCTTGCAGCGACTTGCGCAATGCGCCGAGGCCGGCCAGGCCCTGGCCGCGCAACGCGGCGGCGTCGGGCGCGGGCGTCGGCGCGGCGGGCGCCGGGTTCGCGGGACGGGCGGCGATCTGCCGCTTTGCGGGATCGCTCGGATGGGGCTGGTTCTTCGCCATGATTCGGTAACCGGGCAGGCGCGTTCGGGCGCGCGGGCACAAAAAAAGCCGCTGCACGGCGGCAGCGGCTTTCCGGTCAAGCCCGCTTCGCGGCAGCGGACGCCATTGTAGCGCCCGCCGCGCGAAGGCTTGACGCTTACTTCTTGTCGTGCAGGCTTTCGAGGTAGCGCTGCGCGTCGAGCGCGGCCATGCAGCCCGTGCCGGCGCTCGTGATCGCCTGGCGGTACACGTTGTCCTGCACATCGCCGGCGGCGAACACGCCGGGCACGCTGGTCGACGTCGCGTTGCCCTGCAGGCCGCTCTTCGTCAGGATGTAGCCGTCCTTCATCTCGAGCTGTCCCTGGAACAGGTCGGTGTTCGGCTTGTGGCCGATCGCGACGAACACGCCCTGCACGGTGAGGTCCTGCTTCTCGCCTGTCTTCACGTTCTTGATGCGCAGGCCCGTGACGCCGGAATCCTCGCCCGTCACTTCGTCGAGCACGTGATCCCACTTGATGTCGACGACGCCTTCCTTTTCCTTCTCGAGCAGGCGGTCGATCAGGATCGGCTCGGCGCGGAACTTGTCGCGGCGGTGGATCACCGTGACCTTCTTCGCGATGCCCGTCAGGTAGAGCGCTTCCTCGACGGCCGTGTTGCCGCCGCCGATCACCGCGACTTCCTGGTTGCGATAGAAGAAGCCGTCGCAGGTCGCGCAGGCCGACACGCCCTTGCCCATGAACGCTTCCTCGGAAGCCAGGCCGAGATACTGCGCGGACGCGCCGGTCGAGATGATCAGCGAGTCGCACGTGTATTCACCCGAATCGCCGATCAGCCGGATCGGCTTTTCGTGCAGTTTCGCGGTGTGAATGTGGTCGAATACGATTTCGGTGTTGAAACGCTCGGCGTGCTCGAGGAAGCGCGCCATCAGTTCCGGGCCTTGCACGCCCTTCGCGTCCGCCGGCCAGTTTTCGACGTCGGTCGTGGTCATCAGCTGGCCGCCCTGCGCGATGCCGGTGATCAGCACCGGGGAGAGATTGGCGCGAGCCGCGTAGACGGCAGCCGTGTAGCCGGCGGGGCCGGAACCGAGAATCAGGACTTTGGCGTGTTTGGGCGTGGACATGTGCGAATCCGTAAAAGGCGGCTGCGGCGGGCGGGGTAAGGCTCGCCGGACGGTCTGGGTTGACCGGGATGCCGTCATAGATGGGTATCAGACGCGCATTATAAAGGTCCCGTTGCTGCGCTGCCGAACGAGAGTTTCAATCGTCGCGATAGCGTTGCCCGGCGTCCGCTTCAGGCGCCCCGGCCCTGTTATGTAACCGTCATTTACACTTGACGCCCCGGTGCAGCGTTTACAATAAGCGGGATCGAACGACAGGCGGGCGCGCGGCCCGTCCTCTTTATACGGATTCATGGCAAAAGCTCCTTATTCCGCCCAGGCACAGGCGTTGCCGCACCGGATGTCGAAGCTCCTCACGGAGATCCGCTGGATTCTCCAGGTCGCGCTCTGCGCTTTTCTGGTGATGGCCCTGTTGAGCTACAGCCGGCGCGATCCGAGCTGGACGCACGCCGCGCAGGTGGACCACATCTCGAACTGGGCCGGCCGCGTCGGCGCGTGGACGGCCGACATCATCCTGCTGCTGTTCGGCCTGTCGGCCTACTGGCTGATCGTGCCGCTCGGGCGGCGCATCGCGGTCAACTACCGGCGCATCACGCGTCACGAGGCGGTTCCCGACGAACCCGAGCGGCCGATCGGCTGGCTCACCGAGATCTTCGCGTTCGTGCTCGTCGTGCTCGCGTGCGACGGCATCGAGGCGCTGCGGATGTGGTCGCTGAAGGTGCAGCTGCCCCGTGCGCCGGGCGGCGTGATCGGCGAGGCCGTGGCAGGCGCGATGTCGCACGCGTTCGGCTTCACCGGCGGCACGCTGCTGCTGTTGATCCTGCTCGCGATCGGCCTGTCGCTGTATTTCCGCTTCTCGTGGCTGTCGGTCGCCGAGCGCGTCGGCGGCGCGATCCTGTCCGCCGTCAACGTCGCGAAGCTGCGCCGTGAGGCCGAGCGCGACCGCAAGCTCGGCGAGGCCGCGGCCGTGCGCCGCGAAGGAAAGGTCGAGGAGGAGCGCGTGCGCATCGAGGATCACGAGCCCGTGACGATCGTGCCGCCGGTCGTCACGCCGGCGAAGTCCGAGCGCGTCGAGCGCGAGCGCCAGGTGCCGCTGTTTACCGACCTGCCGGGCGATTCGACGCTGCCGCCGGTGTCGCTGCTCGATCCCGCCCCGAAGACGCAGGAAGCGATTTCCGCCGATACGCTCGAATTCACGTCGCGCCTCATCGAGAAGAAATTGAAGGACTTCGGCGTGGAGGCGAGTGTCGTCGCCGCGTATCCGGGCCCGGTCGTCACGCGCTACGAGATCGAGCCGGCCACCGGCGTGAAGGGCAGCCAGATCGTCAACCTCGCGAAGGACCTCGCGCGTTCGCTGTCGCTCGTGTCGATCCGCGTGGTCGAGACCATCCCCGGCAAGAACTACATGGCGCTCGAGCTGCCGAACCAGCGCCGCCAGACGGTCCACCTGTCCGAGATCATCGGCTCGGAAGTCTATGCGGCCGCGTCGTCGGCGCTCACGTTGAGCCTCGGCAAGGACATCGGCGGCAAGCCGGTGTGCGCGGATCTCGCGAAGATGCCGCACCTGCTGGTCGCCGGCACGACCGGTTCCGGCAAGTCGGTCGGGATCAACGCGATGATCCTGTCGCTGTTGTACAAGGCCACCGCGGATCAGGTGCGCCTGATCCTGATCGATCCGAAGATGCTCGAAATGAGTGTCTACGAAGGCATTCCGCACCTGTTGTGCCCGGTCGTCACCGACATGCGCCAGGCCGGCCATGCGCTGAACTGGACGGTCGCGGAGATGGAGCGCCGCTACAAGCTGATGAGCAAGCTCGGCGTGCGCAACCTCGCCGGCTACAACAACAAGATCGACGAAGCGGCGAAGCGCGAGGAAAAGATTCCGAATCCGTTCAGCCTGACGCCGGACGATCCTGAACCGCTCGGCCGCCTGCCGAACATCGTCGTCGTGATCGACGAGTTGGCCGACCTGATGATGGTCGTCGGCAAGAAGGTCGAGGAACTGATCGCGCGGATCGCGCAGAAGGCACGCGCGGCCGGCATCCACCTGATCCTCGCGACGCAGCGTCCGTCCGTCGACGTGATTACCGGCCTGATCAAGGCGAACGTGCCGACGCGGATCGCGTTCCAGGTGTCGTCGAAGATCGACTCGCGCACGATTCTCGACCAGATGGGCGCCGAATCGCTGCTCGGGATGGGCGACATGCTGTACCTGCCGCCGGGCTCCGGGCTGCCGGTGCGCGTGCACGGCGCGTTCGTCGCCGACGACGAAGTGCATCGCGTCGTCGAGAAGCTCAAGGAGCAGGGCGAGCCGAACTACGTCGAAGGGCTGCTCGAAGGCGGCACCGCCGACGGCGACGAGGGTTCGGCCGGCGCGGGAACCGGCGAAGGCGGCGGCGAGTCTGATCCGCTGTACGACCAGGCGGTCGAGATCGTCATCAAGAATCGCCGCGCGTCGATCTCGCTCGTGCAGCGCCATCTGCGGATCGGCTACAACCGCGCGGCGCGGCTGCTCGAGCAGATGGAACAGTCGGGGCTCGTGTCGGCGATGTCGTCGAGCGGCAACCGCGAAATTCTTGTGCCGGCGCGCGACGCGGAATGAGTCCGCGGCGCCCGCAGCGCCGGCCACCCAGGGAGAAAACCGCATCATGCAGCAACTTTCGTTCGTCCCTTCCCTTCGTTCGACGCGGCGCTGGCTCGGCGCGGCGTTCGCCGGCGCATCGCTGATGCTCGCGGCGACGCATGCGTTCGCGGGCGGCACCGAACAACTGAAGGCCTTCGTGTCGCAGGTGCGTTCGGCGAAAGGCGATTTCACGCAGCAGATCGTCAAGGCGCCGGCCAAGGGCGCGAGCGCTGCGCAGGCCGCGCCGAAGCCCAACGACAATTCCAGCGGCACGTTCGTATTCTCGCGTCCGGGCAAGTTCATCTGGACGTACCAGAAGCCGTACCAGCAGGTGCTGCAGGCCGACGGCGACAAGCTCTACGTGTACGACCGCGACTTGAACCAGGTCACCGAGCGCAAGCTGAATGGCGCGCTGGGCGCGAGCCCGGCCGCGATCCTGTTCGGCAGCAACGATCTCGACAAGAACTACACGCTGCGCGATGCCGGCGAGAAGGGCGGCATCGAGTGGCTCGAGATGCTGCCGAAGGCGCAGGACACGCAGTTCCAGCGGATCGGCATCGGCTTCCGCAACGGCACGCTTGCCGCGATGGAACTGCACGACGTGTTCGGCAACGTCACGCTGCTCACTTTTACGAACATCCAGACGAACCCGCCGCTGAAGGGTGATGCGTTCAAGTTCGTCGTGCCGAAGGGCGCGGACGTGATCAACGGCTGACCGGCACCGCGCCGCTTTCCCGACACGGGCCTGCCGGCGACGGCAGGCCCGTGTTGTTTCCGGGCGCGGGCAACGGGCGCGGGCACTGGGCGCGGGCACCGGGCGCCGCGGTGCAGTCGCGCGGCTGTCATAATGTCGGGTCCGGCGGCCGGTTCGGCCGCCATCGTTTGATCTGGAGCGAGGGTTCATGTCCGACCTGTTTCAAGTCGAGCCGCGCCGGCCGCTCGCCGAGGCGCTGCGGCCGAAGACGCTCGCCGAGGTGATCGGCCAGACGCATCTGCTGGGCGAAGGCAAGCCGCTGCGGCTCGCGTTCGAATCCGGCAAGCCGCATTCGATGATCCTGTGGGGACCGCCCGGCGTCGGCAAGACGACGCTCGCGCGCCTCACTGCGCTCGCGTTCGACTGCGAGTTCATCGCGCTGTCCGCGGTGCTCGGCGGCGTGAAGGACATCCGCGAGTCGATGGAGCAGGCGAAGGACACGCTGAATCGCACCGGCCGTCACACGATCCTGTTCGTCGACGAGATCCACCGCTTCAACAAGGGGCAGCAGGACGCGCTGCTGCCATTCGTCGAGTCGGGGCTCGTGACCTTCATCGGCGCGACGACCGAGAACCCGAGCTTCGAAGTCAACTCGGCGTTGCTGTCGCGGGCGCAGGTATACGTGCTGCAGTCACTGAACGACGACGAGATGCGTCAGCTGCTCAAGCGCGCGCAGGAAATCGCGCTCGACGGCCTCGCGTTCGACGACAAGGCGATCGATACGCTCATCGGTTATGCGGACGGCGACGCGCGGCGCTTCCTGAACCTGCTCGAGCAGGCACAGACGGCCGCATCGTCCGCCCGGGTGACGACCATCGATGCCGAATTCGTCAGCAGCGCGATGACGTTGAACGCGCGGCGTTTCGACAAGGGCGGCGACAATTTCTACGACCAGATCTCGGCGCTGCACAAGTCGGTGCGCGGCTCGAGCCCGGACGGCGCGTTGTACTGGTTCTGCAGGATGATCGACGGCGGCGCGGATCCGAAATATCTCGCGCGGCGGATCGTGCGGATGGCGTGGGAAGACATCGGCCTCGCCGATCCGCGCGCGCTGCAGGTGGCGAACGACGCGGCCGAGACCTACGAGCGGCTTGGCTCACCCGAAGGCGAGCTGGCGCTCGGGCAGGCGGTGATCTATCTCGCGTGCGCGGCGAAGAGCAACGCGGGCTACAACGCGTTCAACCAGGCGATGGCATTCGTGAAGCAGGACAAGTCGCGCGAGGTGCCCGTGCATCTGCGCAATGCGCCGACCAAGCTGATGAAGGAACTCGGCTACGGCCACGCGTATCGCTACGCACACGACGAGCCGAACGCCTATGCGGCCGGCGAGTCGTATCTGCCGGAAGGGATGCGCGAGCCGCGCTGGTACAAGCCGGTGCCGCGCGGGCTCGAATCGAAGATCGCCGACAAGCTCGCATGGCTGCGCGAGCTCGACCACGAGGCCGGCAAGAAGGACTGACCGGCCGCGCGGCCCGACGGCCGGTGCTGCTTGGGGTGCGTCAGCGCTTGCGGCCCGGCTGCTTCTTCCAGTACTCGAACGGCTCCTCGTGGCATTCGATGTCGAGCTCGGCGACCCGCGCGTGCAGGCGCTCCTGCGCATCGGCGATTGCGAGGTTGTAGACCGCCGGCGCGATTTCCTCGACGAAGAAGTGCAGCAGTGCACCGGCCTGGATGTTGCCGATCGGCTCGTCCATGTTTTCTGTGAAATAGCGTTGCAACGACGCGATCGCGCGGTCGCGGACATCCTTGTCCAGTTCGATGGCCATGGGGTTCCCTCGGGTGATGGTGATGCGAAGGCGGGTGCGTTGCCCGTCGCGTGGCGCCCGGCCGGGGCGGCTGTCGCGCGCTGCGCGGCGGCGTTGCGCAACGCGCTTCGCCGGCTGTCGACGCGCAGGCAGGCCATGCGATACTGCCACGCCCGTCGCGCGTTTGCGGCACTGTCCATCCGGCCAGTGCCGTGGCGGCCCCGCGGTGCGTTAGAATTCCCGTCTTACACAACGATTTTCCAAGTCCTCCCATGCTCGACATCCAGTTGCTGCGCAAAGACCTCGACGGCGTCGCGAAGCGCCTCGCCGATCGCGGCTACACCCTTGACGTCGCCGCGTTCTCCGCCCTCGAAGCGGAACGCCGTGCGATCCAGACCCGTACCGAAGAGCTCCAGGCGCGCCGCAACAGCCTGTCGAAGCAGATCGGCGCGATGAAGGGGAAGGGCGAGGACACGTCGGCCGTCATGGCCGAAGTCGGCGGGATCGGCGACGAAATGAAGGCGTCGGAGGCCAAGCTCGGCGAGATCCAGGCGCGCCTGTCCGACCTGATGCTGGGTATGCCGAACATCGCGCACGAAAGCGTGCCGGTCGGCCAGGACGAGGCCGACAACGTCGAAGTGCGCCGCTGGGGCACGCCGCGCCAGTTCGACTTCGAGGTGAAGGATCACGTCGACGTCGGCACGCCGCTCGGCCTCGATTTCGAAACCGGCGCGAAGCTCGCCGGCGCGCGCTTCACGATGCTGCGCGGCTCGATCGCACGCCTGCACCGCGCGCTCGCGCAGTTCATGATCGACACGCACACGCTGCAGCACGGCTACAGCGAGACGTACACGCCGTACATCGTGAACCCCGAGATCCTGTACGGCACGGGCCAACTGCCGAAGTTCGCGGACGACATGTTCCGCGTCGAGAAGGGCGGCGCCGAAAATACGATCACGCAGTACCTGATCTCCACGTCCGAGATTTCGCTGACGAACACCGTGCGCGAGTCGATCGTCGAAGGCTCGGCGCTGCCGATCAAGCTGACCGCGCATTCGCCTTGCTTCCGCTCGGAAGCCGGTTCGTACGGCCGCGACACGCGCGGGATGATCCGCCAGCACCAGTTCGACAAGGTCGAGATGGTGCAGGTCGTCGCGCCGGACGCGTCGTACGCGGCACTCGACGAGATGGTCGGGCACGCGGAGGCGATCCTGCAGAAGCTCGGCCTGCCGTACCGCGTGATCACGCTGTGCACGGGCGACATGGGTTTCTCGGCCGCGAAGACGTTCGACCTCGAAGTGTGGCTGCCCGCGCAGAACACCTATCGCGAGATCTCGAGTTGCTCGAACACCGAGGCGTTCCAGGCGCGCCGGATGCAGGCGCGTTTCCGCAACGCGCAGGGCAAGCCGGAACTCGTGCATACGCTGAACGGTTCGGGCCTCGCGGTGGGCCGCACGCTCGTCGCGGTGCTGGAGAACTATCAGAATGCCGACGGTTCGGTCACGGTGCCCGAGGCACTGCGTCCGTACATGGGCGGCATGGAGCGAATCGAAGCGCCTGCGCAGGCGGCGTAAGATCGCTCCGCGATCGGTCTTCGAAGGACTCGCAAAAAATTTGCAGAAAACGCTTGTGAGTTCCGAAGAGATCGTTCTATAATCTTTTCTTTCCCGGACACGACCAACCGGGAAATGAAGCAGGAAGGAAGGAGAGGTGGCAGAGTGGTCGAATGTACCTGACTCGAAATCAGGCGTACGGTTTCCCCGTACCGTGGGTTCGAATCCCACCCTCTCCGCCAAAATACGAAGCCCCGTGATCCGAAAGGATCACGGGGTTTTTCGTTTGGGTCGCGCGTGCGTGAACGTTGCTGCGTCGATGCCGGTGTTCGGCAGTGCGCACGCAACGGCCGGCATTCGCTTGCCGGCAGCCCGGTGCTCACGGTCGCCGAATCGCCACCTTCTTCGCGGCCGACCCACGGGTCTCCGCCGCCGTTTTCCCGCTTCAGCCTTGGCTTCGCGCGCCGTTAACAGTGGGCGGCGGCAAGCGTCTCTTGCGTCGTCGCCGTCTCCCGTCGACTCAAGGTCCCATGAAGCTGAGCTACAAGATTCCCCTCGCATTCGCCGTTGCGCTGCTGCTGATGTTTTGCGGCGCGCTGTACGGCATCCGCATCCTCAATCACTCGATCGATACGTTCGCGAACGACGTGCAGACCCATGTCGCCGACGAGCGGCTCGTGTTGGCGACGCTCGTGCAGTTCAAGCTGCAGGTCCAGGAATGGAAGGACACGCTGCTGCGCGGCAAGCAACCCGACAAGCTCGACAAGTACTGGCAGGCATTCCAGACGCGCGAGCGCACGGTCGATACGCTCGCCGCGCAGCTCGTGCACCAACTGCCGCCCGGCGCGAGCCGTACGCTCGTCGAGCAGTTCATGCGTGCGCATGCGGCGATGGGCGATGGCTACCGGCGCGGGTTCGACGCATTCAAGGCCGCGGGCTTCGAGCCGACGGCCGGGGATGCGGCCGTGGCGGGTGTCGATCGGGCGCCCGCCGAACTGCTCGAGCGCGCGGCAAAGGCGATCGCCGACGAGAGCGCTGCCGTGTCGGCGCAAGCGAGCCGCGATGCGAGCCATGCGACCACGGCGAGCGTCGTGCTGATGCTGATCGTGCTCGGCATCGCGATGATCGGTGCGTTCCTGTTCAGCCGCGCGATCCTGCGGCCGCTCGATCGCGCGGTTGCCTGTGCACAGGCGGTGGCCGGCGGCGACCTGACGCGCGACGTCGACGCGGCCGGCGGCGACGAGATCGCGGATCTGCTGCGCGCGTTGCAGACGATGCAGGCGAGCCTGTCGGATGTCGTGCTCGAGGTGCGTACGCATGCCGAAGCCGTCGCGACCGCGAGCGCGGAGATCGCAGCGGGCAATCACGACCTGTCGTCGCGTACCGAGGCCCAGGCTGCGTCGCTCGAGGAAACCGCAGCCAGCATGACCGAACTGACGGGCATCGTGCGCCAGTCGGCAGAGCACGCGCAGCACGCGGCGCAGCTGGCACGGGACGCGTCGGACATCGCGTCCGCGGGTGGCGGCGTGATGACGGACGCGGTCGACACGATGAGCGGGATTGCCGCCAGCGCGGCGAAGGTCGGCGAGATCATCGCGGTCATCGACGGCATCGCATTCCAGACCAACATCCTCGCGCTGAACGCGGCCGTCGAGGCGGCGCGGGCGGGCGAGCAGGGGCGCGGCTTCGCGGTCGTCGCATCGGAGGTTCGCACGCTCGCGCAGCGCAGCGCGGCCGCCGCAAAGGAGATCAAGGCGCTGATCGAGCAATCGACGCGGCGGGTCGACGACGGGGCCGTGCTGATCGGCCGCGCGGGCGAATCGATCCACGAGATCGTCGCTGCGGTGCAGCGGGTCACGTCGATCGTCGGCGAGATCTCGTCCGCATCGCAGGAGCAGAGCGGCGGCATCCAGCAGGTGAACGTCGCGGTCACGCAGATGGATGAAGCGACGCAGCGCAACGCGGCGCTGGTCGAACAGGCGTCGGCCGCGACGCAGGCGCTGGCTGAGCAGGCGAGGGCGCTGCGGCACGCGGTCGCCGTGTTCAGGCTGCCGCAGGCGGCGTGACGATACTGCCGACCGCGACCGCGCCGTCCTGCATCACGCCGCGGCCGAATACTGCGCGAGCACGCGAGCGCGGATCGACGGCTTGATGTTCGATTGCGCCATGTTGCCGCCGTAGTGCGCGACGACGCGCGGATTCATCACGCAATACCAGAGCGGCGGCACATACGCGAACAGGATCATCGTCGCGTAGCCGGCCGGCAGTTGCGGCGAGTCATCGAAGTGGCGCAGTGCCTGGTACGAGCGTGTCGGGTTCGCGTGATGGTCGGCGTGCCGCTGCAACTGGTACAGGAACAGGTTGGTGACGACGTGATTGCTGTTCCACGAATGCTGCGGCGTGCAGCGTTCGTAGCGGCCGCTCGGCAGCTTGCGACGACCGAGCCCGTAGTGCTCGACGTAGTTGACGACTTCGAGCAGCGACGCGCCGTACACGGCCTGGATCACGAGGAACGGGATCACGACCTTGCCGGCCATCGCGATCGCGATACCCCACACGATGACGGTCATCGCCCACGCGTGCAGCACCTCGTTGCGCCAGGTCCACGCCGAATGCCCGAGCCGCTCGAGGCGTGCCTTCTCGAGCCGCCATGCCGAGCGGATGCTGCCCGTCACCGTGCGCGGCAGGAATGCCCAGAACGATTCGCCGTAGCGCGCGCTCGCCGGATCCTCGGCCGTCGCGACGCGCACGTGATGGCCGCGGTTGTGCTCGACGAAGAAGTGCCCGTACGCGACCGGTGCGAGCGTGACCTTCGCGAGCCAGCGCTCGAAGCGGTTGGTCTTGTGCCCGAGTTCGTGCGCGGTGTTGATCGAGATGCCCGTCGCGGCGCCGAGCGACAGCGCGAAGCCGATGTAGTCGTACCACGCGAGCGCATGCGTGCCGACGATCCGCACGCACACGAAGAATGCGATGTATTCGACCAGCGTCGCGAGATAGACGATGTAGCGGTAGTAGCGCTCGCGTTCGAGATGCGGGACGACGGCGTCGGGCGGATTGTCGCGATCGTCGCCGATCAGCGTGTCGAGGACCGGGATCACGCCGAACGCGAACAGCGGGCCGAACCACCAGAACACGTGAAGGCCTGTCGACAGCGCGAGCTGGGCCGAGAGGATCGGCAGCGTGATCGTCACCGCGCCGAGCAGCCACAGATAACGTTTGCCATCCGACCAGCCCGAGGCCGATGCGTCGGTCATTGCCATTGTCTCCCTCCTTTTTGGGGCCGGCTCCTGCGTTTGCGGGCGCGGTGGCCGAGTGACGCGCTTATCGTCGTTCGAATCGTCGTGGGACCGCGGCACTGGATCGGTGGTCCGGTTGTGCCAGTTATACGACCGTCGCGCGCGCTTTCCAAACCCCGGCGCTAGGCGTGCAACTCCAAACGGCGGGCCGTGCATGACGCGGGTCGGGAAGGGCCGACACCGGGGTGATTGAAACAGGCCGGCATGGGCCCGATTCGCCCGTGCGACCGACGTTCTCGTCAGATGAATACGTGAACCAACGTGCGCGAGTCTCCGGCGGCGAGGTCCGCAACAAATGTTGCAATGCAATAAGCGCGACGCGCTGACGCGTGGCGGCGTGGCCCTTTCGCATACATATATTACGGATTATTACGGTCGCGGCGGCGAAACGCCGGACCTTCGTCGCATGAATGCCGTGCATGACAAGGCGAGCGGGGCGACGCGTCCGACTTCGCCGTGCGGATTGCCATGCGTCGTCGCGCATCGCTGCGGCGATGCTGCACCTGCACACCCGCACGTGCTCGGCACCTGCTGCCTTTCGATCCGCGCTGCCATTTGAAAATAACGATTTGACTCATGCCCCGCTTTCGGTTGAAGCTAATAACTTGCTGTCCGATGGGGGCTGTGCCTGCATGAGTTCGACCTTGACCGTTCGTCGTATCGCTGCCGACCAGGGCGGCGTGTATCGCGAACTCCGCGCCGCATCGCTGCGTGAGCCCTACGCGCCCGGCGAAGCGCCGGAGGCCGAATTGCTGAACGTCGATTCCGACGCGGCGGCGGCCATCGCCGCGCTGCGTGCCGCGTCCGACGAGTCGACGACTTTCCTGCTGTACACCGAAGGCCATCCGGCCGGCATGATCGGCGCGTATTTCGACAATACGCCCGAGCGGCGCGCGTTCGTCAGCGAGCTGTGGGTCGCGCACGCGGTCCGCCACCTGCGCGGCGGCGTGCTGTTGCTCGAAACGGCCACGGCGTGGCTGGCCGAACGCGGTGCGCAGGACGTCTACGCATGGATCGCCGATGCGAACCGCAACGCGATCCGTTTCTACGAACGCGCGGGTTTCGGCAACACGGGCGAGCATGCGCCGATCGCGCGGATCCCCGGCGCGATGAAATCGTTGTTCGTGTCGCACTTCAACACGCCCTGACGCATGAATGCGCGGGCCGCACGGCGCGATGAAGCCCCGGTCGCCCGTCCGACTGCCCGCCAGCCGGTTGCGCGCTCGCCGCGACCGTCGCCGCCCGGTTTCCCAAAAATAATGGCTGCACGCGTGGACGCCTGTAAAATACGCAAAAATTTTTTGCAGAGTGTCCATGTCGCTTAAAAAATCGCCATTCTTCGAGCTACGCAGCGGATCGGTCGATACGTTGCTGTTCACCGTGAAGACGACCGATCTCGATGCGTTGCGTACCGAACTGGTCAAGCGCTTCGAAGCGACTCCCGAGTTTTTTGCCGATGATGTCGTCGCGATCGACGTCCGTCGCCTCGCGGACGGCGAACGCGTCGCGCTCGCCGACATCCGCCAGATGCTGAACGACGTGCGGATGCGTCCGGTGGGCGTCGTCGCGCTGGCCACGCAGGGCTGGGCAGGGGAAGCCGGCCTGCCGTTGCTCGAGGCGCGCGACCGCCGCGTGTCGGCCGCGAAGCCGGCCGAGGAGGCGGAGCCGGCGGCTGCCGTTGCCGTTGCCGCGGCGGCTGCGGCAGCCGAACCGGCGCCGGAGCCTGCACCGACGCCGATTCCGGCGGGCGGCCAGACGCTGGTGATCGATCGGCCGCTGCGTTCGGGGCAGCAGATTTACGCGAAGGGAGACCTCGTGGTGCTTGCGCCGGTCAGTCACGGCGCCGAGATCATCGCGGAAGGCAATATCCACATCTACGCGCCGTTGCGCGGCCGCGCACTCGCGGGCGTGCACGGCAATCACGACGCGCGCATTTTCTGCACGTGTCTGGAGCCGGAACTGATTTCGATCGCGGGTATCTATCGAACGACCGAGAACCCGTTGCCCGCCGACATACTGGGCAAATCGGTGCAGATCCGGCTCGAAGAGGAAAAACTGATGATCGAACCGCTGCGCCTGACGTGAATCACGCGGCACGCTCCGGATCGATCGGCTCTCATTGACGAACACAGGGTATTGGGTAAATGGCAAAAATCATCGTGGTGACTTCGGGCAAGGGCGGCGTGGGCAAGACGACGACCAGCGCGAGCTTCGCGTCCGGCCTCGCGCTGCGCGGCCACAAGACGGCCGTGATCGACTTCGACGTCGGCCTGCGCAACCTCGATCTCATCATGGGCTGCGAGCGTCGCGTGGTGTATGACCTCGTCAACGTGATCCAGGGCGAAGCGAACCTGAACCAGGCGCTGATCAAGGACAAGAAGTGCGAGAACCTGTTCATCCTGCCGGCGTCGCAGACGCGCGACAAGGATGCACTCACGCGTGACGGCGTCGAGAAGGTGCTGAACGACCTGGTCACGATGGACTTCGAATACATCGTCTGCGACTCGCCGGCCGGTATCGAGGCGGGCGCGCTGCACGCGATGTACTTCGCGGACGAAGCGCTGATCGTCACGAACCCGGAAGTGTCGTCGGTGCGCGACTCGGACCGCATTCTCGGCATCCTGTCGTCGAAGACGAAGCGCGCATCCGAAGGCAAGGATCCGATCAAGGAACACCTGCTGATTACGCGTTACAGCCCGAAGCGCGTGAGCGAAGGCGAAATGCTGTCGCTCGAGGACATCAGCGAGATCCTGCGCATCAAGCTGATCGGCGTGGTGCCCGAATCGGAAGCCGTGCTGCACGCATCGAACCAGGGTCTGCCGGCCGTGCATATCGACGGCACCGACGTCGCGGAAGCGTACAAGGACGTCGTCGCTCGGTTCCTCGGCGAGGACAAGCCGCTGCGCTTCACCGATTACCAGAAGCCGGGCCTGCTGCAGCGCCTCTTCGGCAGCAAGTAACGGAGGCCGCCCATGTCCATCCTTTCGTTTCTCCTCGGCGAGAAGAAGAAGTCCGCATCGGTCGCGAAGGAGCGCCTGCAGCTCATCATCGCGCACGAGCGGGTCGGCGGCCGGCCGCCGGCCGATTACCTGCCGGCGCTGCAGAAGGAACTGGTCGCAGTCATCTCGAAGTACGTCCATATTTCGAACGACGACATCCGCGTGAGCCTCGAGCGCCAGGACGATCTCGAAGTCCTCGAAGTGAAGATCGAGATCCCGCAAGCCTGACCGTTGCCAGTCCCTCCGCACGGCGGCGCCTGCCGCCGTGCGCGTCTTACGCCCTGTTGCACTTTCGGGCTCGCCGTAACACGGTGTCTGTCGGCCGTTGGTCGACCTCCCGCATTGAACGAAAACGCTCGCGTCATTTGTTAATCAGGAGGTTGTGATGGCTGTCTCTACTGTTCAACGTCGTATCGTTTCGCTCGCCCTGTTCGCCGCGGGCCTGTCAGCCGTCGCCGCGCCGCTCGCTGCACGCGCGGACGAACTCCTCGTCGGTACGCCGGTGATGGTGCAGTCGGGCCGGATGGTCGTCGCCGAACCGGTGGCCGCGCCCGCCGAGGAAATCGTCGTCGTCGCGCCGAACGCGCCGCCGCCCGTGCGCTACGAGGTCGTGCCCGACGCACGCGCCGGCTACGCATGGGAGGGCGGTCACTGGCGCTGGGATCATGGCCGCTACGTCTGGATCGGCGGCCACTGGGAAACCGAGCGTATCGGCATGCACTGGGTGCCGGGCCACTGGGATCAGCGCGGCCCGAACTGGTTCTGGACGCGCGGCCACTGGGCCTGACGGAGGCCTGCGATGAAACGAACCGCCATTGCCATCGCGCTCGTCGCGATCACGCTCGCCGGCTGTATCGTCGTACCGGCCCGGCCTGTCTATTACCGGCCCGCGCCGGTGGTGATCTACTGAGGGTTACGCGGGCCCGTCCGCACCGGGCCGCTCGCGCCGGATGGGGACGGGCCGCCGTCGTGCGGCGTCGCCGGCGTGTGCGTGGCGACGTCGGCGGCCGCCGGGGCCCCCGGCTCGCCCTCGTCCTGTTCGCGCAGCGTGTCGAGCGGATCGGCGGGCGCGGCAGCCGCATCCTGCGGCTCGATGATGCCGGCCGCAGCCGTCGGTGCCGCGGCGGGTTCAGCGGCGGCCGCGGGCGGCGCGAGATAGCGCTGCGCGAGTGTTTCGTAGAGCGGCGGCGCGAAGAAGCGCGCCATGCGGCTCGACACCAGTGCGGTCGCCATCAGCGAAATCACGAGCGCGTGGCCGTTGATCATTTCCATCACGATCACGAACGACGTGATCGGCGACTGCGTGACCGCCGCGAGGTAGCCGACCATCGCGAGCGCGATCAGCATCGGCAGGCTCATGTCGCCGAACACGATGTGCAGCAAGTTGCCGAACCCGGCGCCGATCGACAGCGACGGCGCGAAGATCCCGCCCGGGATCCCCGGCAGGTACGACGCGACCATCGACACCATCTTCAGGAACGGATAGAGCACCGACAGCTGTTCATGGCCGTCGAGCAGGCCGCGCGCCTCGGCATAGCCGCTGCCGAATGTCGTCCCGCCCGACACGAGGCCGACGGCGGCGATCACGAAGCCGCACAGCGCCGCGAACGCGATCGGGCGCTCGCGATACAGGCCGAGCAGGCGCGCGGGCAGCCAGCGCCCGGTATTGAGCAGCAGCCAGCTGAAGAGGCCGCCCGCGATGCCTGTCACGAGCGCAGTGACGAGCACGGCGACGGCAAGCATCTTCGGGAAATGCTGGCCTGCGTCGATCGTGCCGAAGTACGTGTAGTTGCCGTTCAGGCCCAATGCGACGACACCGGCGAGAATGATCGCGGTGATCAGCACGCCGCTTGCGCGGGCGGAGAAGCTGCGGGTCAGTTCCTCGATCGCGAACACGATCCCGGCGAGCGGCGTATTGAACGCGGCGGACAGGCCGGCCGCCGCGCCGGCGAGCACGAGCTGCCGTTCGATCTGCGCGTTCGAGCGCGGGTAGAAGCGCCGCAGGTTGAACATCAGCGCCGCGCCAACCTGCACGGTCGGGCCTTCGCGGCCGATCGTGAAGCCGCCGAGGATCCCCATGAACGAGATCAGGACCTTGCCGAACAGGATGCGCAGCGTCAGCAGCCGCGCGCCGAATGCGCCCGGGCTCGCATGCAGCGTCGCAATGACCTGCGGGATCCCGCTGCCCTCGGCGCCGCGGAAGAAGCGGCGCGTGAGCCACGCCGATGCCGCGGCGATCGACGGCGTCAGCAGCAACGGCAGCCACGCGGCATGGTCGCGCATCGTGCGGAAGGTGTCGTAGCCCCAGTCGATCAGCCGCGCGTACAGCACGGCCGCGAGGCCCACGGCGATCGCGCCGAGCCAGAACACGCCGTACTGGCGCCAGATCCGCAGCGAGCGGCGGGTGAGGGCGGGAAACAACCCGGAAAGCAGGGCGGGAAGGGCGGAGCGTTGCATCGGCGGCGGGCCGGGAGGGCAAAGAACGCATTATAAAAAGAACCGGATGCGGCCGGGGCTCGACAAACCTTCACAAAAACGTCGCATTTTGTTGCAAATGTAATGCTGGTGTAATGTATCCGCGCGGCAAGCGTCGTTAGCATCACCAAATGGCCGGCCCTTCCCCATTCCCAACAAGAAACGTGAAACGCATCCTCATCGTGAAAGTGACGTCGCTCGGCGACGTCGTCCAGACGTTGCCTGTCGTCGCGGACCTCCACCGTGCCTTTCCTGGCGTGACGGTCGATTGGGCCGTCGACGAGTCGTGCGCCGAGGTCGTGCGCTGGCACCCGGGCGTGAGCAAGGTGCTCTGCGCGCCGCTGCGGCGGTTCAAGAAGCTCCGGAACGGCGGCGACCTGAAGGCGATCTCCGCGTCGATCGGCGCGCTGCGCGCGCACCGCTACGATGCGGTCATCGACCTGCACGGCGTCTACAAGAGCGCGATCATCTCGGCACTCGCGCGCGCCGCGCGCCGCGTCGGCTATCAGACGCAGGATCTCGGCGAGACGGGCGCCCGCTTCGTGTACTCGCATCGCTTCGGCCCGCGGCCGGACTGCGACGCGTGGCACGGGATGCGCGTGAGCGCCGGCGAGGCGCTGGGCTATGTCCCCGAAGGCATCGCCGAATACGGGATCGTCCCGCCGCAGGATGCGAGCCTGCCGCCCGCGGTGACCGACGGCGCGCCGTTCATGCTGCTGTTTCACGCGACGTCCAATCCGGACAAGCAATGGCCCGCCGACCACTGGGCCGCGCTGGCTACGCAGATGATGGCGCGCGGCGTGCGCGTGCTGGTGCCGTGGGGATCGGCAGCCGAACACGACGATGCGCAGGACATTGCCGCGCGCGCGCCGGGTGCCATCGTGCTGCCCGCGATGTCGGTGCGCGAACTGGGCGCGGCCATCGGCCGGGCTGCGCTCGTGGTGGGGGTCGATACCGGGTTCGTGCACATGGCGCACGCGCTGCAGCGGCCGACTGTAATGATTTTCGTCGCGACTTCGCGCCACCATTGCGGCATCGGCGGCGCACCGAATGCGCTGTCGATCGGCGAACCGGGCGCGCCGCCGTCCGTTGCGCAGGCACTCGACGCGATCGATACGGTCGGGCCGGCCTATGGCGCGCTGCGTGATCGGCTGACGGCCTAGGGCCCGCGCAAGCCGCTATCGGCGTGAACCGGCCCCAGGGAAGCGGGGCCAGGCGTTCAGGCGAGCAGCGCTTCGACCGTGACCACCGCGGCGATGGCGGCCAGGTTGGCGAGAAGCGCCTCGAACAGGAGGCCGCGCCAGGTTTTCGGCCGGAAGCGCGCCGCGAGCAGCAGGGCGCCACCCAGCGCGAGCGCCAGGATCAGGACGAGGTCGGCGTTGCCGAGGCGGATGTTCATCGCGGCGGCTCCTTCAGGGAGGGATCCCGGGGCGCGTGATGGCGCCCCCGGATCGAGTATAGGCAGCACCGCCCGCCGCACAACCCCGGGCGCCCCCAAGGCTCAGACGAGCGATGCGTAGCGGGTTTCGCGCATCAGCAGCACGCCGATCAGGCTGATCGCCGCCGCGACCGACACGTAGCCGCCGACCCACGACAGGCCGCCGCGCGTGGCGAGCAGCTGCGCGATGTACGGCGCGATCGACGCGCCGAGAATCCCGCCGAGGTTGTACGCGACGCCCGCGCCCGTATAGCGGACGTTGGTCGGGAACAACTCGGGCAGCAGGGCGCCCATCGGCGCGAACGTCACGCCCATCAGGAACAGCTCGATGGTCAGGAACAGCGCGACGAGCGGTATCGAGCCGCTGCCGAGCAGCGGTTCCATCGCGAAGCCGGACAACAGCGCGGCGGTCGCTCCGACGACCAGCACCGGCTTGCGGCCGAAGCGATCCGACGCCCACGCCGACAGCGGCGTCGCGAGTCCCATGAACACCACCGCGAAGCACAGCAGGCCCAGGAAACTCTGGCGCGGAATATGCAGCGCCGATACGCCGTACGACAGCGAGAATACCGTCGAGATATAGAACAGCGTGTAGCAGACCACCATCGCGAGCGCGCCGAGCAGGGTCGGCCGCCAGTGCTGCGAGACGAGCGTCGCGACCGGCACGCGCACGCGCTCGTTGCGGTCCAGGGCGGCCTGGAACGCCGGCGTTTCGGTGATCTTCAGCCGCACGTACAGGCCGACTGCGACGAGCACCGCGCTGACGAGGAACGGGATGCGCCAGCCCCAGCTGCGGAATTGTTCGTCGGACAGCGACAGCGCGAGCGCGAAGAACAGCCCGTTCGACATCAGGAAGCCGACCGACGGGCCCAGTTGCGGGAACATCCCGAACCAGCCGCGCTTGCCTTGCGGCGCGTGCTCGGTCGCGAGCAGTGCCGCGCCGCCCCATTCGCCGCCGAGGCCAATCCCCTGCCCGAAGCGCAGCACGCACAGCAGCACCGGTGCAAGCGCACCGATCGCGTCGTAGCCGGGCACGAAGCCGATGGCGGTGGTGGACACGCCCATCACGAGCAGCGACGCGACGAGCGTCGATTTGCGGCCGATGCGGTCGCCGAAGTGGCCGAACAGGAACGAGCCGATCGGCCGTGCAATGAACGCGATGCCGAACGTGACGAATGCGGACAGTGCCTGTGCGGTCGCGGAGCCGTGCGGGAAGAACACGGGACCGATGACGAGTGCCGCGGCGGTCGCGTACACGTAGAAGTCGTAGAACTCGATCGCGGTGCCGATGAAGCTCGCGAACACGATGCGCCGGTGGCTGACGGCGCCGGCCGAACCGGTTGCGTGTGCAACGGCCGGGGGAGATGCGGACATGGATGTCTCCGTTTTGTCATTGGGGCGGTCGGCTGGGCGTGCGCTCGGGCAGGCGGACGCCTGCCGGGAGCGGCCGAGCGGATGATGCGGCGGCGTGGACGCGCGCCGTGGCGCGGACGTCACCCGCCGGTCGGCGATGGAGACGGATAGGTCGCCGCCGCCCGGTGCCGGCGTGGTCGGCTCGCATGCCGGGTGCGGCGCGCGAACGCGCGCGCGGGAGGATGGCCGCGCGATTGCGGAAAATTATAGCCAGCGCCGCGACATGGCGGCAATCGCACGCGGCGCGAGGTCAGTCGAGCGATTGCGCCTGCGCCGACGCGGTGCTTTGCAACTGGAAGTGGCCGTCATCGTTGAACAGCCAGCCTTCCATCATCTCGACCCGACCGTTGCCATCGAGCAGTTTGGCCGGCGGCGGCGGCAGCGGTGCCGAGCGGCGTAGCGATGCGAGCGCGAGCGCTTCCGCTTCGCTGTCGCCGTTGCTGCGATAGACGGATGCATTGACGAGGCGGCCGCTGCGATCGACCGTGAACGCGACGACGACGAGCGAGCGCAGCATCGCCTGCGGCGTCCCGTGCGATACGCCGGACGGATTGTGTTCGGCGACGCATTGCGCGACTTCCACGCGATACTGGTCGCGATTCGCGCTGCGCGTGACCGACGGGATCGTCAGCACCGAGTGCAGCGACGGCGGCGGCGTGATCGTGCAGGCGGCAAGCATGGCGGCGGCGACCAGCGCGGCAACGCGCAGCCGGTCGACGCCCGGGTGGGGAAGAGAGGGCATGGAGGAGTGCCGGAGGGTGACTATAAAAAAATGATAGGCGCCCAAGCACGACGTGTTATCGGGAGAAACGCATAGCGCGCGAACTGCGACGTAGCGCTTCGCAAATGATGGCACTCGGCGGCCCGCCTGCCGGGGCGGCGTCGCGATGTGACGTGACATGTGGCGATGCAGGCACGCCTTGTGCGCACGCGAGTCGCGCGCAGTGGCGGCGTTGCGGCGGGCCCGGTCAGTAGCCGTGCGTGACGAGCGACAGCACCGACAGGTCGGGATGCGTGCCGTCGATGATGCTCTTGCCGATGTGCACGGCTTCCCGAACCGCTTCGTCGACGCTCGCGAAGCTTTCCTCACCGTCCGCATGGAAGGGCACTGCATGATCGGGCAGCGCGGGATTCACGCCCGGATGGCAGACATAGCCGGTATAGGTGTAACGCGCGTCGCTGCCGGGGACGAGGGCCGGCACCACATGGATCTCGAAGCCTTCGTAATCGACGTGATCCGTCGCAGTCGACAGTTCGGTCATGGCGGTCTCCGTGTGCCGCACGCACGGATGGCGCGGGCGGCATCGAGTCGCGGCGGCGGTCGTGTCGCCGTGCTGATCGAATTCTAGGCGATGGCGGCCCGGCCCGTGAGGCCTGCGCGCATCGCCTGCGGCAATGTCGCGCGTGCCGTGTCGCGCCTTACCGCGTGCAGCGCGCGTCCTTGCGCTGCACGACGAGGATCACGGGATACTTCTGGCCGTGCTCGAGTTCCACCGGCGCGACGACCGTCAGCGTCGCCGGGTCGGAATCGTCGTACACGCTGACCTGCTCGTTGCGGATGTAGGTCACGCCGGTGCAGTTCGATGCGCGCCCGTCGTCCGACACCTTGCACTGGATCTCGTTTTCCTTCAGGTAGTTGTATGGCGTCGGGCTCGCGAGATATTCGCGCAGGCTGCGCGGCGAGCCGCCGACGCCCTTCACGTACGCGATCGCGCACGACGGCGTTTGCGCGTCGGTGCCGGAGGCGGAATCGGCGGCCGCTGCTTGCGTGCCGACGGCGGCCAGCAGGGCGACGAGCGACGAGGCGATGAAGGGCTTCATGACTTGGGTTTCCCGTTTCGCGAATCGGAGCGCCGGATTGTAACGGCATCCGGCGCGACGTGTCGGCACGCGGGGCGGGCTCCGCGCGCGACGCGCCGCGGACAAACAAAAAACCCCGTCGTTCGATGAATCGACGGGGTTTGGCGAACTTCCTGGCGGAAGCGGTGAGATTCGAACTCACGGACAGTTTCCCGTCGCCGGTTTTCAAGACCGGTGCCTTAAACCGCTCGGCCACGCTTCCACACGAGGCGGCATTGTAACCGAAATGCCGCCTCGTTCCGCCTCAATCGTCACGCAGGAACAATTCCTGCAGGTCGTTGAGGAAACGTTGACCCAGTGGCGTCGGCGCGATCTGCGCGAAATCGCGCGTGATCAACCCGCGCTGCTCCGCTTCCTTGAGTGCCGGATCGATCGTGCTGATCGGCAGGCCGGTGCGTTCGACGAAGCTGTGCACGGGGAAGCCCTCGACGAGCCGCAGCGTGTTCAGCATGAACTCGAACGGCAGGTCGCGCGCGCCGACTTCACGCTCTTCCTGCACCGGCGTGCCGACCATCGCCTGTTCGATGAAGGTGGCCGGATGCTTGTAGCGTGCCTGCCGCAGGATCCGGTTCGGGAACGACAGCTTCGTGTGCGCGCCCGCGCCGATCCCGAGATAGTCGCCGAAGCGCCAGTAGTTCAGGTTGTGCTTGCTCTGATGATTCGGCTTCGCGTACGCGGATACCTCGTAGCGTCCGTAGCCGGCTTCCGCCGTGCGTTCGTGGATCCATTCCTGCATGTCGGCCGACGCGTCGTCGTCGGGCACCGCGGGCGGAAATTTCGCGAACAGCGTGTTCGGCTCGAGCGTCAGGTGATACAGCGACAGATGCGGCGGCGCGAACGACAGCGCGGTCTCGATGTCGGCCCGGCATTCGTCGAGCGTCTGGTTCGGCAGCGCGAACATCAGGTCGAGGTTGAAGTTGTCGAACGTCTTCGCGGCGATCTCGACGGCCGCGCGCGCCTGCGCGGTGTCGTGAATGCGGCCGAGCGCTTTCAGATGGCCTTCGTTGAAGCTCTGGAGGCCGACCGACAGGCGGTTCACGCCGCTCGCGCGGAACTGCGCGAACTTCGCGGCCTCGAACGTGCCCGGGTTCGCCTCGAGCGTGATCTCGGCGTCGGCATCGAGCGGCAGCAGCGCGCGCACGTCGGACAGCAGCCGGTCGAGGCCGGCCGCGGACAGCAGGCTCGGCGTACCGCCGCCGATGAACACCGTATGCACCTGCCGACCCCAGACGAGCGGCAGCGCCTGTTCGAGATCGGCGCGCAGCGCATCGAGGTACTCGGTTTCCGGAAACCGCTCGCCTTTCCACTCGTGCGAGTTGAAATCGCAGTACGGGCACTTGCGCACGCACCACGGAAAATGCACGTACAGCGCGAGCGGCGGCAGCGACGTGAGCCGTACCTGCCCGGGCGACGTGAAGGTCGCGACGACGCGCGCGCCGGTTTCCGCCGCCTGGCTCATGCGGCCTCCGGCTGCGAATGCGTGACGAAGACGATCATGCTGGTTCCTCTGCGAGCCGCGCGAGCAGTGCCTTCAGTGCGAGCGCGCGATGGCTGTGGGTGTTCTTCACGGCCGGCTCGAGTTCGGCCGCCGTCGCGCCGAGCGACGGCAGGTGGAAATACGGGTCGTAGCCGAATCCGTGCTCGCCGCGCGGCGTGTCGACGATCTCGCCCACCCAGCGACCTTCGGCGAACAGCGGCTCGGGATCGTCTGCGTGGCGCACCAGCGCGAGCACGCAGCAATAGTATGCGCGCCGGTCGTCGACGCCGCGCAGCTGCTCGACGAGGTATGCATTGTTCGCCGCGTCGCCCTTGCCGCCGCCCGCGCGTTGCGCGTAGCGCGCCGAATAGACGCCCGGTGCGCCGCGCAGCGCGCGCACGCACAGGCCCGAATCGTCGGCGATTGCCGGCAGGCCGGTGAGCCGCGACGCGTGCCGCGCTTTCGTCAGCGCATTCTCGATGAACGTGCCGAACGGTTCTTCCGCCTCGGGCACGGCCAGGTCGCCCTGCGGCACGATCTCGATGCCGACCGTCGAGAACAGCGCGGTGAATTCGCGCAGCTTGCCGGCGTTGTTCGACGCGAGCACGATGCGCGACAGCGGCGCGAGGGTGCGATCGTCAGACATGGCCGGCGCCCAGCACGTCCTTCTGCAACTGCACGAGCTGGCCGATCCCGCATTGGGCGAGGTCGAGCAGCGCGTTCATCTCGGCGCGCGAGAACGGCACGCCTTCGGCGGTGCCCTGGACTTCGACGAAGCCGCCGGCGCCCGTCATCACGACGTTCATGTCGGTGTCGCACTGCGAATCTTCGGCGTAGTCGAGATCTAGCACGGGCGAGCCTTCGTACACGCCGACCGAGATCGCGGCGACGTGGTCGGTGATCGGCGAGCGCGCGAGCTTGCCGGCCGCGATCAACTTCGACACGGCGTCGTGCGCGGCGACGAAGGCGCCGGTGATGCTCGCCGTGCGTGTGCCGCCGTCGGCCTGGATCACGTCGCAGTCGATGTGGATCGTGCGCGGGCCGAGCGCCTCGAGATCGAACACCGCGCGCAGCGCGCGGCCGATCAGGCGCTGAATTTCCTGCGTACGGCCCGTCTGTTTGCCGCGCGCTGCTTCGCGGTCGCTGCGCGTGTTCGTCGCGCGCGGCAGCATCCCGTATTCGGCCGTCAGCCAGCCCTGGCCGCGATCGCGCAGGAATTCGGGCACGCGTTCGGCGACGCTCGCGGTGCAGATCACCTTGGTATCGCCGAATTCGACGAGTACCGAGCCTTCGGCGTGTTTCGTGTAGTGGCGCGTGAGGGCGACCTTGCGCAGTTCGTCGGCGCGGCGGCCGCTCGGGCGGGACAGGGAAGACGTCATGGGGGAATCGTGGACGGAAGAGGAAACCCCGATTTTAGCGCCGAACGGCAGGCGTGCCCGGCGGGGTGGGGCGCAAAAATGGGATAATGCGCGCTTCCCGCCCCGCGCCTTGCAATGCGCCGGGCGCCTCGACATATCCCCGCCCGAAAAGGGCACCCAGACGGCGAGACGAACCATGATCTACAGCATGACGGGCTATGCGAGCGCGACGCGCGAACTCGCGACGGCCACCGGCAACGGCGGCACCAGCGTGTCGGTCGAACTGCGCACCGTGAACTCGCGCTTCCTCGACCTGAACTTCCGCATGCCGGACGACGTGCGCGCGTGCGAACCCGCGCTGCGCGAAATGCTGATGAACAAGCTGTCGCGCGGCAAGGTCGACGTGCGCATCAACCTGCAGCGCGGCGAGCAGAGCATCGGCGCGGGCGCGCTGAACCAGTCGGCGCTCGGCCAGCTTGCCGAACTCGAGCGCTCGGTGCTCGATGCGTTTCCGGGTGTCGGCCGCCTGCGCGCGGGCGAGATCCTGCGCTGGCCGGGCGTGCTCGCCGAAAGCGGCGTGTCGGCGGAAGCGATCCGTGACGCGGTGCTCGCATGCGGCAAGGAAGCGATCGGTGAACTCGTCGTCGTACGTTCGCGCGAAGGCGCGCAGCTGGCGACGATGCTGCTGTCGAACGTCACCGAGATGGAAGCCATCGTCGCGCGCATCACGCCGCTCGTGCCGGAGCTGATCGCGAAGCATCAGCAGAAGATCGTCGAGCGACTGCAGGAAGCGCTCGGCCTCGCGGCGCCCGAAGGCAGCGCGGCGATCGTCACGCGCGAGGAAGCCGCGGAACGCATTCGTCAGGAAGTGACGATGTACGGCATCCGGATCGACATCGCGGAAGAGCTGTCGCGACTCACCGCGCACCTGAACGAAACGCGTCACGTGATCGAGAAGGGCGGCCGCGTCGGCAAGCGTCTCGACTTCATGATGCAGGAACTGAATCGCGAAGCAAACACGCTCGGCTCGAAGGCGGCGGCGAAGGAACTGGCCGACGCATCGATGGCGCTCAAGCTGTTGATCGAACAGATGCGCGAGCAAGTGCAAAACCTGGAGTAAAGCAACATGACCGAATCCCACCACGGCCACGCGTCGCATGCGCTGCACGGCGGCGTCTATCCCGGCAACCTGTTCATGGTCATCGCGCCGTCGGGCGCCGGCAAGTCGACGCTCGTGAACGCGCTGCTGTCGAAGGACAGCGACATCTGCCTGTCGATTTCGTACACGACGCGCAAGCCGCGCCCGGGCGAGCAGGACGGTCAGCACTACCACTTCACGACCGTCGAGGACTTCCGCGTGCGCCACGCCGCGCACGAATTCCTCGAAAGCGCGGAAGTGCACGGCAACTACTACGGCACGTCGCGCGTCTGGATCGAGGAGCAGATGGCGATCGGTCACGACGTGCTGCTCGAGATCGACTGGCAGGGCGCGCAGCAGGTGAAGAAGCAGTTCCGCAACGCGGTCGGCATCTTCATTCTGCCGCCGTCGCTCGATGCGCTCGAGGAGCGCCTGAAGAAGCGCGGGCAGGACGAGCCGAACGTGATCACGCGACGCCTGCTCGCCGCGGGCAGCGAGATGGCGCACGCGTCCGAAGCGGAATACGTCGTGATCAACGAGAATTTCGATCGTGCGCTGGCCGAGCTCGAATGCATCGTCGCGGCGACGCGCCTGCGCTTTGCTTCGCAGTACGCGCGACATGCCGAGCTGTTCATCGAACTCGGCATCCATTTGCCCCACGCGGAATGACGCGGGGGTAGAGGGACATAAGGTAGAATAGGGACTATATTCAGAAGGAATTACCAACATGGCTCGCATTACCGTCGAAGACTGCCTGAAGCAAATCCCCAACCGCTTCGAACTGGCGCTCGCCGCCACCTACCGCGCGCGGCAGCTCGCGCAAGGCCATACGCCGAAGATCGAGAGCCGCGACAAGCCGACCGTCGTCGCGCTGCGCGAGATCGCTGCCGGCCAGGTTGGCGTCGAGATGCTGAAGAAGGTGCCGGTGTAACGCGCATCCGGCCCGTTCCAGCCATGTAGTTCACGCGCGCAACGACTCGACCTGGAGGCGAATATGAGCACCACCCCATCGTCCGCCTCCGCGGATTCGACCACCGAAGCCACGGCCCAGTCGCCTGCGCGCCAGTATATCGACGCGGTCCTCGAACAGTCCTTCCGGCATCTGTTCGGGCCGACCGCCACTCCGGAGCAGCCGCGCAAGCATGGCGTCGTTTCGATTGCGAAACTGACGGCCGCGCTTGCCGAGTATCTCGGTCCGGATGAAATCAAAGAGGTCAAGGCGGCGTTCCACTTCGGCGACGAAGCCCACCTCGGTCAATATCGCCAGAGCGGCGAACCCTACATCACCCATCCCGTCGCCGTCGCGGAAATCTGCGCCGGCTGGAAGCTCGACGCGCAAGCCGTGATGGCAGCGCTGCTGCACGACGTGATGGAAGACCAGGGCGTAACCAAGAGCGAGCTGGCCGAACGGTTCGGCCCGAAGGTCGCCGAACTGGTCGACGGCCTGTCGAAGCTCGACAAGATGGAGTTCCGCAGCCGCGAGGAAGCGCAGGCGGAAAACTTCCGCAAGATGCTGCTCGCGATGGCGCGCGACGTGCGCGTCATCCTCGTCAAGCTCGCCGACCGTCTGCACAACATGCGCACGCTCGGCGCGGTGCCGATGGAAAAGCGCCGCCGCGTCGCCCGCGAGACGCTCGACATCTATGCGCCGATCGCGCACCGCCTCGGGTTGAACAACACGTATCGCGAACTGCAGGACATGAGCTTCGCGAACTTCAACCCGCATCGCTACGCGACGCTCGAGAAGGCTGTGAAGGCCGCGCGCGGCAACCGCCGCGAAGTGATCAGCAAGATCCTCGAGGCCGCTCAGCGCGCGATGGGCGATGCGAAGCTCGACGCCGAGATCACCGGCCGCGAAAAGACGATCTACAGCATCTATCGCAAGATGCGCGACAAGCAGCTGTCGTTCTCGCAGGTGCTCGACGTGTACGGTTTTCGCGTCGTCGTCGAGAGCCCGCTCGACTGCTACACGTGCATCGGCGCGCTGCACGCGCTGTACAAGCCCGTGCCCGGGAAGTTCAAGGACTACATCGCGATCCCGAAGATCAACGGCTATCAGTCGCTGCACACGACGCTCGTCGGCCCGTTCGGCGCGCCGATCGAGTTCCAGGTGCGCACGCGCAAGATGCACGAGATCGCCGAGGCCGGCGTGGCCGCGCACTGGCTGTACAAGAACGGCGGCGCGGATCTGAACGACGTGCAGAAGCGCGCGCACCAGTGGCTGAAGTCGCTGCTCGACATCCAGAGCGAAGCCGGCGATTCGAGCGAATTCCTCGAGCACGTGAAGATCGACCTGTTCCCGGACGCGGTCTATGTGTTCACGCCGAAGTCGAAGATCATGGCGCTGCCGCGCGGCGCCACGGCGCTCGATTTCGCGTATTCGATCCACAGCGATCTCGGCAACCAGTGCGTGGCCGTGAAGATCAACAACGAGTTGCTGCCGCTGCGTACCGAGCTGAAGAGCGGCGACATCGTCGAGGTGATCACCGCGCCGTATTCGAAGCCGAACCCCGCGTGGCTCGGTTTCGTCCGTACCGGCAAGGCGCGTTCGGCGATTCGTCACTACCTGAAGACGATGCGCCTGAACGAGTCGGTGCAGCTCGGCGAGCGGCTCGTCGACCAGAGCCTGAAGGGTTACGGGCTCGCGCTGGCCGACGTGGGCCCCGAGGTGTGGGAGAAGCTCGTCCAGTGGACGGGCAACAAGAGCCGTCAGGAAATCTTCGCGGACATCGGCCTCGGCCGCCGCGTCGCCGCGGTGATGGCCAAGCGCATCGAGGTGCTGATGAGCGGCCGCGATGCGGACGACGATCTGCCGAGGTCCGAGCGGCATCCCGCGCACAATGCGCCGCCGGTCGTGATTACCGGCACCGAAGGGATGTCCGTGCAGCTGTCGGCATGCTGCCGGCCGATTCCGGGCGATGCGATCATGGGCTATATCGGTATCGGCCTCGGGATGGCGATTCATACGACCGATTGCCGGGTCGCGCAGCGCATCCATCGCCGCGATCCGGGCCGCTGGATCGACGTCGAATGGGCGCCGCAGCCGGGTCGTCTGTTCGACGTCGCGGTGAAGGCGCTCGTGAAGAACACGAAGGGCATCTTCGCACGTGTCGCGGCGGACATCACGTCGGCCGACGCGAACATCGTGCACATCGCGATGGATGAGGATCTGACGCACGAATCGACGGTGCTGCGCTTCGTGATCCAGGTCAGCGATCGCGTGCATCTCGCGAACGTGATGCGCCGCGTGCGGACCAATCCGGATGTGATGCGGATCATGCGCGAGCGTTCGACCGACGACAGCGTGCATGCGCGTCACGACGGCGGCATGCGTATCGAGCGCGAGCGGCAGGATTACTGACGCTGCGCGCTGGCTCGCGCGAATGAGACGGCGGCCACGGGCCGCCGCTTTCATTTGTGCTGCGGGTGAGGCGATGTTGTGCGGTGGCAACCGGGCTCGGGTCGAGCGGGGCGGTGGCTAAAGAAGAGGGAGCGGAAAAGAAAAAAGGGCCTTCCCGGAGGAAGGCCCTTCTGAGGTGGCGCGGCTGGCAGGATTCGAACCCACGACCCCTTGGTTCGTAGCCAAGTACTCTATCCAACTGAGCTACAGCCGCACGCAAAAACAAAACACTACAACTTCGAACTGAAAGGGCCTTCGGTTGGGAAGGCCCTCGAAAAAAGGTGGCGCGGCTGGCAGGATTCGAACCCACGACCCCTTGGTTCGTAGCCAAGTACTCTATCCAACTGAGCTACAGCCGCACGCAGAAGCGGAAGTATAGCAGGGTTGCATAAAAAGGGAAGCCTTATTCGCAAAAAATGTCGCACGATCTTGCGCGGCCGCCTTCGTGTACCCTTGAAGCATCAGTCATCCACGTGTTGAATCTGCATCATGAACAAGGCGTTTGTCAAAGAGTCGGACGGCGACGACGACGATCTCGACCCAAGTCAACCCGCGATTCCAGCGGGCACGAAGAACTACATCACCCCGGCCGGCCACAAGCGGCTCAGGGACGAACTCCTGAACCTGATCGACGTCGAGCGTCCCGAGGTCGTACGGCTGGTGTCGTGGGCCGCGTCGAACGGCGACCGGTCGGAAAACGGCGACTACATTTACGGCAAGCGGCGGTTGCGCGAGATCGACCGCCGGATCCGCTTCCTGACGAAGCGGCTCGATCTCGCCGAAGTCGTCGACGCGAGCCGGCAGGAGAACATCGACCAGGTGTTCTTCGGCGCGACCGTCGATTACGCGACGCCGGACGGCGAGGATCACACCGTTACCATCGTCGGGATCGACGAGGTCGATCTCGATCGCGGTTGTGTCAGCTGGATCTCGCCGGTCGCGCGGGCGCTCATCAAGGCGAAGATCGGCGATACCGTCACGCTGATGACGCCGGCCGGTCCCCAGCCGATCGACGTGCTCGACGTTCGCTACCCGGCATCGGGCAGCGCGTGAGCATGGAGCGGCGCATCCGCGCAGCGCTTCGCTGAAACGAACGAGCGCCCCGGGTGGGGCGCTTCGTCATGACGGTCCTGGCCGAACGGCCGGGGTCAAGCGCATCGCTCAGAAGCGGTGGCGCATGCCGGCCGTGACGGCGATCTGCTTGTTCGTGGACGACGCGGTGCCGAGCCCGTTGATGTTCGCGCCGATCGCCAGGCCGTCCGAATTGACCCGCTGGTATTCGCCCTGCAGATACAGGTCGGTGCGCTTCGACAGCGCATAGTCGGCCTGCAGGTTGAACTGGTGCCAGCTCGGCGTCTGGCCGTCGAGACGGCTGTCGGTGTACGTGTACGAGCCCGCGAGCGAGAACGCCGGCGTCAGCGCGTAGCGGCCGTTCACTTCGTAATTGTTGAAGCGCGTGCCGCCGGCGAGCGGGACGCCGCCCGACACGCCGGACTGCCCGGCGCTGATCCTGGCCGAATCGGTCAGGCGCGTCTGCGTGAACACGAAGCCGGCCGTCGCGGGCCCGAACGTGTAGTTGAGGCCCGCGCCCCAGGTGCGCTGGCGGCTGGCCGCGAACGTCCAGTCGCCGGCCACCGCGCCGGGGTCGCTGGCCGCGAGCGCCAGCGCGTTGATGTTGTTGTTCAATTGCATGTACGCGGCCGCGACGTTGAAGCCTAGATAGCTGTACGACGCGCCCACGCTGTACGCGCGGTTGTTCGAGAAATCGCTGGAATTCGAGAAGCCGTACAACGCGCCGAATTTCAGGCCGCCGTAGTTCGCGCTCTGGTACTTGACCGAGTTGTTGATCCGGAACGAGTTGTTCAGGTTGTCGTTGTCGAACGGGTGTGCAAACTGCGTGCCGCCGTACTGGGTGCCGGTCAGCGACAGCGGGCCGAGGAAATCGACGACGCTGTCGTACTGGCGGCCGAGCGTGAGCGAGCCGTAACTCTCATGCGCGAGCCCGACGAACGCCTGGCGGCCGAATTCGCGGCCATTCTGCTTCAGCGAGCCGTTGTTGATGCCGAAACCGTTTTCCAGCGTGAAGATCGCCTTCAGTCCGCCGCCGAGATCCTCGGTGCCGCGCAGGCCCCAGCGGCTGCCGTTGATCGAGCCGCTCGTCTCCTGCCAGGCGCTGTGACCGCCCTGGTTGTTCGTATAGGTAATGCCGGCATCGATCAGGCCGTACAGCGTGACGCTGCTTTGCGCATGGGCGCCAGTGGCATACACGCCCGCCAATGCGGCGACGATCAGGGTCTTTTTCATGATCTGTCTCCAAACAGGATGATGTCGATCGAACCTGCTGCGGGCATCGGCGGCGTCGCAGGTCGGCGACGCCGTGCGCGTGGGGGCGCGGCACCCTCGTTGGATATCAATTTGCAGTGTACGGATCGGTCAGGGCGCAAAGGAAAACTGCTTCCCGCAATACTGTATTTTGAATTTCGCAAGAATGAGCGTATGCGCCGAGAGCCCCGGCCATCAAGACTTTGCGGCAGCGCAGCAGGCGGAAAAGGTGATCAGGACTGCGTATCGGGTGTCGCGGGCGTTGCGCGATCGCGACAGGCGATCAATGACGGGCGAGGGTAGGCCTAGCGCGATTATTGACACATCGGCAATAGAGGTTTGTGTGGAGCATGGATAATGAAAGCATGTTCTCTCGCTATACTGCGATCTCTGCTTTCCGAAGCAGACTTTTTCGTTGACGGAAAAGATCTCCAAACCTTTGTCGGCGCGACTTCCCAGTCGCGCTTTTTTTTCGCCCTTGTCTACCGATCCCTACTGCGGGTACGAGCGCCGCTTGCGCTTGCCTGTCGGCTGCGTGTCGTCAGCTTCGGCCTGCGGCGGCGTGTATGTCCAGTCTTCCATCACGTAGTGACGGGCATCCAGCGGTGACGCCAGCAGGTTCTGCCAATGATCGCCGTGCCAGGTCGGGTCGAACTCCGTGTCGCACGGCGCTTCGCGGGACTCGGCCAGCGCGCGGGACTTGCGGCGTACGCGTGTGAGCCGGCTCGCGAAGCGCTTGATTCCGTCCAGCCACATGACCTTCTCCTTCCATTGCCTTGCACTAGCATCGCAACGTCCCTCGTTCTTCGCAACCCGGAAAAAACCCGAGGAATTTACCGACTCGATTCGTCCCCGGTATGTTTTTCACGGTTTCGATTATTGGTGATCTGATCCCGGTAATAATGACAGGTTTTTGATGCAAATCAATTAATAAAAGACGATGGTGTGCCGATTCCAGTGGTATTGACGTTTTTTTGATAAAGAAAGCATTCAAAATTTCCTTGACGCACCCGGATTGTCCAATTTATAAAGTCAGCACTCCGTCCCCGGGCGGAGCGCTGGGGAGAGTATCGGCGCACCGTTGCGGGATTTCGGGAAGTGGCTATAAACAGTAGCTTTTTTGATCTAAACGAGTGGGGAACGAAGGTATGGATACCGGTATCGTAAAATGGTTTAACGATGCTAAAGGTTTCGGTTTTATTACGTCCGACAATGGCGGCGAAGATTTGTTTGCGCACTTTTCCGAAATCCGGATGGACGGCTTCAAAACGCTGAAGGAAAACCAGCGCGTTTCCTTTGAAGTGAAAGTCGGGCCGAAAGGCAAGCAGGCAGCGAATATCCAGGCGGTCTGACGCGCCACGCATTGCCGATCACGTCCGGCCCCCGCATCGCGGGGGCCTTTTGCTTTTTGGGGGCACGAAAACCGGTGGTCGGCGAATCGACGCCGGTTCGGACTGGTCGCGAACACGCCTGCCGGTGCATACTCACGAAAGCATCGTTTCCCCCTGTCTTTTCATGTCCGATTCTCGTCCGTCCGATCCCGCCTGCGAACAGCCGCTCGTCTTCGTCGACCTCGAAACCACCGGTGGCTCGCCCGCCGAGCACCGCATCACTGAAATCGGCGTGGTCGAAATCGGTCCGCTTGGCGCATCGACATGGACGACGGTGGTCAATCCGGGACAGTCGATTCCGCCGTTCATCCAGCAACTGACAGGCATTTCGGACGAGATGGTGCGCGACGCGCCGTCGTTCGCGTCGCTCGCGCCCGCGCTGTTCGAGCGACTCGATGGCAAGCTGTTCGTCGCGCATAACGCGAACTTCGACCGGGGCTTCCTGCGTGCCGAATTCGAGCGCGCCGGCATTGCGTTCAATCCGGACGTGCTGTGCACGGTGCGCCTGTCGCGCGCGCTCTTTCCGCGCGAGGCGCGGCACGGACTCGATGCGCTGATCGAGCGGCATGGCCTCGTTCCAGCCGCCCGACACCGGGCACTCGCGGATGCCGATCTGCTTTGGCAGTTCTGGCGGCAATTGCATGAGATCGTGCCGCTCGAGCGTCTGAGCGACCAGATTGCGCGTACGACGCGCCACTTCCGTCTCGCGGGTGGCATGACCGAAGCGTGGCTCGATACCGCGCCGGCCGGCTGCGGCGCGTACGCGTTGTTCGGGGAGGGCGACGCAGCACTGTATGTCGGCCGGAGCGTGCGCGTGCGGCAGCGTTTGCGCGCGCTGCTGACCGGCGAGCGGCGCTCGTCGAAGGAAATGCGGATTGCGCAGCAGGTCCGGCGTGTCGAATGGCGGGAGACCGGCAACGAACTGGGCGCAATGCTCGCCGAAGCGCAGTGGATCGCCCGCCTGCGTCCGTCGTACAACCGGCGTCCCGCAGCCGATAACGTCCGTGCGGGTAATGCGCCCTGGCCGTTCGACGGCGCGGTTGCGTTCGAGGCGATCGGCGAGCGCCGCCTGTTTCACGTGATCGACGGCTGGCGTTACCTCGGTGCGGCCGAGTCGCTCGACGCGGCCGTGCGGCTCGTGGCCGATGGCGCGGACGGCGCGTTCGAACCCCATACCCATCGTCTGCTGCAGACGCATCTCGCGCGCGGCCTGCAGCTGATTCCGCTCGCGGCACTCACGCCTGCCGACTGAGCACCGCGGGCTGCAGCGCGCAATGCAATGGCCGTCAGCCGATCGCGCTGGCGCCGCCGGCGGAGCAGACATGCGACAGCGCTGTGCTGAGCGCCTGCGTCTGGGTGGAGTCGTAGCGAGTGAGCGACTTCCAGTTCGCGATGCTGCGTGCGAGCCGCGCCTGGCAATCGGGTGCGTCGCGCAGCGGCGCGACTTGCGCGAGGCCCGTCAGCATCTTTTGCGTGAGCTGGTCGAGCGCCGGCCGCGTGCTGGTCGCGAGGTCGGGCGGCGCGCCTTCCGGCGGCCGCGTCGCGCGCCACTTTGCAAACAGCGCGTTCTGCACGTCCTTGCTCGCGGCGATCTGATCCTCGAAGAACGTGCGCGCGAACGCAGGATCCACGCCGGACTGTGCGGCGCGCTTCTCCACCGATGCGAGCAGCGCCGCTTCGCGCGGCCGGTCCTCGATCTCCTTGTGGTTCGCCCATTTCCATCGCGCGACGGGTTCGGCAAGCGCGAGCCGCTGCGACGCGAGCGCGACGAGATTGGTGAGAGCGGTGTCGTCGCCGTCGGCGCGTGCGATGTGCGGTGACGAAAAAAGGGCGGCGCCGAGCGCGGCGACAGCGACGCTGACACGAATGGCTTGTTTCATCGGAACGATCGGGAGAGGGGAGAGCCGGGCGGGCCGGAGGTGGAAAACCAGAAGGATAGACGAAGACAGTCGCGCGGCGAAACGACGCGACAGAAGAATCAGCGGACGAACTGATCCTGCACCGTCAGGCCGTTGCAGCCCGGGTGCGTAGCGATCTGCGCCGAAAACGCAGCGATGAACCGCACGATATCGATCGACACGTGGCGGTTACAGAACGGAACGTAGGTTCACTTCGGCGAGTACAGCTTGTGCTGCTCGTCGAAGAATGCCCGGACGTGCTCGGGCAATTCGGCGAGGAATTCCACGCCGACGGGTTCCGGATCCGGGCTCATCACTTGCTCGGGCGGGGGCATGCGGGTTGGTCTTTCGTCCATGGTCATTTCTCCAGCAGGTTCGATAATTATCAACCTCGCGCTTGGCTTTATGCCAGTGGCGAATCGTTAGATTTTGTCTCTGTTGTATTAACGGCACATGCGCTGCTGCGCGCCGTGCGATGCCGGCTATCACACCCCGCGCGGTCGGCAACAGTCGGGCCGCTTGCTATACTTGCGCGCACTTTTTCCTGGACCGCGATGAAACGAACGACGCGATGGATCGGCCTCGTATGGCTGGCGCTGGCGCTGGTACTGAACGTACTGTCGCCCGTCGTCGGCTACGCGCGTCTCGCATCGAGCGGTTCCGGCGCGCTCACGCTCGAGTTGTGCAGTGCGGCAGGCGCCCGCCAGGTCGTCCTCGCGCAGTCGGGCGACGACCGCGGCACGTCGTCGTTCGACCATGCCGGCGTGCCGCACTGCGTGTACTGCCCCGGCTTCGCGGCGAACGTCGCGCTCGGCACGAGCCTGCCCGCGTTGCCGGGTTTCGTGCGCGCGTTCGCGTATCGGGCGGCCGCCCCGGCCGTTCCCGATTTTCCCCGCAAGGGCATCCGTCTCGCGCAGCCGCGCGGTCCGCCTGAAAACGTCCCGATCTGATTGATATCGTCCGCGCGCCCCGGTGGCGCGCGTGCCGTCCGCGGCCCGGTCCGCGCGCCGCGCCGTCTGCGCGCGGCGCGTCGGCTCGCGTCCGGCGGTGTCCGGTCACGTTTTCAGGAATTCATCCATGTCGTTCACCTTCGCCGCGCGGCCGTCGCGCGGCCGGCTCGCGCTCGCCTGCGCGGCCGCCTTTGCCTGGCCGACCGCACAGGCGGCCCCGATCGATGGCGCATCGGCCGACCCGGTGCGCGGCGGCTCGGGCAACCCGGCCGGCCGTGCCGCACCGGTCGCCTCGGCGGGCGACACGTTGACCGCCGTCAACGTCACCGCCCAGCGGCAAGCCGTCGATCCGGATACGCCGGCCGTCGTCGAGTCGATCACGCGCGAGCAGATCGACGCGCACACCAACGTCACCACCGAGGACGCACTGAAGTACGCGCCCAACCTGATGGTTCGCAAGCGCTACATCGGCGACCGCAACAGCGTGTTCGCCGGCCGCGACTTCAATGAACTGCAGAGCGCGCGCGGGCTCGTGTACGCCGACGGCCTGCTGCTGTCGAACCTGCTCGGCTCGAGCTATGCGTACCCGCCGCGCTGGTCGCTGATCGCGCCCGACGATATCGCGCGCGTCGACGTGCTGTATGGCCCCTTTTCCGCGCTGTATCCCGGCAACGCGATCGGCTCGACCGTGCTGCTGACGACGCGGCGCCCCGACAAGCTCGAGGCGTCGCTGTCGACGCAGTTCTTCACGCAGCGCTATCACGACGGCTACGGGTTCGCGGACAGCTTCGGCGGAAATCACCAGACCGCGCGGATCGCGAACCGCGTCGGCAAATTCTGGTTCTCGCTGTCGCTCGATCGGCTGGAGAACGACGGTCAGCCGATGCAGTATGCGAGCCCCAATTCCGCCTACAACCCGCGGCTCGGTGCCGCGGTGCCCGTGACGGGTGCGGCAACCGACATCGGACCGAACGGCAAGCCGCGCAAGATCGTCGGCGCGCAGAACATCGAACGGACCGAGCAGCTCAACGAGACGGTCCGGATGGGTTATGCGTTCACGGACCGCCTCGACGCGACGCTGACGCTCGGGCACTGGGAAAACCATTACCGGCAGCACGGCGAAACCTTCCTGCGCGACGCGGCCGGCAATCCCGTCTACGGCGGCAACGTGTCGATCGGCGGCCAGAACATGACGGTCGCGCCGAGCGCGTTCGCGCCGCAACGCGGCGACCAGGAGAACTGGCTGTACGCGCTCGGGCTGAACGGCCGGCTCGATTCGGGCTGGCGGCTGTCGGGTGTGGTGTCCGCGTACGACGTGTCGCGCGACGTGCTGCGCGCGGCATCGACCGTGCAGGGCGGGGCGGGCACGCTGTTCCAGGGCGACGGCACGGGCTGGCGCACGTTCGACCTGAAGGCCGAGGCGCCGGAAATGAAGGGCCACACGTTCACGTTCGGCTATCACTACGACAACTATTTCCTGCGCAACGTCACGTACAACACGGCCGACTGGCTGGCCGGGCCGACCACGTCGCTCGCGAGCATCTACCAGGGCGACACGCGCACGCAGGCGCTGTTCGCGCAGGACGCGTGGCGTTTCGCGCCGGGCTGGCTCGCGACCCTCGGCTTGCGCTACGAGCGCTGGGATGCGTACGGCGGTGCGCTCGGCAACGCAAACGGCACGCTCGGTTACGCGGACCGCGGCGCGAATGCGTTGTCGCCGAAAGTCGCGCTGCAGTGGGACGCGACGGACGTATGGCGTTTCCGGCTGTCGTTCGCGACCGGCACGCGCTTCCCGACGGTCGGCGAACTGTTCCAGGGCACGATCTCGAACAACGCGATCGTCAACAACAACCCGAACCTGCGGCCGGAAAAGGCGATCGACTGGGACTTCACGGCCGAGCGCGATGTGGGCGTCGGCGTCGTGCGCGCGAGCGTGTTCCAGAGCGACCTGCGCGATTCGATCTACAGCCAGACGACGGTGTCGGGCGCGTCGACCGTCACCAACATCTCGAACGTCGATCGCGTGCGCGTACGCGGCGTCGAGCTCGGATTCAGCGGCCAGAACGTCGGGCTGCGCGGGCTCGACATCGACGCGAACGTATCGGCGAGCAATGCGCAGATCCTGGCCGACGCCGCGAATCCGGCGTACGTCGGCTCGCGCTTTCCGCGCATCCCGCGCATGCGCGCGAACCTGCTCGCGTCGTACCGCTTCGACGAACATTGGCTCGCGAGCGTCGGCGTCCGTTACTCGGGCCGCCAGTTCAACACGCTCGACAACAGCGACGTGAATCCGGACGTGTACGGCGGCACGAGCATCTTCACGGTCGTCGACCTGAAGGCGCGTTACCGGTTCGATCGTCACTGGACCGCGTCGGTCGGCATCGACAACCTGACGGACCGCCGCTATTACGTGTTCCACCCGTATCCGGGCCGCACTTTCTTCGGAGAACTGAAATGGTTGATGTGAAATCGTTCGCGGCAGGCTGCGCGTTGTGGCTCGCGGCGCTGTCGCCCGCCGGCGCACACGACGCACCCAGAGCCGCCGATTCGCATGCGGCGCACATGAGCATGCAGGCCGCACCGGTGCAACAGAAGCAGCCGCTCGCGACCGGCGCGGCGTTCGACGCGCGGCACCGGCTGTGGGTCGCATGGGTCGACGGCGCGCACGTCGTCGTCGCGCACTCGGACGACGCGGGCCGCACGCTGTCCGCGCCCGTGACCGTCAACGCGATGCCCGAGCCGATCTACACGAGTGCGGAGAATCGCTCGAAGACTGCGACGAGCCCGGACGGTCGCGCGGTGTACGTGTCATGGTCGATGCCGCTCGATGCGCCGTACACAGGCATGGTGCGCTTTTCGCGTTCGCTCGATGGCGGCGTGACCTGGAGCGTACCGGTCACCGTGCATCGCGACCGGCAGGCGATCACGCACCGCTTCGACATGATGGCCGTCGATTCGGCCGGCAACATCGCGATCGCGTGGATCGACAAGCGCGACCTCGTCGCGGCGAAGGCGGCGGGGCAGGCGTACGACGGCGCGGCCGTCTACTACGCGGTGTCGCGCGACGGCGGCGCGTCGTTCGAGCCCGAGCGCAAGGTGACCGACCACACGTGCGAATGCTGCCGCATCGCGATGGCGATCGATCCGGCCGGACACATCGAAGCCGTGTGGCGCAACGTGTTCCCGGGGCAGATCCGCGACCATGCGCTCGCGGTATTGCCCGTGTCGGCGTCGGCGCCCGTCCTGCCGGAGCGTGCGACGTTCTCGAACTGGCATGTCGAGGCCTGTCCCGAGCACGGGCCGGCGCTCGCGATCACACCGGACGGCACGCGCCATCTTGCGTGGTTCGGCGTCGTCGACGGCCGCGCCGACGTGTTTTATTCGCGCATCGGCGCCGATGGCCGGCCGCGCGGCACGCCCTGGGCGTTCGGCGCGAATCCGGCGGTGCCGGCCGAGCAGGCATCGCATGCGGCGCTCGTCGCGCGCGGTGATGTCGTCTGGCTCGCATGGAAGGCGTTCGACGGCGACACGATGCAGATCAAGCTGCGCCGCTCGGACGATCGCGGCGAGCACTGGTCGGCGCAGTGCGCGATCGCGTCGACGTCGGGCGCGAGCGACAACCCGCAACTGCTCGACGATGCGGGCCGTATCTACCTGTCGTGGCGTACGCGTAACGACGGCTACCGGCTGATTCCCGTGGAGGGTGCGCAATGAAACGGCTGATGGTGTTGATCGGTGCGGTGCTTGCGAGCTTGCCCGCTTGGGCCGGCGAACTGCAACCGCTGCGTGCGGCCGAGGTCGCGAAGGTGTACGCGACGGCGCATGAACGGCCGCTCGCGGTCGAGATCTGGTCGCTCGATTGCGGATACTGCCGCGAGAACGCCGCGCATCTCGTCGCGTGGCAGCGCTGGCATCCGGACGTGCAACTCGCGATGGTCTCGATGGACGCGTACGACGACAACGGTGCGGCAATTGCGCAGGCGCTCGCGCAAATGAACCTGCCGCCGCAGGTCGCACAGTATGCGAACGCGGAGCCGATGCCCGAGCGTCTGCGGGCGGCGCTCGATGCGGGATGGCGGGGAGAAATGCCGCGAACCGTGGGGATTGGACGCGATGGCGCACGTGAAGCGCGCAGCGGATTGCTGACGACCGACGTGCTCGACGGCTGGTTGCAGCGCGGCAAGCACCGCTGAAACGGACGGCGGCGCGCGCGGGATGCCGCGCGCCGCTTCAATGCAAGAACGAAAACGCGCCCGAAGGCGCGCGAGAAGATCGTCAGGCCGCGCGCCTGAACAGCCGGATCACGAACAGCAGGATCACGGCGCCGATGACCGCGACGATCACCGAGCCGATGAAGCCGCTGCCGATGCTGATGCCGAGCAGCCCGGCCAGCCAGCCGCCGATCACCGCGCCGACGATGCCGACGATGATGTCGACGATCAGGCCGAACCCGCCGCCCTTGACGAGCAAGCCAGCCAGCCAGCCGGCAATCGCGCCGATGATGAGCCACATAATCAAGCCATGAGTCATGGTGATCCTCTCCTTAAGTTGAGTCGAAATGACCGGACGTCGGCTGTTTCGCCGCAAGCTGTATGAAGGCGACATGCGACCTGCCGCGCCGCCCACGCAATGTAACGCGATAGACGGGTCGGAATCGTTAAGTAATGTTATGCACCCTTAACGGGTTTTTCCAGATGATTCGTCCGTCTGTGAAATATATCTGTAAGGAATGGCGGTGGCAGCACGGTGGTGCGTCATGCGTCATCGTCCGTGCGTCGGTGCCGGTGCGTCCGTTTCGGGCAGGCCGTCGCCGGCATCGGCAATCAGGCGGGTAACGGTCGCCGCATCGCCGATCGCCTCGATCGCCAGCAGTGCGAAGCGGGCGAGAAAGAGCGACGCATCGGTTTCGCCGATGCGGGTCATCGTGCGGCACAGGTCGGTGTATAGGATGTCGCGTTCGGTGTCGGTCATCATGTGTTCTCCTGAAGATCGGCTGACGTGTGCGGGTGAAGCGCGCGTTCGAGTGCGGCGGTCAGGTCGGCGGCGCGTGCATCGTGCCAGCGGCCGAGCACGTGTCCGTCCGGACGCACGAGATAGACGGTGCCGTCGCGCGCACCGTACAGGTCGAACAGCCGGCCGTCGGCATCGTAGCCGACGCACCCCGGCTGTTGCGGTGCCGCGTGCCGCGCGAGCGTGACCGGCGCGAACGGTATGCCGGCGTCGCGCAGGTGTCGCTCGAGATCGGCGAACGACGGATCGGGCGCACCGTCGCGCGTGAAGCGGAGCGCGGTGAAACGCGGGCCGACGAGATCGGTCAGGTGGCCGCGCCGCGCGCCGTCGGCGTTGCCGATGTCGCTCGACGCATGCAGCATCAGCGGACATTCCGCGAGTACCATGCCGGGCGCCGGCCCGGCCGAAAACGTATCGCGCTCGTCCGCATTGAGCGGCGACGCCGTATAAGCGATGGCCGACGTCTGGCGCGGATTGATCAGCGAACGCAACGCCGGATGGCGGACTGCGAGCGTCAGCACGGCCTTGCGCATCAGGTCGAACGCGAACGACGGCGGCGCCATGAACTCGGTGCTCTTGGTGCCGTAGCGCAGGTTCTCGTGCGTCGCGAACACGCGTTCGTCCGAATAGCTGTCGAGCAGCGCGTCCGACGCGAGGCCGCGAATGACGTACGCCAGTTTCCACGCGACATTGTCGGCGTCGTCGATGCCCGAATTCGCGCCGCGCACGCCGAAGATCGGCACGAGGTGCGCGGCGTCGCCGCAGAACAGCACGCGGCCGTGCCGGTAGCGTTCGAGCGTCAGTGCGTTCGCCTTGTAGATCGTGATCCAGATCGGCGACCAGTCGCCGCGCTCGCCCATCATGTCGAGCAGGTTCTGCACGCGCGGGATCACGTTCTCGGGTTTCACCGCCGCTTCGGGATCCTCGTCGTCGCGCAACTGGTAGTCGATCCGCCATACGTTGTCGGGCTGCTTGTGCACGAGCACCGTCGAGCCGGGGTTCGATGCCGGGTCGAAGTATGCGAGCCGCTCGGTCGGCCGATCGCTGTCGAGCGCGATGTCGACGATCACGTAGCGGCCTTCATAGCTTGTGCCCTGCAGCGACAGGCCGAGCGCATCGCGCATCGTGCTGCGCCCGCCATCGCTCGCGACGACCCAGTCGGCATCGAGTGCGTAGCCGCCGAGCGGCGTGTCGACGTCGAGGCGCACGCCGTCCGGGTGCCGCGTGACACCCGCGACCTTCGCCTGCCAGCGGATCTCGATGAGTTCGGGGCGGCGCAGCGCGGCATCGAGCAGGAACTGCTCGATGTGATACTGCGCGAGGTTCACCATCGGCGGCAGCTTCTGGTTCTCGTCCTGCGGCATCGTGAAATGCAGCACTTCGTCGCGACGATAGAAGCTGCGTCCGCCGCTCCACGGCAGTCCGACGCGCATGAAGCTGTCGAGCGCGCCGAGCCGCTCGATGATCTCGAGGCTGCGTCGCGAGATGCAGATCGCGCGGCTGCCGTGACAGACCGAATCGTCGGCTTCCAGCGGCACGCTGCGGATGCCGTGATTGGCAAGGCCGAGTGCGACGGCGAGGCCCACCGGCCCGCCGCCGACGATCGCGACGTGGTGCCGCTGCGTATCGACACCGTCGCTGCGGGGCGGCAGGTGCGCGCGATGGCGCGCGGCGACGAACGGATATGGCTTGAATTCGATGCCCATCGTTGGCTTCCAGGTTGCACTGATCGGACGCGCACGCTCGACGACGCGATGCGTGCGGGCAGTTGGATGCAGTATGGAAGCCGTGCCGGACGCCGCTGTCCCCATTCCGGGTACGGCGAACGGCCGGCGGTGGGCCGGGATTTACCCCGACGCGCTCAGGATCGGCGCGCGCAGTTCAGGGTTGCAGGCACAGCGCAAACAGCTGGCGCTGGCTCGAGATGCCGAGGCGCCGGTACGCGCGCTTCTGGTAGGTGACGACGCTCGAGGCCTTCACGCCGATCGTGTCGCCGATCTCCTGCGCGGTCTGGCCTTCGAGCACGCCGCGCAGCACGTCGAGTTCGCGCTTGGACAGTGCAGGGCATGCGCCGCGCAGCCGCGCGAGCATCAGTTGCGGGATGCCGATCTGCGTCGAGCCGGCGAGCGTGTAGTGATGCTGCGCGGCCTGCACGATCAACGGTGCGAGCGTTTCGATGGCCGCGATCTCGCGCGGCTGGAACGCGCCGCTGCGATGCGCGCGATACAGGTTGATCGACAGCCAGGTCGAGTCGTTCGGCTGCATCAGCAACGCGAGGCGATCGGATACGTCCGGGCCGCGGTAGCAGGCCGCGCGATACGCATCGTGGCCGATCTCGTCGCTGGCCTGCTGATGCAGCAGCACGTCGCGGCGGTGCGTGCCGCGACCCGTGGTCGAGACGATCTTCTGGTTGCCGTCGAGGGCGTAGAAATGTCGCGCGTAGGTGTCGGCGACGTCGCGCAGGTAGCGGCCGCCGCGATGATCGGCGACCGACACGGTGCGCGGCCGGTTGCCGAACTCATACGCGAAGATCGTGCACTGCGTGACGGACAGCGCATCGTCGAACAGCTTCAGGATTTCCGCCGCGAACGCATTCGGTTCGCTGCCGCCGATCGCGGCGACGAGACCGGTTGCGCGGGACACGTCCAGTTGTCCGCTGAGGTTCGGTCGTTCGAGACGCCAGGTGCGCATGATGCTGGGGGAGGGGCGGGTGGTCCGGCGATTGTAATCGGCGGCGCGCGGCGCGGGAGTCGGGAGATGCCCGCAAGCAGGAAATGACGGGGAGGGCGGGCGTACGATTTCGTGTATCGGAAACGTGGCCGGAAAAGAGAAAAGGCCTGATAAGCGATGCTTATCAGGCCTTTATATCTTGGTGCCGGAGATAGGAGTCGAACCTACGACCTTCGCATTACGAATGCGCTGCTCTACCAACTGAGCTACACCGGCAGCAGAGAAATGAAATTATATGGTGAAATCCGAGATCTTGGCAATAGGTTTTGCGAAATTTTTTCAGCTTGCTGCTGCTTCGCGAAACCCTCGATCCGGCGGACTCCCGCTTTCACTTCACTGCGATGCAGCCTGTCAGGGCCACATCGCGAAGGCGCGATTGTACTGAGGTCTCGCACCTCCGTCTAGTGGTGCAGTGCGAATTTATTCGCCTTCGTTGTGATAGCCGGTCACGCGCTCGACTTCGTTCTTCGAACCGAGGAATACCGGCACGCGCTGGTGCAGGCCGTTCGGCTGCACTTCCATGATGCGCTGCGTGCCCGTCGTCGCGGCGCCGCCCGCCTGTTCGACGATGAACGACATCGGGTTCGCTTCATACATCAGGCGCAGCTTGCCCGGACGATCGGGCGTGCGCTTGTCGGCCGGGTACATGAAGATGCCGCCGCGGTTCAGGATCCGGTGCACGTCGGCCACCATCGACGCGATCCAGCGCATGTTGAAGTTGTCGCCGCGCGGGCCTTCCTTGCCGGCGTTCAGCTCGTTGACGTAGCGCTGGACCGGTTCGTACCAGTGGCGTGCGTTCGATGCGTTGATCGCGTATTCGCGCGTATCGGCCGGGATTTGCATGTTGCTTTGCGTGAGCACCCACGAGCCGACTTCGCGATCGAGCGTGAAGCAGTTCACGCCGTTGCCGGTCGTCAGCACGAACACGGTTTGCGGGCCGTACACCGCGTAGCCGGCCGCGACCTGCTCCGTGCCCGGTTGCAGGAACGATTCCTCGGTGGCCAGCTTGCCGTCCGGGCAGCGCAGCACCGAGAAGATCGTGCCGATCGACACGTTCACGTCGATGTTCGACGAGCCGTCGAGCGGGTCGAACACGAGCAGGTATTCGCCGCGCGGGTAGTTCGCGGGGATCGGGAAGAACGTTTCCATTTCCTCCGACGCCATCGCGGCGAGGTTGCCGCCCCATTCGTTCGCGTCGAGCAGGATCTCGTTCGACAGGATGTCGAGCTTCTTCTGCACTTCGCCCTGGACGTTCTCGCTGCCGGCGGTACCGAGTGCATCGCCGAGCGCGCCCTTCGACACGTTGTAGCTGATCGCCTTGCACGCGCGGGCGACGACTTCGATCAGCAGGCGGAGGTCGGCGGGCAGGTTGTTGGTCTCACGCTGCTGCTCGATCAGGAACTTGGACAGCGTGGTGCGGCGGGCAATGGACATGACAGACTCCGAAAGGCCAAAGAATCCTTGAATTGCCGCAATTTTACCCGGCGCGCCTCCCGACCCGCCGCCTTTTTTCGTCCGGTTACATGGTCGGGCGGCCGATTCGGCCGGGCTCCGGCGTGCACTGCGCCGCGGATCGGCCCTGCCGCGGCGGGAAAGCCGGGTGTTCGAACCCTTGTCCGGCTCCGACCCCGCCAACCTTCGGCCGATAAAAAAAGCCGGCGCCGCAACGGGGCGGCGCCGGCTTCGTCGTGCGGACGCGCAAGGCGAATCGCGTGCGTTACGTTATGCGAGCGCCTTCTCGACGATCTCGCGCACGTCACGCGATTTCGCGCCGGCAGCGACCTGCTCGAGCGCTTCGCGCATCCGGTCGCGCAGCGCCGGCGTGAAGCGTCGCCACAGTTCGAGCGAGCGGGCGAGGCGCGCGGCGACCTGCGGGTTGATCGCGTCGAGCGCGAGCACCTGTTCGGCCCAGAACGCGTAGCCCGAGCCGTCCGCCGCGTGGAATTGCGCCGGGTTCGCCGCGCAGAAGCTGAAGATCAGCGAGCGTGCGCGGTTCGGGTTCTTCAGGTTGAACGCAGGGTGAGCCATCAGCGTGCGGACCTTCGCGAGCGTCGGCTGGGCGGACGTGCCGCGCTGCGCGGCCTGCATCGCGAACCACTTGTCGATCACGAGCGCTTCCTTCTCGAAGCGACGGTAGAAGTCGTCGAGCGCACGCGCGGCCGCGTCGTTCGCGCCCGCCGCCGCGGCGGACAGCAGCGCGCCGAGCGCGGCGGCGCGATCGGTCATGTTGTTCGCGGCGTCGTACTGTGCGGTCGCGATGCGCACGGTGTCGGCCGGATCCTCGAGTTCGGCGAGATACGCGAGCGCGAGGTTCTTCAGCGCGCGGCGGCCGGATGCTTCCGGTGTCGGCTCGTACGCGCCCGGCGTCTGGTGCTGCTCATAGCCGGCGAGCCACTCGGCGCGCAGCGCGGTCGCGAGTTGGCGGCGCACGAACTGGCGCGCGCGATGCACGGCAGCCGGATCGGCTTCCGCCATCTGATCGGCCAGATAGGTTTCCGACGGCAGCGTCAGCGCGAGTTCGCGGAACGCGGGCGACAGGTTTTCATCGGTCAGCACGCGGCGGAACGCGGCGACGAACTTCTCGCCGAGCGTGAGCGGCTCGTTCGCGGCGGCGCGCGCGGCGAGCGTCAGCAGCGCGCGTGTCGCGAGGCGCTGGCCGGCTTCCCAGCGGTTGAACGGGTCGCTGTCGTGCGCGAGCAGGAAGGCGAGGTCGTCGTCGGTATAGTCGTATTCGACGATCACCGGTGCCGAGAAATTGCGCAGCAGCGACGGCAGCGGCTGCTCTGGCACGTCGACGAACGTGAAGGTCTGTTCGGTATCGGTGAAGTCGAGCACGCGTGTCGTGCCCGTTGCGGCGGCTTCGCCGTCGAGGCGCAACGGCAGGTCGCGGCCGTCGCGGCCGATCAGGCCGATCGCGAACGGGATCAGCAGCGGCCCCTGCTGCGTCTCGCGCGCGGCCGGCGACGCGTCGCCGTAGCCTTGCGCAAGCGTGACCGTGTAGCGGCGCGCGGCCGCGTCGTATGCGGTGCGTACCGACACGCGCGGCGTGCCGGCTTGGCTGTACCAGCGCTCGAATTGCGCGAGATCGCGCCCGTTCGCGTCGGCCATCGCGTGACGGAAGTCGTCGCACGTCACCGCGTGACCGTCGTGGCGCTTGAAGTACAGGTCCATCCCCTTGCGGAACCCGTCGCGGCCGAACAGCGTCTGGTACATCCGCACGACTTCCGAGCCCTTCTCGTAGACGGTCATCGTGTAGAAGTTGTTGATCTCGACGTAGCTTTCCGGACGCACCGGATGCGCCATCGGGCCCGCGTCCTCGGCGAACTGCAGCTGGCGCAGCACGCGCACGTCCTCGATGCGCTTGACCGCGCGGGCCGCGGATCCGACGTCGTCGCCCGCGGCCATGTCGGCCGAGAATTCCTGGTCGCGGAACACCGTCAGCCCTTCCTTCAGGCTCAGCTGGAACCAGTCGCGGCAGGTCACGCGGTTGCCGGTCCAGTTGTGGAAGTACTCGTGGCCGACCACCGATTCGATGTTCGCGAAGTCGGTGTCGGTTGCGGTCTCGGGGTTCGCCAGCACGTACTTCGTGTTGAAGATATTGAGCCCCTTGTTCTCCATCGCGCCCATGTTGAAGTCGCCCACTGCGACGATCATGAAGCGGTCGAGATCGAGCTCTAGGCCGAAGCGCTTCTCGTCCCAGCGGATCGAGTGGATCAGCGAATCCATCGCGTGACGGGTCTTGTCGAGATCGGCCGGTTCGACCCACACCTGCAGCAGCTTTTCCTTGCCGGAGCCGGACGTGATCTTCTCCTCGATCGCGACAAGCTTGCCCGCGACCAGCGCGAACAGATAGCTCGGCTTGCGGAACGGGTCTTCCCATTTCGCGAAGTGGCGGCCGTCGGGCAGCTCGCCCGAGTCGACGAGGTTGCCGTTCGACAGCAGCACCGGATACGCGCTCTTGTCGGCGCGCAGCGTGACGGTGTACGACGCCATCACGTCGGGGCGGTCGAGGAAGTAGGTGATGCGGCGAAAGCCTTCGGCCTCGCACTGCGTGAAGAAGTTGCCGCTCGACACGTACAGGCCGGACAGCGTCGTGTTCTGGTCCGGCGCGCACGCGCTGTCGAGCGTAAGCTCGAACGCGTCGGGCACGTTTTCGACGGTCAGCCCGTGTTCGTGCGCGCGCACCGGACCATACGGCGCGCCGTCGAGCTGTGCGCCGAGGAATTCGAGCGCTTCGCCCATCAGCTCCAGATGCGGGGTGGGCGCCGCGTCCGGGTTGCGGCGCACGCGCATCGTATTCCTGACGATCGTGCGGGCCGGCGCGAGATCGAATTCGAGTGCGACGGAATCGATGAGGAAGGCCGGCGGCGTGTAGTCGGCGCGGCGGATCACGGTGGAGGAGGCGTTGTCGGACATGGTCGTCGAGATCGGTGGAGTGGGGATCGGGCCCGCAGCGCGGGCCGGGTCAACCGGGCCATTGTACAAAGCCTTGCGGCCGCGTGTCGGGCGAACTTTTTACCGGTTCCGGGAGTCCGCGTATTATCGGCATCCCGTGCGGTTCGCGCGGTGCGACGTACGGGTGACGGATCGACGAGGATCGACATGAAACGCGAATGGATTCAACGCGGTGCGGGCTGGGCGGCGGTGCTGTGCGTGGCGCTGCTGTCGGGCTGCACCAGCTACGTGACGACACAGGTCACGGCCTTCTCCGACTGGAGCGGCAGCGACGCGACACGCACTTACGCCTTCACGCGCACCGATGCGCAGAAGCACAGCATCGAGCAGTCGACCTACGAGCCGATCGTCGCGAACGAACTGTCCGCGTACGCATTCCGGCAGGTGCCGGCCGCGCAGGCACGCTATCTGGTCGGGCTGGCCTACGGGGTCGGCAGCGATCCGGTGACGGTGCCGCAACCGGTTTACTACGACCCGTGGTTCATGGGGCCGGGGCCGTACTGGCGGGGCGGGCCGTGGGGCCCGTGGGGGCCCTGGGGGCCGATGCCGACGGGCTACGTCGCGCAGACCTACCAGGTCTTCGACTACACGCTCGGCATTCGGATCACCGAGCGCGCGACCGGCAAGGAGGTCTATAACGTGACCGCGCGCACCACGGGCGACAACGGCGCGCTGCTGTATGCGATGCCGTTCCTCGCGCGCAGCGCGCTCGCCGAGTTTCCGTTGTCGAACGGGGCGATCCGCACGGTGCGGCTGCCGGTCGACAAGCGCGGCGGGCCGGCCGCACCGGCCGCCAACGAGCGTGCGGTGCCGGCCGTGCCGGCATCGGGCGCGGCGGTCGCGAAGTAACGCGGTATCGACACCGGCGCGGCCGCCCGGCCGCGTCACTTGCCTGCGTGCGTCAGACTCCGACGCCCAGCAACGCCATTGCGCCCAGCACGACGAACAGCACGGCCGCGATGCCATGCACCAGCTTCGTCGGCAGGCGGTGCGCGAAACGGTCGCCCAGCAGGATCGCGGGCACGTTCGCGAGCATCATCCCGAAGGTCGTGCCGGCCACCACGCCGATGTAATCCTCGAAGCGCGCGGCGAGCGCGACGGTTGCGATCTGCGTCTTGTCGCCCATTTCCGCGAGGAAGAACGCGACGAGCGTCGCGCCGAACACGCCGAGCCGCGAGCGGTTCGTATTGGCTTCGTCGGCATCGAGCTTGTCGGGCACGAGGATCCACAACCCCATCGCGATGAACGAGAACGCGAGCGCCCAGCGCATGATCGACGGCGTGACGAGCGCGCTGAGCCATTCGCCGAGCGCACCGGCGAAGCCGTGGTTCACCAGCGTCGCGACGAGCACGCCGAGAATGATCGGCACGGGCTTGCGATAGCGCGCGGCCAGCACGAGGGACAGCAGTTGGGTCTTGTCGCCGATTTCAGCGAGGGCGACGGCGCCGGTGGAGATCAGGAAGGCTTGAGACACGTATGGGGTTCCACGGGCCGATGTTGTGCGTGCGAGCGACGATCCGCCGCGCGCCGGGCCCTGATGCGGCGCGCAGTGAACCATCGGTCTCGCCAGGCCTGGTGGCTGCGCCCGCCATGGCCGAACGGCCAAGTCTGTTGACGGACGCCTCCGTCACGATGCGCGCCGGGGGCGCGGGACATCGAGCGGAGCGGCTACTCCCCAATGAGCGGCGAATTCTAGCACGGCGCGTGCCGCGCACGGCGAATTCGGCGGCCCCGGCATGCGCCGCAGCGCACGCCGGGGCAGGGTGGGGCCAAGGCGCGTGAGTTACGCGGCGGCGGCGGTGCGGCGTACGGCCCCGCGCTCGTGTACGAGCCGGCCGGCCGCGTACGTGCGGTACACGGCACGATCGTCGCCGAGCAGCGCGAACGCGAACAGCAGTTCCTCGAGCGACTCCGCGCGCTTCGTGCGGCGCGCGAGCAGCGGCGTGGCCTGCGGGTCGAGCACGACGAAGTCGGCTTCGGTGCGCGGCGCGAGCGTGCCGACCGTGTCGGCGAGATCGAGCGCCTGCGCGGCGCCGGCCGTCGCGAGCCAGAACATCCGCGTCGCGGTCAGGTGGTGGCCCGACAGCCGCGCGACCTTGTGCGCCTCGTTCATCGTCTGCAGCATCGAGAACGATGTGCCGCCGCCGACGTCGGTGGCGAGCGTGACGGGCACGTCGTATTCGCCGGCCTTGTCGAAGTCGAACAGCCCGCTGCCGAGGAAGAAGTTCGACGTCGGGCAGTGCGCGACCACGGTGCGTGTCTCGGCCATCCGGCGGCGGTCCTCGTCGTCGAGGTGGATGCAGTGGCCGTATACGGCGCGCGGACGCAGCAGCCCGTAACGATCGTAGATGTCGAGATAGCTGCGGTGGCCCGGGAACAGCTCGGCGACCCATTTCACTTCATCGACGTTTTCCGCGACGTGGCTCTGCACGAACACGTCCGGATGGCGGCGCGCGAGTTCGCCGCACGCCTCGAGTTGCGCCTCGGTGGACGTCGGCGCGAAGCGCGGCGTGAGCGCATACATCTGGCGGCCGTTGCCGTGCCAGCGGCCGATCAGCTCGGCGCTGTCGTCATAGCCCGATTGCGCGGTGTCGCGCAGGAACTCGGGGCAGTTGCGGTCCATCAGCACCTTGCCCGCGATCATCCGCAGGTCGCGCGCGTCGCTCGCCGCGAACAGCGCGTCGGCCGACTGCTTGTGCACGGTGCAGTAGACGAGCGCGCTCGTCGTCCCGCAAGCGAGCAGTTCGTCGACAAAGAAGTCGGCGACCTCGCGCGCATGCTCCGGATCGCCGAACCGGCGCTCGGTCGGGAACGTGTACTTGTCGAGCCACGGCAGCAGGCCGGGGGCCGGCGACGCGATCATGTCCGTCTGCGGATAGTGGATGTGCGTGTCGATGAAGCCGGGCACGATCAGCTTGTCGCGCAGGTCGTGGACGACCGCGTCGCGTGCGAGCGTCGCGGCGAGCCGCGCATACGGGCCGGCCGCGACGACCTTGCCGTCGTCGACGATCAGGAGGCCGTCGGTCTCGTGGTTCGCGGCCTGGCTCGACTGCGCCGGGTCGCCGTTGAAGGTCAGCAACTGGGAACGGAAAGCGGTTTGCGTCATGACGAATGGTCCTGCATCAAGGTAAGGCGAACAGAAGAAAACGGTCGGTGTCGCGCGGGCGACGTCATGGCAGGCGCTACCCGTGCATGCGCGATGCGGCGATGCGCGAAGGGGGGCGCGCCGTGGACTGCGATTGCGCACGCGAGCGTGGCGGCCGCGGCCGCCATCGCGGGATTCCCGGCGGCAAGCGCCAGGATGGCGACCGCAATCGCGGCCGGCGCGGCGGCGAGCTGCCTGACGAGCCGCAACGACAGGCTTCGGTGCGCGACGACGCACATCGCCGTCGCCACGCGTGCCACGGGGGCGACGCCGGCGTGCGCGTGCGGTGCGCGCATGCGGCCGGCACGGCGCAGGGCCGAGCCGGTCGTCACGAAGCGGATGTCGTTGCGGTGTTTCATCTGTCTAGCGAACCTCGATGCCGGCCGTCACGCGGCCTGCCAGTACGAATCGAGACGCGCGATCAGCGCATCGCGCTGCGCGGCATCGACGAACGACGCCTCGAAGCCGTTGCGGATCACCGCGTGCACTTCGGCGTCCGTCAGTTGCAGCCCGTCGACCGTCGCGAAGTAGTTGTCGTTGACGTAGCCGCCGAAATAGGCCGGATCGTCGGAGTTGATCGTCACCGCGACGCCGCGATCGAGCAGCGCCTTCAGCGTGTGCTTCGCCATGTCGTCGAACACGCACAGCTTCAGGTTCGACAGCGGGCACACGGTCAGCGCCGTGCGCGTGCGCGCGAGGCGTTCGACGAGCGCCGCATCCTCGATGCTGCGCACGCCATGGTCGATCCGGTCGACCTTCAGCACGTCGAGCGCTTCGTAGATGTAGGCGGGCGGGCCTTCCTCGCCCGCATGCGCGACGAGCTTCAGCCCGAGCGCGCGCGCCTTCTCGAACACGCGCGCGAACTTCGTCGGCGGATGGCCGAGCTCGGACGAGTCGAGGCCGACGCCGATCAGCCGATGGCGATAGCGTTCGAACAACGGCAACGCGGATTCGAACGTCGCGAGTGCGTCCTCTTCGGAAAGGTGGCGCAGGAAACACAGGATCAGCTTGCTCGACAGCCCGCGCTGCTCGGCATCGGCGAGCGCGCGGTCGATGCCGGCCACCACCGTCTCGATCGGCACGCCGCGTTCGGTGTGCGTCTGCGGGTCGAAGAACAGTTCAGTGTGGACGACGTTGTCGGCGAGTGCGCGTTCGCAATACGCGGCCGTCATGTCGTAGAAATCCTGCTCGGTCAGCAGCACGCTCGCGCCGGCGTAATAAATGTCGAGGAACGACTGCAGGTCGGTGAACGCGTACGCGGCGCGCAGCGCGTCGATCGACTCGTACGCGAGCTTCACGCCGTTGCGCTGCGCGAGCGCGAAAATCAGTTCCGGCTCGAGCGAGCCTTCGATATGGATGTGCAGCTCCGCTTTCGGAGCGCGGGCAATCTTGTCCTTGAATGTCGGGGTCATGGCGTTGTTCTTGGTCGGTCAGAAGGTAGGGGAAGCCTGCGCGGGCGCGTTCGCCTCGACGGCCTGCAGCAACTGCGCAGCCACCGAGATCGCGATTACTTCGGGCGCCTTGTCGATGATGCCTTCGACGCCGATCGGGCAGCGCATCCGCGCGACCTGGGCCGGGTCGATGCCGATCGCTGCCAGCCGATGATCGAACTGCACGCGCTTGGTGTGCGACCCGGTCATCCCGAAGTACGCATAGTCGCCGCGCCGCAGGATGCGTTCGGCCAGCACGAAATCGAGTGCGTGGTCGTGCGTCATCACGACGAAGTACGCGTGCGGCGGCGCCGCGTCGACGGCATCGGCCGGGCTGGCAACCGCGTCGATCGCGAGATTGCCGATCCCGGCGAGCGTCTCGGCCGGCGGGAACGCCGCGTCGGGCCCGTCGATCCAGCGCACGTGGCACGGCAGCGTCGCCAGCACCTTCACGAGCGCGGTGCCGATGTGTCCCGCGCCGAACAGCACGACGGGGAACGCATGCGGCGCGATCGTTTCGGTCATCAGCGACACGCCGCCGGTTTCCCACAGCAGGCAATCGGCACGCGCGGCGGGCGATTCGGGCTCGCTGAGCAGCGGCGCACCCGGCAAGGGGCCGAATGATACGCTACGCACGGTCGCGGCGCCGGCCGCGACGCGCTTCGCGAGCGACATGATCCAGCCGAGGTCGCCGACGTCGAGCCGCTCGAACGCGAGCACGACCGCGCCGCCGCAGCACTGGCCGAGGCTCGGGCCGAGCGCGAGCCGTTCGAGCCGGCGCGCGTGGGGCACGTGCGCGCCGTCCTTCAGCAGGTGCCGCGCGATCTCGATCGCCTTCCATTCCAGATGACCGCCGCCGATCGTATGGCGGGCCGTGTCGCGCGTGACGAGCATCTTGGTGCCGGCCTCGCGCGGCGCGGAACCGTCGGTATGCGCGACCGTCACGAGCACGGCCGCTTCACCGTGCGCGAGCAGTTGCTGCAGATCGCCGAGCCAGGCTTCCATCAGCACGCTCCGGTCGGGACGTCGCGGCGCGACGCGCGGCGCGGGCTGGCGGGCGCGGCGGCAACGAGGAAGGACGGGAGCGCGGCGGGCCGGCCGCTCGACTGGTTCAGCGCGGTGGCCGTGCGCCGAAGGCGCGCGCGAACGACGCCGCGGAACGTGCGGACGCCATGAGGGTGACGGATGCGGATGGTTTGCGTTGTCATGATGAATCCAGTCGACATTGCGGATCGGGCGCGCGTTACGCAGGAGGTGAGACCGCCTGGCCTCGCGCACGTAGATCGCCATCCAGTCGCGAAGATAGCACCGCAACGCGACGGGAACATCGCCGGACGGTGATCCGGGCTATCAGACAGCGATCATGTCGATCATAGGCCCGCCGCGCGGGATCGGGGCGCCGATGCGCGGGCACCGGGCCGAAACGCATGCGTGGCGGGGCGTGCGCGCGGATGTCGCGCGAGGCGCGGTCACCCGGAAATCCGGGCGGCGGCCGGGATAGGTGTTTACGCGCGGCCGGCGGGGTGCGGCCGCGAGAGACGTCGCCGGCATAGCCGGGCGAACAAGGGCGGACCACGCGGTCTCGACCGGTCGGCCGGACCGCGCGGCGCGGCCAGTCAACCTGCCAGCTTGCGGCGATGGCGCCAGAGGCTCGAGGCGACGGCAAGCAGGATCACGGCGAAGCCGATCAGCGCCCAGCCGGGCAGGAGGATCCCGAAGATCGGCGGATAGACCGTCTCGCACAGGCCGGCGACCTTGAACATGCCGGGGAACCACTGGGCGGGCGGCAGGCTGTCGACGATCGGCTGCAGCGTGTCGAAGCCGCAGCTGAAGCCCGGATTCATCTGGATCGACAGGTGCCGCGCGGCGGTGCCGACGCCGCCGGCCGCGGCGATCGCGATCAGCAGCTCGAGCACCCAGATGCCGCGCCAGTTGCGCATCCCGGCGGCCAGGAACGCGAAGATCCCGATCGCCGCGAAGAAGTAACGCTGGATGATGCACAGCGGGCACGGATCTTCGTTCTTTACGTATTGGAGGTACAGCGCGCCGGCCAGCAGGGCGATGCACACCCAGCCGAGCAGCATCAGCAGGCGGCGTTCACGGCGGAGTGCGAGCGTGTAGTCATTCATGTCGGCGGGATTCCTGTCGTTGGTCGGTCCGATAAGCAATCGCGCGATTTTAGCGCGAACGATCTGGCACGAAACTGACAGCGCGCGTGCGGCACCCCGCCGCACCCGCTTCGTCCGGTCCATCACCTCGCCTTCATGCCGTGCGTGCGATCACCGGATCGTGTTCAGCACGGCCTCGACCGCCTGGCCAATCGCGAGCAGCGCGTCGTCGCGATGCGGTGCGGCCGCGAGCATCAGGCCGACCGGCGCCGCGTCGCGCGGATGGCACGGCAACGACAATGCGCATGCGTCGAGGAAGTTGAACGCGCTCGGGTTGCGCAGGATCAGCGCATTGGTGCGCGTGAACGCGGCGTCGTCCGCTTCGAGTTCGGCGATGCGCGGCGGCACGACGGGCACCGTCGGCGCGACGAGCGCGTCGAAGCGCGACCAGACGGTGTGCGCCGCTTCGTCCAGCATCGCGTGGCGGGCGGCGAGCAGGTCGAGATAGTCGGCCGCGCTCGCCGGCTCGCCCTTCAGGATGCGCGACAGCACGCGCGGGTCGTATTGGTCGCGGTGCTGCGCGAGCAGCGGGCGATGCCACGCGTACGCCTCGATCGGCGAGAAGCCGAAGCGGTTGATGTCCGGCAACCGGTCGAGCGCGGAAAAGCGCACTTCCGTGACGATCGCGCCGGCGGCTTCGAGGTGCTTCAGCGATGCGTCGAGCGCTGCGGCGACGTCGGCGTCGACGCCGTCCGTCACGTAGTTGGTCAGCACGCCGAGCCGCACGCCTTCGAGCGGCCGCGCGGCCGGCACGTGCGGCTCGAGGCCCGCGAGCATCCGGTCGACGAGTGCGCAGCAGGCAACCGTCAGGCCGATCGGGCCGAACGAGTCGAGTGTGGTCGACAGCGGCACGCCGCCTTGTGTCGGGATCCGGCTCGCGGTCGGCTTGAAGCCCGTGAGCCCGCACAGCGCGGCCGGAATGCGGATCGAGCCGCCGGTGTCGGTGCCGAGCGCGACCGCAGCCATCCCGTCGGCGACGGACGCGGCCGCGCCGGACGACGAGCCGCCGGCAATCCGCGCGTCGCCCGGCACGTCGCGGCGGTACGGCGAACGGGGCGTGCCGAAGTGCGGATTCAGGCCGAGCCCCGAGAATGCGAACTCGCTCATGTTGGTGCGGCCGACCAGCACCGCGCCCGCGCGCTTGAGCCGTGCGACCGCGACCGCGTCGGCCTTGGCGGGCGGCGCCCCGTCGAGCACGCGCGAACCGGCGCGCGTCACCTGGCCCGCGACGTCGAACAGGTCCTTCACCGACACGGGGATGCCCGCGAGCGGCGACAGCACGGTGCCCGCGGCACGCAGGCGATCGTGCGCGTCGGCGGCCGCGCGCGCGTTGTCGGCGTCGACCTCGGTGAAGACGGCGGCACCCTGGCCGGACGGATCGGCGATCCGATCGAGCGCGACGTCGACGAGCGCGCGGCTCGTGGTCCGGCCGGCCGCGAGGTCGGCGGCGAGCTGGGCGAGCGGGGGGAAGGGCGTGAAAGTGGTCATGGGCGGCTCAAGGGCGAAGATGTTGGACGAGGGTGGCGCGAAACGAGTCGATATGGCGTTCGACGGCCGTGCGCGCGCCGGCGGCGTCGCGCGCGGACAGCCGCTCGAACAGTTCGCGGTGTTCGTGCTGGACGTCGGACAGGTGGCGCGGCTCGGACAACGTGACGAACCAGAAGCGCAGCGAGCGTTCGTGCAGCGCGCGCAGGATTTCCGCGAGGACCGTATTGCGTGCCGCCGCGGCAATCGCCTGATGAAATGCGCGATCGAGTTCCATCATGCCCTCGACGTCGTGAGTATCGACGCAGGCCTGCCCGTCGTCGAGCAGCGCGGCAATGCGCGCGAGATCCTCGGGTGTTGCATGGCGGGCAGCGAGTTCGACGCAATGCGCTTCGTTGATGCGGCGCACGTCGATCACCGCGACGATGTCGTCGAGCGACAGCGGCTGCACCATCAGCCCCTTGCGCGGCATCACGGACAGCAACCCTTCGAGCACCAGCCGGTGGACGGCCTGATGGACGGGCGTGCGGCCGATGCCGGTGCGTGCGACGAGGTCGGCTTCGTTGAGCGCGGCGCCCGGCTTCAGGCGCATCGTGATGATGTCGCGCTGGATCAGCGTGTACGCGCGGTCGGCGAGGCTGACCGCCGATACGGCGGGCCGGTCGTGGAGGGCGTCGGTCAGGGCGTTCATGCGGGCGGCGGCGCAGTGGTCGGGTAGGGCGCGGTCATGGCGCGGGCGAGGGGCGTGTGGACGATCCATGAATATTATTGTGATATATCACTGCTGTCCAGCTTACCGGGGCGATCTTCCAGCCGTCAAACGGGGTACGATGGCGTGTCCGGCGCCACATGCGACTGCTTGCAACAATATCGACAGGATGTTGCAGATTTACCGCGCGATCGTGCACTGAAGCATAATGAATCCTCGTCAATCCAATACGCGCGAGCGACGTACCAGACCATCGTCATGAGCGAAAACACGTCTTCCCCGGCCGGTCTGCCCGGCACCTCTTCCGCTTCTTCCTATTCCTCCCGTTCCGATCCGGCGAACATGCCCGCCGCGCAGGCTGCCGCAGCGCAGAACGTCGCTGTGGACGGCGTCTCGCCGGCCACGGCCGTGTCCGAGCCAGGTGAGCCGGGTGCTGCCGTCGACGGTGTTGCGGCGTCGCCGAAACCCGGCGCACCGCCGCCCGGCTTCGGCGCGCAGCCCGATTTCGATACGCCGCGACCGCCGCCCGCGAGCGCGCAGCATGCGCCGCCGGCTTACCTGAAACAAAGCGACACGCCGTGGTCGGTGTTCGGCCGGATCGTCGCGGCGCGTGCGCGCCGGATGTTCGACCGCGCCGGCCAGCGGATCACGCAGCGCACGCTGCGCATCGGCGTGTCGGCGCGGATCTTCCATCCGGAGCCGGGCGCGAAGGGGCTGCGCGGCAAGACGCTGCAATATCTCGAGGAATCGATCGCGCACTGGGTGATGTCGCGCGACGTGCTCGTGTTCATGATTCCGACCGTCGGTCATCAGGGCATGCTGCATCCGAGCAACATCCGCCTGCGCGACTACGCGAAGCATCTCGACGGCCTGCTGCTGCAAGGCGGTGCCGACGTGTCGCCGCAAACCTATGCGGCGTCGGATGCGCGTCCCGAATGGCCGGGCGACCGCGTGCGCGACATGTACGAACTCGAGCTGTTCCACGAGTTCGTCGAGTCCGGCAAGCCGGTGCTCGGCGTGTGTCGCGGCTGCCAGCTGATCAACGTCGCGTACGGCGGGTCGCTGTACCAGGACATCGCGACCGACGTGCCGACCGCGAATCCGCACGTGAGCGAGCATTACGACCAGCATCGCCACGCGATCCGCTTCCCGGACTCGTCGACGCTCGCGAGCATGTTCCCCGGGCGTAGCGAAGCGATCGTGAACTCGATCCACCATCAGGCGATCCGCGATCTCGGCCGCGATCTGAACATCGAGGCCGTGTCGGCCGGCGACGGGATCATCGAAGGCATTCGCTACCGGCGCGCGCCGTTCGTCGTCGGCGTGCAATGGCACCCGGAGTTTCATCGCGCGGGCGGCGCCGAACTGCTCGACTGCACGCCGCTGCTCGATGCATTCCTGCGCGCGGCACGCGAAACCCGCCTGTAACCGGCCCTTGTCTCACCCCACCGGAAGGCTGGCCGCATCCCGTTGAATTCGAGATGCGGCCGTTTGGTTTTGAACGATAGTCGCGACTCCCGATGCGTTCGCCGGAGTCTGACGTTGGCCTTCCAAGATTTTTCCCCTGCACGATGCGCAACGTGGATCGTTGCGCTGGCCGCCTGCGCGCATGCGGTTGCGGCGTGGTCCGCCGACGCGACCGCGCCCGTCGCGGGCACGCGCCCCGCGGTGACGAGCCTGAGCGGCGATGCCGCGACTGCGGCGCCGGCTTCCACGGCATCCGCCACGAACGTCACCGCGAAAGGCAACGTCGCCGAACTCACGCAGATGCTGCACGACGGGCGAATTGTCGAGATGCGCACCAGCTACAACGGCAGCTATGGCGCAAGCCTGATGTTCGATCCGCGCGAGATGACGTATTACGTCGCGCTGTTTCAGGACAAGCATCTGTGGCGCGTGATCAAGTCGCAGGATAAGAGCCGTGCGGAGAGGGTGTACGCGAACTTCGTCCAGCAGACGATGCAACTCGCGGACGTCGAAATTCATCGTACCGAACTGCAGGCGCAGAAGACGTTCCTCGAACGCGTGATCGCGCTGCAGGCGAATCGCGCGCAGCAACTGCAGGCCGATCTGAGCGTCGCACGCAGCCAGCAGGCCGAGGTGGCGCAGCGGCAGAAGTCGGTGCAGGAGCAGACGCGGGCGCTGCAGGTCGAGAAGCGGGCGGCGCAGTTGCAGTTGCGCGATCTGCAGGAGCAGGTGCGGCAACTCGAGCGGCAGGCCGAAACGGGGTTGCCCGCGCGCAAGTGACCTGGTATCGATCCAGCTGGATCGACGCCCACCCGATAAAAAACCCGGCGAAGCCTGCTTCGCCGGGTTTTTTATCGGGTGGGCGTCAGCAGGGGAACGTGCCGGGGCTATCAGTCGATCGGATCAATCGGATTCCGGTGCGCCTTTCGAGAAGATTCGTACGGGTCGAGGGCGGCGACGGCAACCGCAGGCGCGCTACAAGGCAACCGTCGGCTTCGCGTGGCATCATTCGCGGGCCATGCCGGTACGCACATCGTTGCACGACGTGCCGCCGGCTGGCAGCGATGTCCGTGCGCGCCGGGCCGGCGCGACACGCATCGTCGGATCCACACGGCGTGACTGTCGCGCCATCCGAGCCGAGAGAACAACATGTCCACGGCAACGCACGCCGTCGCGCAGGAATCGAAAGTCCGGACCGTGTTCCGGGTCGTCAGCGGCAACTTCCTGGAAATGTACGACTTCATGGTCTATGGGTATTACGCGTCGGCCATCGCGAAAACCTACTTTCCGAGCGGCAACGCGTTCGCGTCGCTGATGCTGTCGCTGTCGGTGTTCGGCGCGGGCTTCCTGATGCGCCCGGTCGGCGCGATCGTGCTCGGCGCGTACATCGACCATCACGGCCGCCGCAAGGGGCTGATCCTGACCCTCGGGCTGATGGCGCTCGGCACGCTCACGGTCGCCGCGATACCCGGTTACGCGACGATCGGCGTGCTCGCGCCGGTGCTCGTGCTGCTCGGCCGGTTGCTGCAGGGCTTTTCCGCGGGCGTCGAGCTCGGCGGCGTGTCGGTCTACCTGTCGGAGATCGCGACGAAGGGTCACAAGGGCTTCTATACGTCGTGGCAATCGGGCAGCCAGCAGGTGGCGGTCGTGTTCGCCGCGTTCGTCGGCGTGCTGCTGAACCGCGCGCTGCCGGCCGAGGACATGACCGCGTGGGGCTGGCGCATTCCGTTCCTGATCGGCTGCCTGATCGTCCCGTTCCTGTTCCTGATCCGTCGGTCGCTGAAGGAAACCGACGCATTCCTCGCGAAGCGTCACCGTCCGACGATGGGCGAGATCATGCGTTCGATGCTCGAGAACTGGGGCGTCGTGATCGCCGGCATGGGGATGGTGATCATGACGACGGTGTCGTTCTACATGATCACCGCATACACGCCGACGTTCGGCAAGGAAGTGCTGCACCTGTCGTCGCTCGACGCACTCGTCGTGACCGTCTGCGTCGGCCTGTCCAATCTCGTCTGGCTGCCGCTGTCCGGCGCGCTGTCGGATCGCATCGGCCGCCGCCCCGTGCTGATCGCGTTCACGGTGCTCACGCTGCTGTCGGCCTACCCGGCCGTGCTGTGGCTCGTGGCGGATCCGTCGTTCCTGCGGCTGCTGGCGGTCGAGCTGTGGCTGTCGTTCCTGTACGGTTCGTACAACGGCGCGATGGTCGTCGCGCTGACCGAAGTGATGCCGGCCGACGTTCGCACGGCCGGCTTCTCGCTCGCGTACAGTCTCGCGACGACGATCGGCGGGTTCACGCCGGCGATCTCGACGTTGCTGATCCACCAGACGGGCAACAAGGCGGCACCGGGGCTGTGGCTGAGCGTCGCCGCGATCTGCGGATTGATCGCGACGCTCGTGCTGTATCGCACGCCCGAATCGCGCAACCAGTACAACGCGGCCTGACGTCGCCCGTATCGCATCACGTCGAATGAAAAAAGGGAGCGCACCGCGCTCCCTTTTTTGTCTGCGTCCGGATATTCAGGCGTCGCGCAGCGCGCCGGCGACCGCCGCCGCCACGTCGAGCCATTGTCCCGGTGCGGACTGGCGGGCGAGCCTGGCGTGCGGATACCACGGACAGTCGTCGCCGGTGAACCAGCGCCAGTCGGGTGCGAACGGCAGCATGATCCACAGTGGCTTGCCGAGTGCGCCCGCGAGGTGCGCGACCGCCGTATCGATCGTGACGACGCCGTCGAGCCGTTCGATCAGCGCGGCCGTGTCGGCGAAGTCGTTCAACCGCCCGTCGAGCCGATGCACGCGAGGATGCGCATCGACGCGCGCCCGTTCGTCGTCGTCGAGCGCCGGCTGCAGCACGACCCAGTCGATGTCCGGCAGCGCGAGCAGCGGCGCGAGCGCGTCGAACGGCATAGAGCGGTTTTCCTGTGCCTGCCGGCGTCCCGTCCATGCAAGGCCGAACTTGCGCTTCGACTGGCCGCCCAGCGAGCCGCGAAAGCGCCGGAGCGCGCCGTCCGGCGCATCGAGGTAGCGTGTGCCCGCGACGATGTCGGCCGGCTGCAGGCCGAGCAGGAAAGGCAGGCTCATCAGTGTGCACGCGACGTCCGCCGGCAGCGGCTTTGCGGCGCCTTGCGCGACGAGCGTCACGCGCCAGCGCGCCGCGGCCGGTGCGAGCAGCGCGACGAGTTCGGGTTGCACTTCGAGCACGACGCGCGCGCAGCGCGCGCGGGCCAGCGGCACGAAGCGGACGAACTGCAGCGTGTCGCCGAAGCCCTGTTCCGCGCGGATCAGCAGCGTGCGCGACGCAATCGGCTCGCCCTGCCAGCGCGGCAGCGTGCCGAGCGGCGTCGCGCCCGGCGTGTCGTGGCGCGTTTCGTACGCGGGCAGGCCGCGAGTGAAGTCGCCCAGCGTCAGCAGCGTGACGGCGCGGTGCAGTTGCGCGAGTTTCAGGTCGGGGGCGACGCGCAACGCCTGGTCGAACGCGCGCAGCGCCATCTCGTGCGCGCCGAGTGCGTGATGCGCGTTGCCGAGGTTCAGCCACGCGAGACTGAACGACGGATCGAGGCCGACCGCGCGTTCGTAGTAGGGCAGCGCTTCGCGCTGGCGTGCCTGCGCGCACAGTGCGTTCGCGAGCCCGAAGAGGGCAAGCGGGAACGGCGGGTGCAGCACGAGCGCGGCTTCGAATGCGGCGGCGGCTTCGCCATGACGGCCGACCGCCTCGAGCGTGTTGCCAAGGTTGAAATGTGCGGCGACGAAGCGCGGCTGCGCGGCGATCGCCGCCTGGAAGTGTGCGACTGCGTCGTCGGCCCGGCCCATCGCGTTCAGCGCCATCGCGAGATTGTTGTGCGCGCCGGCATGCCCGGGCCGCAGATCGAGGGCGCGATGGAATGCGGCGAGCGCGTCGTCGTGACGGCCGAGCGCATTCAGCGCGTTGCCGAGGTTGTTGTGGATCGATGCGTCTTCCGGCGTGAGCCGTAGTGCGCGGGCAAACGCGTCGACGGCATCCTCGTGGCGCTGCAGTGCCGCATACGCGTTGCCGAGGTTGTAGTGCGCGAGCGGAAATTCGGGCGCGAGCGTCAGCGCGTTGCGAAAGCGGTCGATCGCTTCGTCGAGCCGGCCGAGTGCCTTCAGCGCGTTGCCAAGATTGAGCTGCAGCGCGGCGTCGTTCGGGCGCAGCTCGACCGCACGCCCGACGAGATCGGCCGCCTCGGCATGCTGGCCCTGCTGATGCCGCAGCACGCCGAACAGATGCAGCGCGTCGGCGTCGGCGGGATTGGTGGCGAGTGCGGCGCGATAGCCGTGCTCGGCCTCGGCGAGGCGGCCCGCGCGGTGCGCGGCATACGCTCGGTCGAATGCGGAATCCATGACGCGAAAACTGACGGAAAGCGCGTATTTTCCCACACTGCGCGCCGGTGCCCCAGATCGGCCGGTCGGCATATGGCCCCGTCACGCGGAGCGGCGTAGACTTGCACAATCGCGTGTCATCGAGGTTCTCATGGCTGACACACCACTCGATATCCCGCCCGTGCTGATCGTCGGCGCAGGCCCCACCGGCCTTGCCGCTGCGATGAGTCTCGCGCGTGCCCGCGTGCCGGTGCGCATCATCGACCGGCTCGCCGCGCCCGCGCCGTATTCGCGCGCGATCGGCATCCAGGCGCGCACGCTCGAACTCCTGGAGCAGCATCGCGCGGTCGAACCGTTTCTCGCGCTGGGTCATCGCGCCCATGCGGCCGCGCTGCATGCGGACGGCCGCGTGATTGCGCGGCTCGATTTCGATCCGCTGCAAACGCGCTATCCGTATCTGCTGTTTCTCGACCAGAGCATCACCGAGCGGCTGCTCGCCGAGCATCTGGCCGGGTTCGGCGTGACCGTCGAACGCGGCGTCACGCTCACCGCATGCGACGCGGGCGGACCGTCGCTCGTCGTGACGATTCGTGATGCCGATGGTCGTGAACAGGCGTTCGCGCCGTCGTACCTGATCGCTGCCGACGGCGCGCACAGCACGGTGCGCCATCTGCTTGGCCTGGGCTTCGCCGGGCATGCGTTCGAGCAGACCTTCCTGCTCGCCGATTTCGCGGCGATACCCGACTGGCCGGACGAGGAGATTCATCTGTTCACGACGCCCGACGGCATCGCCGGGCTGTTTCCGATGGGCGGCGGCCGCTACCGGCTCGTTGCCGACCGGCCGCCCGGCGGCGACGCATCGCCCGATGCGCCGACCACCCCGACGATCGAGGAATGCGAGGCGATCGTGCGCGCGCGCGTCGGCGCGTCGATTGCGCCGAGCGATCTCGCGTGGTCGGCGTATTTCCGCTTGCATAGCCGGATGGTCGACCGGCTGCGTCACGGGCGCGTGTTCTTCGCGGGCGACGCCGCGCACGTTCACAGCCCGGCGGGCGCGCAAGGCATGAACACGGGCATCCAGGAAGCGTTCAATCTTGGCTGGAAGCTCGCGCGCGTGCTGGGCGCGGGCACGCCGGAGCGGCTGCTCGACACGTATCACGCGGAGCGCCACCCGATCGAGCGTGACGTATTGCGGCAGACCGGCCTCGTCACGCAGATCGTCGAAGCCGACCACGGCGCGATGAAGCTGCTGCGCGATCATGTCGTGCCGTTGCTGGCGTCATTTGGGCCGGTGCGCGACGCGGTGCGCCGCACCGTCAGCGAGCTCGGCGTGCAATACCGGAAAAGCCCGCTCACGCTCGAGCGCGTGCTCGACGGCGGGCCGCGCGCAGGCGAGCGTGCGCCCGACGCGCTCGTGCATGTGGTCGACGGGCCGCTCGGCCGGGCGCCCGGAACCGCGCGGCTATACGACCTGCACGACCCGGCGAGCTTTACGCTGTTGCTGCTCGAGGAGCCGGCAGGTGTCGACGCGGGCGATACGGGCGACGTGCCGCCGATGCCCGCGGATGCGCAGGCGCTTGCGCAGGGGCTGGAGCGGATCATGCCGGGTGCCGTGCGGACGTGGCGCGTCGCCGATGCCGAAAGCGACGGCGCGGACGGGCTTGCGCAGGTATACGGTCGCTCGAGGCCGTCGTTCTACCTGCTGCGGCCCGATGGCTACATCGCGGTGCGCGGCCGTACCGCCACCGACGCGAACGCGCTGCTGCGCCACTGCGAAAGCTGGTTCGCGGGCATGTCGGTGCCCGCGTAGCGGGGCGCTCAGGCGGAGGTCGCGGCCGGCTCGAGCGATGCGCGGTGCGCGGCGATCGCGTCGCGCACGATCGGTGCCGCGCGTTGTCCGGCCGCGCTCGACGGATCGTCGAGCGCGGCGAGAAGCGCGCGCCGCATGCGTGGTTCCCAGAAGCGCCGGATGTGTTCGGCGATCCCGGACAGCGCTTCTTCGCGATCGGG
>NZ_QTPO01000020.1 GCF_003853645.1 Burkholderia sp. Bp9143 | reverse complement strand
GGGGCCGGGGCGGGGTCGGTGTCGTGGTCGTGGTCGGGGTCGTGGTCGTGGTCGTGGTCGTGGTCGTGGTCGTGGTCGTGGTCGTGGTCGTGACCAGCATGGTCATGCGCCGCGTGGTCGTGCGAGCACGCCGCGCCGTGGACATGACCGTCGCCGTGCGCGTGGCCGGCATGGTCGCCGTGGTCGTGCTCGTGCCCCGTGCCGTGCGCGGATGCGTGATCGTGGTCATGATCGTGGTCGCATGCATGCGACTGCGCGCCGCGCGCCGCCACATCGCCGTGCGCGTGCTCCCCGGCCACCGGCGCCGCGTCGGCAACGGTCGCCGCCTGCGAGTCGCGCGCGCCGGCGCAGCAGGTCTCGGCGCCGCCGGCATGACGGTGTCGTGGGTCGTGGGTACGCTGGGCGTCGGTCATGACAACCTCCTCTATGGCTTGACGGTGTAGAGTTAACACCCTGAAGCCACTACAAGGTCAACCCTTACAAGGAGAAAGCCATGAAGATCGGCGAACTGGCCAAGGCGGCCCGCTGCACGCCCGAAACGATCCGCTTCTACGAGAAGGAGGGTCTGATGCCGGATGCGGAGCGCACCGATTCGAACTACCGCAACTACACCGACGTGCACGTCGAACGGCTGCGCTTCATCCGCAACTGCCGTGCGCTCGACATGGCGCACGACGAAATCCGCGCGCTGCTGCGGCTCACCGACACGCCGGCCGATCCGTGCGATTCGGTCAACGCGCTGCTCGACGAACACATCGGCCACGTCGACGCGCGCCTCGCGGAACTGACGCATCTGCGCGACCAGCTCACCGAATTGCGCCGCCAGTGTGTCGGCGAACATTCGGTCGAGGACTGCGGAATCGTGCACGGTCTCGCGACGATGGAAACCGTCGCGCCGGCCGCGAAGCGCTCGCACCTCGGCTGAAGCCCTTGTGGAATATGATAGTCTAATGAATACTAGTTATACTCTTACTAGATATAATCAAACTATTCATGGCAACAAGCCGCCCGTCTCCGCTCGCGCTCGCGGTCCTCGCGACGCTCACTGAAACGCCGATGCATCCGTACGGGATGCTGCAACAGTTGAAGGCGCGCGGCTACGACGAAGTCGTCAACGTGCGGCAGCGCACGAGCCTCTACCAGACTATCGAACGGCTGCTGCGCGACGGACTGATCGCCGTGCACGACACCCAGCGTGACGGCGCGTTTCCCGAGCGCACGCTGTACACGCTGACCGAGGCCGGACATACGGCCGGCCAGGCCTGGCTGCATGCGCTGCTCGCGGAACCCGCGCGCGAATTTCCGGCGTTCGGCGCCGGCCTCGCGTTCCTGCCGCTGCTCGACGCCGACGATGCGCGCCAGCAACTCGAGCGCCGCATCGCCGCGCTCGAAGCCGAACGCGAACGTCTCGAATCGCTGCGCAACGCCGCGCAGAACGACCAGGTGCCGCGCCTGTTCCTGCTGCAGAACGAGCACGCGCTCGTGCTGCTCAACGCGGAACTCGACTGGGCGCGCAGCGTCGTCGAACACCTGAAGATCGGCGCGCTACGCTGGGTCGACGGCTGACGCGCCTCACCATCGGTTCGCGCCGCTCAAAGCACCTTGCCGGGATTGAGCAAGCCGGCCGGATCGAGCGCGGCCTTCAGGCGCCGCATCACGCTGATTTCGGCTTCGCTGCGCGTGTGTGAGAGATAGGGGCGCTTGAGCATGCCGATGCCGTGCTCCGCCGACACCGAGCCGCCCATGTCCCGGACGACCGCGTAGACGCAGCGATCGATCGCGTCGGCGTCCGCGTCGCGCATGCCGTCGAGCGATACGCCGATATGCACGTTGCCGTCGCCGACGTGGCCGAAGAACAGGCACACGATGTCGGGCCAGACCACGCGCAATGCCGCTTCGCAGCGCTCGGCGAACAGGCCGAGTTCGCCCGTCGACAGGCTCACGTCGAAGTTCACCAGGTGCGGCAGCGCATCGATTGCAAGGCCTTCGCGCAAAGTCCACAAGTCATGCGCCTGTCGCTCCGACGTCGCAAGCGCCGCATCGTCGACGAGCCCCGCGTCGATCGCATCCGCGAGGCCGTTTTCCAGCGCCTCATGCGCATCGCCGCCCGGTGCGCTCGTCGCGCACTCGATCAGCACCGCGAAGCCGCCGTCGCCCGCGAACGGCGCGACGACGCCGGGCGTATGGCGCGCCACGTAGTCATAGAAGGCCGGCCACATCGCTTCGAAACTGACGATCTCGGGCAGTGCGCGCAGGCGGTTCCACAACCCGACGACGGCGTCGTAGCCCTGCACGCGACAGAGCGCGGTGGCCGGTGCGGCCAGCTTCGGATGCAGCCGCAGCACGGCGCGCGTGACGACGCCGAGCGTGCCTTCGCTGCCGATGAACAGTTGCTTCAGGTCGTAGCCCGCGTTGTTCTTCAGCATCCGGTTCATCGACGACACGACGGTGCCGTCGGCGAGCACGGCCTCGAGTCCGAGCACCTGCTCGCGCATCATGCCGTAGCGGATCGCGCGCGTGCCGCCCGCGTTGGTCGCGAGCATGCCGCCGATCTGACACGAACCGCGTGCGCCGAGATCGACACCGAACGTGAAGCCCGCCGCGTCCGCGGCCTCCTGCACCGTCTGCAGCGGCGTCCCGGCGCGCACCGTCATCGTGCCGGCCGCCGCGTCGATTGACTCGACGCCGGCGAAACGCTCCATCGACAGCACGATCTCGCCGCCCAGCGCAACCGCGCCGCGCGCGAGCCCGGTGAGGCCGCCCTGCGGCACGACCGACTGCCCGAGCCGCGAGCACAGCGCGAGCGTGCGCGACACGTCGTCGACGCTGCGCGGCCGCACCAGCGCGCGCGGCCGCACGCCGGCCGGCTCGTTGTACGCGGTGAAATAGCGCGGATCGATCTCGGCCGCCCGCGTGACCAGCGTGTCGCCCAGGCCGGCGACGAGCGCCGCCTCGAGCGCGTCGTCCCCCGGCGCCGCCGCGCCGTGGCCACCACTCGCGGCGGCCGTATCCAGGCTCTGCATCGTGCGCGTCCGCTTACTTGGTGGAGATGTCGATGTCGCCGAAGTACTTCTGGCCGAGCGACTTCACCGTGCCGTCCGCCTTCAGCTTGTCGATCGCCGCATCGAGTTTCCCCTTCAGCGCGTCGTCGCCCTTGCGCAGGCCGAACGCGATCCCGCTGCCGAGAATCCTGTCGTCGCGCACCGGCTGACCGACGAACGCGAAGCCCTTGCCGTCCGGGCGCGACAGGAAGCCGCGCTGGCCCGCCGGCGCGAGCACCAGCGTCGCGTCGAGGCGGCCCGCCACGAGGTCCGCGTACACCTGGTTCTGGTCCTGGTACGCGACGACCGACACGCCGGCCGGCTCCCAGTGCGCCTTCGCGTAGGTCTCCTGGATCGACGCCTGCAGCACGCCGACGCGCTTGCCCTTCAGCGATTCCGGCGTCGGCAGCAGGCCGCTGCCGGTGCGCGCGATCAGTTGCGTCGGCACGCGGTAGATGATCGTCGTGAAGTCGATTGCCTGGCGCCGCTGCTCGGTCGCGTTCATCGCCGAGTTGATCGCGTCGAACTTGCGGCCCTGCAGCGCCGGAATCAGCCCGTCGAACGACGTCTCGACCCACTTGCACGACAGCTTCGCGGTCTGGCAGACGGCCTTGCCGACGTCGATGTCGAAGCCCTGCAGGTCGCCGTTGGGCGCCTTCGACTCGAACGGCGGGTATTGCGCCTCGAGGCCGAAACGCAGCGTCTGCCCGTCGGCGAACGCCGCGCCGGAGCCGAGTGCGCACGCGAATGCGAACGCGAGTTTCAGGGTGTGTGCATGCTTCATCATGATCTCCTGGCTTGTCGGTCGGCGCCGCGCTTCGGCACGTGCGCCGGTCCCATCCGTGACTTTCGGTGCGACGTACACGTCGCCTGCTTGGGTGCGGGCGCGCCCGCGATTACAGCGAACGCAACCGCCGCGCGCCCTCGATCAGCGTCGCGTCGTCCTTCGAGAAACTGAGGCGGATCACCCCCGCGTCGGTGCCGTCGGTGTAGAACGCCGACAGCGGAATCGTCGCGACACGCGCATCGCGGATCAGGCGCAGCACGAAGTCGCTGTCGCGCTCGTCCGAGAAGTGCCGGAACCGCGCGAGCATGAAGAACGAGCCTTCGCTCGGCAGCAGCTCGAAGGGTGAATCGGCCAGCTCGCGCGCGAGCAGGTCGCGCTTGGCCTGGTAGAACGCCGACAGGCCGAGATAGCTTTCGGGCCGCGCGAGGATCTCCGCGAACGCGACCTGCATCGGCGTATCGGCCGAGAACACCATGAACTGGTGCACCTTGCGGATCTCGTCCATCAATTCGGCCGGCGCGACGCAATGGCCGACCCGCCAGCCCGTCACGTGGAACGACTTGCCGAAGGACGACACGATCACACTGCGCTCGGCCAGCTCGCGGTGGCGCGCGACGCTCTGGTGCAGCGCACCGTCGAACACGACGTGCTCGTAGACTTCGTCCGACAGCACCACGATGCCGGTATTGCGCGTGAGCTGCGCGAGCCGCTCGAGATCGTCGGCGGAGAATACGGTCGCGGTCGGGTTGTGCGGCGTGTTGATGATGATCATCCGCGTGCGCGGCGTGATCGCCGCAGCCACCTCGTCCCAGTTCACGCGGAAATGCTCGGGCGACAGCTTGATCGCGACCGGCGTCGCACCTTGCATCCGCACGATCGGCGCATAGCTGTCGAACGACGGCTCGAAATAGATCACTTCGTCGCCCGGGTGCACGAGCGCGCTGATCGCCGCGTAGAGCCCTTCGCTCGCGCTCGCGATCACCGTGATCTCGGTGCCCGGGTCGTAGCGCGTGCCGTACAGCGCCTCGGTCTTCTCCGCGAGCCGCTCGCGCAGCGACGCGATGCCGGCCATCGGCGCGTACTGGTTGTGGCCGTCGCGCATCGCGCGCGCGACACCCTCGACGAGCGCCGGATCTGGCGCGAAATTCGGCGCGCCCTGCGACAGGTTCAGCGCATCGTGCTGCGCGGCGAGCTGGCCGATCACCGTGAAGATCGTCGTCCCGACGTCAGGCAGTTTCGATCGGGGCGTGGTGGCGCTTCGCATGAATCCTCCTTCTGATTTCCTTCGGGCCGGCCCACGCGACGCGCGCGGCCCGCCTCATGCAGGATGATTTAGCCCGAGCCAATATCGGCGGACAATCGAAACTTCGTCATGGAGGCCATGCATTTTTCTCATGATTGGCCGTATGAAGGGCTCAACGCCAAGACCGTATGGCCGGCAACGCATGCGCATCAGGCATTTTCACTGGGGGGCGCACGGCCACGCCACGCGTCACCCGCCCGCGGCCGCCAGATAGCCGCTCAGCACGGCCAGCAACTCGCCGCGCAACGCATCGAAGTCCAGCGCGGGCCCAAGCGTGAGCAGCGCCTGAGACACGCCGCCGTAGCAGACCGTATGCGCCATCCGGGCGATCCCGTCGAGCCGCCCGGCCGGCGGCGGATCGGCGGCCTGCGCGAGCGCGTCGCGCCACAGCGCGACATAGGCGTCGTAATGCCGGCGGTACGCGGCGAGCGGCGACACCTGCCGCTCCAGCGCGAAGAATGCGCTCCACAGCGCGGCGTCGGCGCCGATCGCGTTGACCTGCAGGTCGACGAGCGCGGCCGCGAGTTCGGCGCGCGGCACGCCGCGCAGCCCGTGCGCCGCGTCGCGCAGCCGGTCGGCCAGCGCCAGCACGCGCCGGTGGATGCACAGCGCGGCGAGGCTCTGCTTGTCGCCGAAGTATTCGTAGAAGGTGCCGATGCTCACGCCCGCGACGGCCGCAATCTCGCGAATCGTCGCCTTCGCGTAGCCGCGCTCGAGCAAAAGCTGAACGAATGCCTGCTGGAGCGCCTCGGACGTGGCCTGCGCGCGCGACTGGCGCGGCCGGCGGCGCAGCGCGGGCGCGGGTTGCGCCGCCGGCTGGCCGGGCGGCGCCGGAACCTGAACATGTCGCGGCGGCATATTTGCTACTCTGAAATTCAGCGGAAACGCATTTGACCGGCAGACCGCGACGCACGAGACCGGAGACAGCCCGATGACCGAATCGACCCATGCCGTCACGAACCAGTTCGACGAACTGGTCGACTATAACCTCTTCGCCACCGACGTCGCGCTGCGCGAGGCACTTGCCCGCGCGGGCGCCGACTGGGCCGTGCCGCGGCTCGACGCGTACGGTGCGCGGCTCGGCAGCGCCGACACCGCGCAACTCGCCGACGAGGCGAACCGCCACACGCCGGAACTGAACGCGTTCGACCGGCGCGGCCGGCGCATCGACCGCGTCGACTTCCATCCGGCGTGGCACACGCTGCTCGGCATGTACCGCAACGAGGGCTTCGTGTCGCTCGCGTTCCGCGACACGCGCCCCGGCCGCTGGGCCGCGAACGCGGCCGGCTTCTACCTGCACGGCCAGATCGAGGCCGGCACGCTGTGCCCGGCGACGATGACGCAGGCCGCGATTCCGGTGCTGCAGAAGGAGCCCGCGCTGTGGGACCTGCTGCGCGACAAGCTGTACAGCGACGACTACGATCCGCGCGACGTGCCGGTCGCCGACAAGCGCTCGATCTGGTTCGGCATGGGGATGACCGAGAAACAGGGCGGCTCCGACGTGCGCGCGAACACGACGCTGGCGACCGCGGTCGGCGCGGGCGGGCGCGGCGGCGAATACCGGCTGCGCGGCCACAAATGGTTCTTCTCCGCACCGATGTGCGATGCACACCTGGTCGTCGCGCGCACCGAAGCGGGCAACCCGTCGTGCTTCTACGTGCCGCGCTGGCGACCCGACGGCACGAAGAACGCGGTCGAGATCCAGCGGCTGAAGGACAAGGTCGGCAACCGCAGCAACTCGAGCAGCGAGATCGAGCTGAACGACGCATGGGGGATCATGCTCGGCGACGAAGGCCGCGGGATTCCGACCATCATCGAGATGGCCACCTACACGCGACTGAGTTGCGTGCTCGGCAGCGCGGCGATGCTGCGCCAGGGCGTCGTGCAGGCGATCGCGTACACGCGCCAGCGCCACGCGTTCGGCCGCGCGCTTGCCGAGCAGCCGCTGATGCGCACCGTGCTCGCCGATCTCGCGCTCGAAAGCGAGGCCGCGCTCGCGCTCGCGATGCGCCTCGCCGACGCGTTCGAACGCGACAACTCGCCGCTCGAACGCGCGTGGAAGCGGATCGTCACGCCCGCCGCGAAGTTCTGGGTCTGCAAGCGCGCGGTCGAGCTGACCGGCGAGGTCATGGAAGTGTTCGGCGGCAACGGTTACGTCGACGACGGTCCGATCGCGCGACTGTTCCGCGAAGCGCCGGTCAACTCGATCTGGGAAGGCTCCGGCAACGTGATGTGCCTCGACGTGCTGCGCGCGGTGTCGCGCGAGCCCGACGCGGCTGCCGCGCTGCTCGCCGAACTGGTCGACCTCGGCGCGGGCGAACCGCGCATCCGCGCGGCACTCGACGCGCTGCGCGCGAAGCTCGCGGCGCCCGCCGACACGCTCGAGGCGTCGGCCCGCGTGTTCGCGCAACGGCTCGCGCTCGTCGCACAGGCGTGCCTGCTGCGACGTGACGCGCCCGCGGCCGTCGCCGACGCGTTCGTCGCGACGCGGCTCGCCGCGCCCGACTGGGGCCGCATCGCGGGTGGTTTCGATCCGCGCGCGCTCGACGTCGCCGCGCTGCTGCAGCGTGCGTACCCGGCCTGACGCCCGGCCGTCCGCTCGTTCGCCACGCCCGCCCTGCCCGGAGCCCCGATGAACCTCGTCGCCGCCCTCGACCGCGCCGCCCGCGCGACGCCCGACAAGCCGTTCCTGATCCACGACGACACGACGATCACCTACGCCGCCGCGCGCGAGCGCTCGCACCGCGCGGCGGCCGTGCTGAGCGCGCTCGGCGTCGCGGCCGGCGACCGCGTCGCCGCGATGTGCCTGAACACGCCCGCGTTCGTCGATCTGATGTTCGGCGCGTGGCGGATCGGCGCCGCGTTCGTGCCGATCAACCACAAGCTGCAGGCGCCGGAAGTCGACTACGTGCTCGAGCACAGCGGCAGCAAGGTGCTCCTGTTCGACGCGGCGCTCGCGCCGGTGCTGGCGCGCGTGATCCATCCGGTGCGGCGGCTCGTCACCGAAGGCGACGCCGCCGGCGTGCCGAACTTCGACGCGATGCGCGCGGCGATGGACGGCGTCGCAGGTATCGAGCCGGCCGACGGCGACATCGCGCAGATCCTGTACACGTCCGGCACGACCGGCCGCCCGAAAGGCTGTGTGCACAGCCACCGCACCGTGACGCTTGCCGCGATGCAGGCGGCGCTCGCGACCGGCATCGGCCGCAACGAGCGCACGCTGATGGCGATGCCGATCTGGCATTCGTCGCCGCTAAACAACTGGTTCGGCGGCACGCTGTACGCGGGCGGCACCGTCGTGCTGCTGCGCGAATACCATCCGCTGCGCTTCCTGCAGGCCGTCGAGCGCGAACGCGTGACGCTGTATTTCGGCGCGCCGGTGTCGTATACGCTGCCGCTCGACACGATCGACGGCTTCGCCGCGTTCGACCTGTCGAGCGTGCGCGCGTGGCTGTACGGCGGCGGCCCGATCGGCGCCGCGCAGGCCGAACGGCTCACGCGTGCGTATCGCAGCAACGCGTTCTTCCAGGTGTACGGAATGACGGAAACGGGGCCGGCCGGCACCACGCTGTATCCGGACGAGCAGATCGCGAAGGCTGGCTCGATTGGCCGCCAGGGCGGCCCCGGCGTCGACCTGAGGGTCGTGCGGCTCGACGGTGTCGACGCGCAACCGGGCGACATCGGCGAGATCTGGCTGAAGGCCGACAGCATGATGCTCGGCTATCTCGACGACGCGGCCGCGACACGCGCCGCGTTCGCGCCGGACGGCTGGTATCGCACCGGCGACATCGCGCGGATCGATGAGGATGGCTATCTGTTCATCGTCGACCGGCTGAAGGACATGATCGTGACGGGCGGCGAGAACGTCTATTCGAAGGAAGTGGAGGACGTGCTCGGTGCGCATCCGGGCATCGCGGAAGCGGCCGTCGTCGGCACGCCGCATCCGGCCTGGGGCGAGACGGTCGTCGCGCATGTCGTGCTGCGCGCGGGCGCCGCGCCCGATGGGGATGCGCTGCGCGCGTTCTGCGGCGAGCGGCTCGCCGCGTACAAGATCCCGCGCGAATTCGTGTTCGCGGAAACGCTGCCGCGCACGCCGACCGGCAAGCTGCAGAAGTTCCTGTTGCGCCTGCGGCGCGAGTAGCGCCGAAGCCAAAGAAAAAGCCACCGGACCCGACGGCCCGGTGGCTTTTTCACATGATGCGCGAGACGACGCATTGCGACGTCGTCCGCGGCTCACGCCATGCTTACTTGCCGCCGATGCTCTTCAGCGGCTTCCACTCGCCCTTCTCGACCTTGTACATCGTGATGCCGCCGTTCTTCAGGTCGCCCTTCGCGTCGTACGCGACGTGCGACGACGTGACGCCGGCCATGTCGGTCTTCGCGAGCACCGACAGGTACTTCGCCGGATCGGTCGAATCGGCCTTCTTCATCGCGTTGAGCATCGCCATCGCGCCGTCGTACGCGTACGGCGAGTACGTTTGCACGTCTTCGCCGAAGCGCTTCTTGTACTTGTCGGCGTAGGTCTTGCCGCCCGGCATTTCTTCCAGCGGAAGGCCTGCCAGCGATGCGATCGTGCCGTCGGCCGCGTTGCCCGCGATCTTCAGGAACGTCGGCGTCTTCACCATTTCGCCGCTCATCAGCGGTGCGGTGATGCCGAGCGTCTTCATCTGCTTGACCATCGGTGCGGCCTGCGAATCCGCGCCGCCGTAGTAGACGAGATCCGGCTTCGCCGCCTTCAGCTTGGTCAGGATCGCCTTGAAGTCGACGGCCTTGTCGTTCGTGAATTCACGGTCGACGATCGTCGCGCCGCCGGCCTTCGCGGCCTTCTCGAACTGGTCGGCGAGACCCTGGCCGTAGGCCGTGCGGTCGTCGACGATAGCGATCTTCTTCATGCCGAGATCCTTCGACGCGAAGGTGCCCGCCACCGAGCCCTGCTGCGTGTCGGACGTCATCATGCGGAAGGTCGTCTTGTAACCCTGCTGCGTGTATTCCGGTGCCGTCGCCATCGCGATTTCCGGAATGCCGGCGTTCGCATAAATGCGCGAGGCGGGAATCGTCGTGCCCGAGTTGAAGTGGCCGAGCATGCCCTTGATGCCGTCGTCGACGAGCTTCTGCGCGACCGTCGTGCCGGTGCGCGGGTCAGCCTGGTCGTCCTGCGTCTCGAGCACGAACTTCACCGGCTTGCCGCCGATCTTCGGGTTGGTCGCGTTGAAGTCTTCCAGCGCGAGCGCGATCCCGTTCTGCATATCCTTGCCGTAGTGAGCCTGGGCGCCCGTCATCGGCCCTGCGTAACCGATCTTCACGTCGTCCGCATGGGCCGTCCCCGCCAGCGACATGACAGCGACGAACGTCGCGCCTGCCAGCTTTTTCATCGTGTGTTGCATAGCATCTCCTTGGTACCAGGGTAAATGGAGCGGCTTCGGGATCGCCTTGCCGCATCCTTTGTTTGATCCGAACGGCAAGGATGGTCAGCCGATCGTCATCAAATTTGCATTGCCGCCCGCCGCGGCCGTGTTCACGCTGACCGAGCGCTCGGTCAGCAGTCGCTCGAGCGCATAGTCCTCCACATCGGCGTTCTCGAACGCGCCCGCCGACACGCCCTGCACCGACACGATCGGGCCCGGCCGCTGCGCGACGTCCTTCACGAGCGTCTGCAGTTCGTCGCTGTCGCCTTCGAACAGCACCGCGTCGAACGGCGCGTCGGCCTGCTTGCGCACGGCCGCATGCGCCTTCAGCGCAGCGGGCAGCGCGGCCACCAGTGCCTCGCCCGCCGCACCGGCGAACAGCGCGCGGTTGCCCGTCGCCAGCACCGCCGCGAACTGCGCGCGCGCGCCGCCCGGCGTCGCCGCGACACACAGCACCGTGCCGCGCGGGCCGAGTGTATACGTGTTTCGCTCGCCCGTCGGCCCGGTCAGCACCGCGGTCGCACCGGCCGGCACCTGCGCCAGATAACCGTCGCAGCGTGCGGCCAGTGCCGGCTCGCGCTGCTCGATCAGCCAGTCGCGCAGCGCGATGAGCGCTGCCGCCGGGTTGCCGCGCTGTTCGCCATCGACCGCGCCGTCCGCGATCAGCGTCTGCGCGAGCGAACGCGGCAGGCCCGACGGACGCGTCGCGAGCAGGCGCTGCAGGTACAGCGCGCCGCCGGCCTTCGGGCCCGTGCCCGACAGCCCTTCGCCGCCGAACGGCTGCACGCCCACCACCGCGCCGATCACGTTGCGGTTCACGTAGATGTTGCCGACGTGCGCGTTCGAGATCACGTGCGCGATCGTCTCGTCGATCCGCGTGTGGATGCCGAGCGTCAGGCCGTAACCCGTCGCGCGGATCTGCTCGAGCAGCTTGTCGAGCTGGCTGCGGCGATAGCGCACGACGTGCAGCACGGGGCCAAACACTTCACGCTTGAGCTCGTCGATGCTGCCGATCTCGATCAGCGTCGGCGGCACGAACGTGCCGTGCGCGCATGCATCGGGCGACGGCAGTTGCGTGACCGTGTGGCCCTTGTCCTTCATCGTCGCGACGTGCGTGTCGATCGTCTGCTTCGCTTCGCCGTCGATCACCGGGCCGACGTCGGTCGACAGCCGGTCCGGGTTGCCGAGCGCCAGCTCGTGCATCGCGCCCTTCAGCATCGTCAGCGTGCGGTCCGCGACATCGTCCTGCAGACACAGAACGCGCAGCGCCGAACACCGTTGACCAGCCGAGTCGAACGACGACTGCATCACGTCCGCGACGACCTGCTCCGCGAGCGCCGACGAGTCGACGATCATCGCGTTCTGGCCGCCCGTTTCGGCGATCAGCGGAATCGGCTTGCCGTCCGGATCGAGGCGCGCGGACAGCGTCTTGTTGATCAGGCGCGCGACTTCGGTCGAGCCGGTGAACATCACCGCGCGGGTACGCGGATCGGCCACCAGCGCCGCGCCAACGGTCTCGCCGGTGCCCGGCAGCAGCTGCACCGCGCCGGCCGGCACGCCGGCCTCGCGCAGCAGGCGCACGGCTTGCGCGGCGATCAGCGGCGTCTGTTCGGCCGGCTTCGCGAGCACCGTGTTGCCGGCCGCGAGCGCAGCGGCCACCTGGCCCATGAAGATCGCGAGCGGGAAGTTCCACGGGCTGATACAAACCACGGGGCCGAGCGGACGGTGTGTGTCGTTCGAGAATTCGTCGCGAATCTGCGCCGCGTAGTAGCGCAGGAAGTCGACGGCTTCGCGGATCTCGGCGATCGCGTTCGGCAGCGATTTGCCGGCTTCGCGCACGATCAGGCCCATTAGCGTGTGCATCTGCGCTTCGAGCAGGTCGGCTGCGCGCACCAGGCAGTCGGCACGCGCATCGACCGGCGTCGCCTGCCAGATCGGCGCGGCAGCCACCGCGTGCGCGAGCGCCGCGCTCACGTGTTCGGCCGTCGCTTCGCTCACCGTGCCGACCAGGTCGCGCTGGTCGGCCGGGTTGCGCACGTCGCGCGCCGGGGCGTCGGCGAGCGCGTCGTCGGCGAGCATCGGCACCGCGCGCCACGGATGGTGCGCGCTCGCTAGCAGCGCGGACGACAGCGACGCGAGGCGGTGTTCGTTCGACAGGTCGAGGCCCATCGAGTTGGGACGCTCGTCGCCGTACAGGTGGCGCGGCAGCGGGATCTTCGCGTGCGGCGCGCCGAGCGGCACGACCTTCGACGCCTCGTCGACCGGATCGGCGACCAGTTCCTTCACCGACACCGTCTTGTCGGCGATGCGGTTCACGAACGACGTGTTCGCGCCGTTCTCGAGCAGACGGCGCACCAGGTACGCGAGCAGCGTTTCATGCGTGCCGACCGGCGCGTACACGCGGCACGGACGGTTCAGCTTGTCGCGGCCCGTGACTTCCTCGTACAGCGGCTCGCCCATCCCGTGCAGGCACTGGAATTCGTACTGGCCCGGGTAGTAGTTCTGGCCGGCCAGGTGATAGATCGCGGCCAGCGTGTACGCGTTGTGCGTCGCGAACTGCGGGTAGACGGCATCCGGTGCAGCGAGCAGCTTCTTCGCGCACGCGAGGTACGACACGTCCGTGTAGATCTTGCGCGTGTAGACCGGATAGCCTTCGAGGCCATCGACCTGCGCACGCTTGATTTCGGTATCCCAGTACGCGCCCTTGACCAGGCGGATCATCAGGCGGTGACGGCTGCGGCGCGCGAGGTCGATCAGGTAGTCGATCACGAACGGGCAGCGCTTCTGGTAGCCCTGCACGACGAAGCCGATGCCGTTCCAGCCTGCGAGCTCCGGATCGAAGCACAGCGCCTCGAGCAGGTCGAGCGACAGTTCGAGACGGTCGGCTTCTTCCGCGTCGATGTTCAGGCCGATGTCGTAGCGGCGCGCGAGCAGCGCGAGCGCGCGCACGCGCGGCAGCAGCTCGCTCATCGTGCGGTCCTGCTGCGAGCGCGAGTAGCGCGCGTGCAGTGCCGACAGCTTGATCGAGATGCCCGGGCCTTCGTAGATGCCGCGGCCGCCGGCTGCCTTGCCGATCGCGTGGATCGCCTGTTCGTACGATGCGTAGTAACGCTGCGCGTCCTCTTCGGTCGTCGCCGCTTCGCCGAGCATGTCGTACGAGTAGCGGAAGCCGCGCGCTTCGTACTTGCGGCTGTTGGCCAGCGCTTCGGAAATCGTCTCGCCTGTGACGAACTGCTCGCCCATCAGGCGCATCGCCATGTCGACGCCCTTGCGGATCAGCGGCTCGCCGCCGCGGCCGATCAGGCGCGTGAGTGCCGACGACAGGCCAGCTTCGCTGTTGGTCGTCACGAGCTTGCCGGTGATCATCAGCCCCCAGGTCGCCGCGTTCACGAACAGCGACGGCGCGTGGCCGACGTGCGAGCGCCAGTCGCCCTTGCTGATCTTGTCGCGGATCAGCGCGTCGCGCGTCGCGCGATCGGGAATGCGCAGCAGCGCTTCGGCCAGACACATCAGCGCGACGCCTTCCTGGCTCGACAGCGAGAACTCGTGGATCAGCCCTTCGACGCCGCCGCCCGAGCTCTTCTCGCGCAGCGCCTCGACGAGCGTCGTCGCGAGCGCCTGCGCGTCGGCCTGCAGATTGGCCGGCAGGCGTGCCTGGCCGAGCAGGAACGGCACGCATTCCGGCTCGGGGCGGCGATACGCGGCCGTGATCGCCGCGCGCAGCACCGATTGCGGCTGCACGTTCTGTGCGAACTCGAGGAACGGATGCGGCGAGTTGTCGTCGTCGCCGTCCGTCGCCTGACCGTCGGCGAGCTCCGTCACGCCGCTGCTGCCCGACAGCTCGGGCGGCAACTGGCCGTGCTCGATCCGCTCGAGATACGCGAAGATCGCCTGCTTGATCAGCCAGTGGGGGGTGCGCTCGAGACGCGCTGCCGCGTCTTTCAGGCGCGAGCGGAGAAGGTCGTCGACTTTGACGCCGAGAGTCGTGCTTGCCATGGTGGGTTCGTGCGCCGGTGCGAGCCCGGCAATGTGGTGTGAGAGGATGCGCGAAATCCTACGGCACGCAATAAAAAGGTGCAACCGAATTAAGAGATTGGTTGCACCCATAAGTTACTCAATATAATCAGCCACTTAGAAGGTTGCAACCTAGGGGTTGCCCGTGGTCGGCGGATCGGTGTTTTCCCTGATCGGGCCGATTCGACATGCGCGTGCAACCTTCGGCGCGAGCGGAAGTGGGCGAAAACGAGTTGCACTGAGCGCGCCGGCAGGTGCGGCGCGGCGGGCGGAAGGTTGGGGGAAAGGCGCAATGACGGTTGGATTCGGCGTGCGCGCCGGGCCGCGGTCGCCACCGCGCGAAGCGCGCGGCGCGCTCCGAATGCCCTCGCGCGCGTCGCCAGGCGCCCGGCGCCCGAAGACTCAGATATCCAGCGGATCGACCTCGACGCTCCACCGCAGCACGCCCTTCAGCGCGCGCAGTTCCGGCTGCCATGCGCGCAGCGCATGCTGCAGCGCGGCCCGCGACGCGCTTTCGAGCAGCAACTGCGCGCGGTGGACGTTAGCGACCTTCACGATCGTCATCGGCACCGCGTCATACACGGTCACGCGATCGGCGCCCGGCAGCCCCGGCAACACGGCCGCGGCCTGCAGCAGGAATGCGAGCGCCGCATCGAGCGTGCGCCCTTCGGCGCGCAGCAGCGCCTGGTAGACGAACGGCGGCAGGTGCGCGTCGCGGCGCTCGCCGAGTGTCGAGTTGGCGAAGCCGACGTAATCCTGCCGGCCGAGCGCGTGATACAGCGCGTGGCGCGGATAACGCGTCTGCACGAGCACCTCGCCCGGCAGCCCGGCGCGCCCCGCGCGGCCGCTCACCTGCATCAGCTGCGCGAACAGCCGCTCGCTCGCACGGAAGTCGTGCGAGAACAGCGCAGTGTCGGCATTGAGCACGCCGACGAGCGACACGCGCTGGAAGTCGTGCCCCTTCGCGATCATCTGCGTGCCGACCAGGATGTCGACTTCACCGGCGTGCACGTCCGAGAACAGCGCCTGTGCACTGCCCTTGCGTCGTGTGCTGTCCGCGTCGATCCGCAGGATCCGTGCGCCCGCCACGGCCTCGGCGAGCGCCTCCTCGATGCGCTGCGTGCCGCGCCCGAGCGGCGCAATGTCGACGTTCCCGCATTCCGGGCATGAACGCGGAATGCGCGCCTCCCAGCCGCAGTGATGGCAGCGCAGCGCATGCTCGGGCTTGTGCAGTACGACATAGGCGCTGCAGCGCGGGCAACCGGCGACCCAGCCGCACGCGTCGCACGCAAGCTGTGGTGCGTAGCCGCGCCGGTTCAGGAATACGAGGCTCTGTTCGCCGCGCTCGAGCCGCGCCTTCAGCGCCGCGACGAGCGGCCCCGATAGCCCGCCCATCGACGCGCGCCCGCGCCGCCGCTCCTCTTCGAGATCGATCAGCCGCACGGTCGGCAGCGTCGCGTCGGCCACCGCGCGGCGCGACAGCGTGAGCCGCGTGTAACGGCCCTGCTCGGCCTGCCACCAGCTCTCGAGCGACGGTGTCGCCGAACCGAGCACGACCGGAATGCCCAGATGCTTCGCACGCCACACGGCAAGATCGCGCGCCGAATAGCGCAACCCTTCCTGCTGCTTGTACGCGGGCTCGTGTTCTTCGTCGACGACGATCAGCGCGAGCGTCGGCAGCGACGCAAGCACCGCGAGCCGCGTGCCAAGCACGATCCGCGCGCGGCCCGTGTGCGCGGCGAGCCAGTTGCGCGCACGCTCGCCCTCGGCGAGCCCGCTGTGCAGCGTGACGATCGCATCGTCGGCGAGCGTGCCCGCGAAGCGCGCGCGAAACGCGGCCTCGAACTGCGGCGTCAGGTTGATTTCGGGCACGAGGACGAGCGCCTGCGCGTCGGGCCGTGCATCGAGCAGTGCGGCGAGCGCATGCAGATAGACCTCGGTCTTGCCGCTCCCGGTCACGCCATGCAGCAGGAACGGCGCGAAGCCCTGCGCCGCGCGGATCGCGTCGAGCGCCTCGGCCTGCTGGTCGGTGAGCGCCGGCGGCACAGTTCGTCCACCGGTTGTCGACAGGTTATCCACAGACTTGGGCACAGGCGCATCGGCCCAGCCGATTTCCTCGATCGCGACCCAGCCGCGCGCCGACCAGTCGTCGAGCGTGGCCGTCGCCTTCGGATGCAGTGCGCGCGCATCGGGCAACGTCAGCGATTCGGTGTCGGCGAGCGCCTGCGCGAGCCGCCGCAGCGCGGCCCCGCGCGCGGGCAGTGCATCGGGAAGCGCCGCGCGGCCGGCTTCGGTCAGCCGGTGACGCACCTCGGGCGCCAGCAGCCGCCCCCAGCGCTCCGCGTCGCGCAGCGCCTGCGGCAACGCCGGCAGCGCCACTTCGCCGCGACCGCGCTGGTAGTAGTCGGCCGCGAAGGAGACGAGCGCGAGCCAGTCCGGCGCCAGCGGCGGCAGCTCGGTACAGATCGCATCGATCGCCCGCAACCGGGACGGCGGCACGTCGGTGTGAGTCGTCACTTCGCAAACGAGGCCGACGACCTGCCGCTTGCCGAACGGCACCTGCACCAGGGTGCCGGGCCCGGGCGCCGGCTGGACGTCGCAGCGGTAGTCGAACAGGGTGGCGAGCGGATGGTCGAGGGCGACCCGCAGGTAGGTGCCGTCCATCACCGGGCTCCGGCGGCAGCGCGCGGCGCACGGACGATCTGCACCCGAATCCGCGTCGCGGTGGCGAACTTAAAGTAAAACTTCAGATTCGGCGCTAAGTTTTGGATTCGCATTAGGAATCGCCGTATACCCTGACCAGCCTGTGGATAACTTTGTTGAGAACTCGCCGTTCAATAGCCGCAAAGCGCGCGGGGCCGTGCTTTCCGCTGTTTTCGGCCGCCGTGTGCCGCGCCCCGCGGAGCCTTATTCCATAAGGCTGCTATTCAAATTACCAAACCATAGCGAGACAATTCGACCGATACAGGGCTCTACCGCGCTGCAACGTGGAAAATGTGCATAAGTCAAGTCTTGACAAGCCATGAATCGGCAACCGGGACGGGGTTGCGCCCTGTTTAGCGCCGACAGCGAAACGCTGCCACCCCGCAGTGCAGCATGACAGCGCTTGCACTCAGCCCGCCGCTCCGCTACGGATCTTGCGGCTGTGGGTGTGCACTTCGTCGACGAGTTCGGCGACGTGGTCGGGTGGCGTGAACTGCGAGATGCCGTGGCCGAGGTTGAATACGTGGCCCGGATGATTGCCGTAGCTGTCGAGTACCGCGCGCGCCTGTTCGCGCACCGCCGCCGGCGGCGCAAACAGGATCGTCGGGTCGAGGTTGCCCTGCAGCGCGACGCGCCCCGCGACGCGTTCGCGCGCCGCGCCGAGGTTGACCGTCCAGTCGAGCCCGACCGCGTCGACGCCGGTCGCCGCGATCTCCTCGAGCCACAGCCCGCCGCCCTTCGTGAAGGTGATCACCGGCACGCGCTCGCCGTCGTGCTCGCGCTTGAGCTGCGCGACCACGCGGCGGATGTAGTCCAGCGAGAAGCGCTGGTACGCGCCGTCCGCCAGCGCGCCGCCCCACGTATCGAAGATCATCACGGCCTGCGCGCCGGCTTCGATCTGCGCGTTCAGGTACGCGGCCACGGCCTGCGCGTTCACGTCGAGGATCCGGTGCATCAGGTCGGGGCGCGAATACGCCATCGACTTCACCGTGCGGAAATCGTCCGATCCGCCGCCTTCGACCATGTAGCACGCGAGCGTCCACGGGCTGCCCGAGAAGCCGATCAGCGGCACGCGCTGGCGGCCCTGGCCGTCGGTCAGCGCGCGACGGATCTCGCGCACCGCGCCGGTCACGTAGCCGAGCGTTTCCTCGATGTCCGGCACCGCGAGCTTCGCGACGTCGGCCTCGGTGCGCACCGGATGCGCGAACTTCGGCCCTTCGCCGACCTGGAAGTCGAGGCCGAGGCCCATCGCGTCGGGAATCGTCAGAATGTCCGAGAACAGGATCGCGGCGTCGAGCGGGAAGCGCTCGAGCGGCTGCAGCGTCACCTCGGTCGCGTAGTCGGGATTCTTCGCGAGACCGAGGAAGCTGCCGGCGCGCGCGCGCGTCGCGTTGTACTCGGGCAGGTAGCGGCCGGCCTGGCGCATCAGCCAGATCGGCGTGTAGTCGGTCGGCTCGCGCAGAAGCGCACGCAGGAAGGTGTCGTTGAGCAGGGTATGGGCCACGGTAGGAGCGACGATGCGAAGGCAAAGCGGCATTTTACCGGAGCGGGGCCGCACGGCTGCGTATCCCGATGCGATGGCGGCCATATGACGCGCGCGATGGCTCCGTTATGATCGGACGCTGATATCGAACCGAACGAAGGAGGAGACCGATGAAGACATCCGCCACGCTGGCCACGCTCACAGCCGCCATCATGCTTTGCTGCGCTGCCGCGCACGCGCAGGGCGCGCCGGCAACCGCGGCCCCGACTACCGCCGCGGCCGGCTCACGGCTCGACGACGTCCTCGCACGCGGCACGCTGCGCGTGTGCACGACGGGCGACTACAAGCCGTATTCGTACTACCGGACCGACGGCCGTTTCGAGGGGATCGACATCGACATGGCCGAATCGCTCGCGAAATCGCTCGGCGTGAAGGCCGACTTCGTGAAGACGAGCTGGCCGAACCTCACCAACGACTTCGTTGCGAAGTGCGATATCGCGGTGGGCGGCGTATCGACGACGCTCGAGCGCCAGAAACGCGTGTTCTTCACGCAGCCGTACGTCGTCGACGGCAAGACGCCGATCGTGCGCTGCGCGGACGCCGACAAGTACCAGACCATCGCGCAGATCGACCGCCCCGAAACCCGCGTGATCGTGAACCCGGGCGGCACCAACGAGCGCTTCGCGAAGCAGTTCTTCACGCATGCGAACCTGACCGTCTATCCGGACAACGTGACGATCTTCAAGCAGATCCTCGCGGGAAAGGCGGACGTCATGGTGACGGATGCATCCGAGACGCTGCTGCAGCAAAAGCTGAATCCGGGCCTGTGCTCGGTGCATCCGGACAAGCCGTTCCAGTTCGGCGAAAAGGCGTACATGGTGCCGCGCGGCGACATGGTGTTCCAGCAGTACGTCGACCAGTGGCTGCACCTCGCGCTGTCGGCCGGCGAATACCAGGCGATCGCCGACAAGTGGCTGAAGTGAGCGCGATCATCGTGCGTGGCAACGGCGGCCGATAACGCGCACGGGCCCCGCTATTGCAGCCGGGGAACGGGGATACGGGCGGCGGTATTCGGCCGCCGTCCGGTGCCCTCGGTTACACATCGGCGCAGCGGGCGACAGGCGTGAAACCGCGAAAACCGGCCGAATGGCCGACTACCGCGCGCGCCGATCACGTTTCAAAATCTTTCCGACGATTGAATCGTCATATGCGGTATCTGCCGCTCGATGCACATTCCGGCGTATAAATCGGCAATTCATCGACGCCAATACGCATGAAAAACGCATTGCGCGCACCCGATGAAAACTCTGCGGAAAAGATAAGTAAATATGACCTTTTTCAGGACCCCGAAAACAGCAAAAAATCCCGGAAAGCCTTATCTGGCGGGCGTTACAACCTGAAACACTTTGTTACCGCGAGGGGTCATTAATTCGCCCACAATGGCCTCAACGGTTTCAACACGGATGCGGTCTCGTGTGCCAAGTGTGAGCGGACGCGAAGCGCTGCGAGCCAGTCGGTCACGTACCGAAGCCCTTCCGAGGGGCATCCCTGTTGGAGTCGTTTCCGGCTCCCCGCCGGATCCGGTTTCATCTTTGGTCTCCTCGCGCTAACCCCGTAGCGTGTGGTTTTTAGCGGGCTAATAAGCCCGCTTTTTTTCGTCCATCGAAAACGCAACGGCCCGCAGGCCGCCGCGTTTTTCCCGCCGCCGGGCCGCCCGGTCGTTTCAAGCGGTCTTCTGCACGTCGAGCTTCAGTTCGTCGATCATCCGTTCGCGCATCACGAACTTCTGCACCTTGCCCGTCACCGTCATCGGCAGCTCGTCGACGAAGCGGATGTAGCGCGGAATCTTGTAGTGCGCGATCTGGCCGCTGCAGAACGCGCGCACGTCGTCCTCGGTCATCTGCTCGTCCGCGCGCAGCACGATCCACGCGCACAGCTCCTCGCCGTATTTCGCATCGGGCACACCGAACACCTGCGCGCTCTGAATCTTCGGATGCCTGAACAGGAATTCCTCGATCTCGCGCGGATACACGTTCTCGCCGCCGCGGATCACCATGTCCTTCAGCCGGCCGACGATGTTGCAGTAGCCGTCTGCGTCGAGCGTCGCGAGGTCGCCCGTATGCATCCAGCCGTCGACCAGCACCTCGCGCGTCTTCGCGTCGTCGTCCCAGTAGCCGAGCATCACCGAATAGCCCCTCGTGCACAGCTCACCCGTCGCGCCGACCGGCACGACGTCGCCGTTCGGATCGACGATCTTCACCTCCAGGTGCGGCTGGATGCGGCCGACTGTCGTCGTGCGCTTCTCGAGCGGATCGTCGGTCGAGCTCTGGAACGACACGGGGCTCGTCTCCGTCATCCCGTACGCGATCGTGATCTCGGACAAGTGCATCTGCGACACGACGCGCTTCATCGTCTCGATCGGGCACGGCGAACCGGCCATGATGCCGGTGCGCAGCGTCGACAGGTCGAATTTCGCGAACTCCGGATGATCGAGCTCCGCGATGAACATCGTCGGCACGCCGTGCAGCGCGGTGCAGCGTTCGTCGGCCACGGCCGCGAGCGTCGCGACCGGATCGAACGCCTCGCCGGGGAACACCATCGCCGCGCCCTTCGACACGCACGCGAGCACGGCCAGCACCATCCCGAAGCAGTGATACAACGGCACCGGGATGCATAGCGAATCCTGTTCGCTGAAGCGCATCGCCATCGCAATCGAGCGCGCGTTGTTGACGACGTTGCGGTGCGTGAGCGTCGCGCCCTTCGGGCTGCCGGTCGTGCCGCTCGTGAACTGGATATTGATCGGATCGGTGGCCGCGAGCGTCGCGCCGATCGCGTCGAGCCGCGCGACATCGAGCGTGTCCCGGCCGCGCGCCATCACGTCCGCGAAGCGGAACATGCCGGCCGGCGCGACCTCGCCCATCGACACGACCGTGCGCAGGCTCGGCACGCGCGCCGCCTGCAGGTCGCCCGGCGTCGCGCTTGCGAGCTCGGGCGCGATGGTCTGCAGCATCTCGACGTACGCCGACGTCTTGAAGCGCTCGGCCGCGATCACGGCCTTGCAGCCGACCTTGTTCAGCGCGTATTCGAGTTCCGCGAGCCGGTAGGCCGGGTTGATGTTGACGAGGACCGCGCCGATGCGCGCGGTCGCGAACTGCGTGAGCAGCCATTCGCTGCGGTTCGGGGACCAGATGCCGACGCAATCGCCCTTCTCGATCCCCAGCGCGGCGAGGCCAGCCGCGAGCACATCGACCTCGTGCGCGAATTCGCGCCAGCTCCAGCGCACCCGCTGTTCGCGAAACACAACGGCCGGACGATCGGGGAAACGGCCGGCCGTGTCGAGCAGGAACCGGCTGATCGTCGCTTCGGATAGCGGCACGTCGGTCGCGCCGCGCACGTACGACAGTCCGTTTTCGGGCGCGATCAGCGCCCCCTTGCCAAGGTCTGCTGCCATCGATGTCTCCGTCCGTTTTTGTCTGATCGGCCCGGCACGCGGCTGATGCACGCGCCTGCTCCGCCGCAATCGCGGCGGACAGCCTCTGCCCGGATGATGCCGCGCTCTGCTGACGACACTCTGACAGCAAATCGCGGCCGGCGGATGAAATAGCACGACCGGACGATACGATCCGGCCCGCAAAAAACAGACGAAAACGACGGGCGAAAAAAAAGCAGCCCGAAGGCTGCTTTCTTTCGCGGGATACGCGCGCGCGGCTCAGTGCCGGCTGCGAATCTTCGCCAGACGCTGGATCGCCTCGAGCTGCGCCATCGCGGTCGCGAGCTCGGATTGCGCCTTTGCGAGGTCGAGGTCCGACTTCGCGTTCTGCAGCGTTTCCTCGGCACGCTTGCGTGCTTCCTCGGCTTTCGCCGCGTCGAGGTCCTTGCCGCGGATCGCGGTATCGGCGAGCACCGTCACGGCGCCCGGCTGCACTTCGAGAATGCCGCCCGCGACGAACACGAATTCGTCGTTGCCGCCCTCGACTTCGATGCGCACCGCACCCGGACGAATCCGCGTGATCAGCGGCGTGTGACCCGGCAGAATACCCAGTTCACCCGTTTCGCCCGGCAGCGCGACGAATTTCGCCTCGCCCGAGAAGATCTGCTCTTCCGCGCTGACGACGTCTACTTTGATGGTTGCCATATCGAACTCCTGTCGATCGGAGTTAGCGCTTCAGCGCTTACTCCGATCCCATGCCGTGGTTGGCCTGAGTTAGCGCTTTAGCGCTTACTCAGGCCCCTCGGCGGTCGGCAGAAGTGAGCGCTTCAGCGCTCACTTCCATCCCATATGACCCTTACTGGATCTTCTTGGCCTTTTCGAAGGCTTCGTCGATCGTGCCGACCATGTAGAACGCCTGTTCCGGCAGGTGGTCGCACTCGCCGTCGACGATCATCTTGAAGCCACGGATCGTTTCCTTCAGCGGCACGTACTTGCCCGGCGAGCCCGTGAACACTTCAGCGACGTGGAACGGCTGCGACAGGAAACGCTGGATCTTACGCGCACGTGCGACCGACAGCTTGTCTTCCGGCGACAGTTCGTCCATGCCCAGAATCGCGATGATGTCGCGCAGTTCCTTGTAGCGCTGCAGCGTCTGCTGAACGCGACGGGTGATCGAGTAGTGCTCTTCACCGATCACGTTCGGGTCGATCTGGCGCGACGTCGAGTCGAGCGGGTCGACCGCCGGGTAGATACCCAGCGAAGCGATGTCACGCGACAGAACGACGGTTGCGTCCAGGTGGCCGAAGGTCGTGGCAGGCGACGGGTCGGTCAAGTCGTCCGCAGGGACGTACACGGCCTGAACCGACGTAATCGAGCCCTTCTTGGTCGACGTGATGCGCTCTTGCAGCTTGCCCATTTCTTCAGCCAGCGTCGGCTGATAGCCCACTGCCGACGGCATACGGCCGAGCAGTGCCGACACTTCGGTACCGGCCAGCGTGAAACGGTAGATGTTGTCGACGAAGAACAGCACGTCGAGGCCTTCGTCACGGAAGTGCTCGGCCATCGTCAGGCCGGTCAGCGCGACGCGCAGACGGTTGCCCGGCGGCTCGTTCATCTGGCCGTACACCAGCGCGACCTTGTCGAGAACGTTCGAGTCCTTCATTTCGTGGTAGAAGTCGTTCCCTTCACGGGTACGCTCGCCCACGCCCGCGAACACGGAGTAACCGCCGTGTTCCTTCGCGATGTTGTTGATGAGCTCCATCATGTTGACGGTCTTGCCCACGCCAGCACCGCCGAACAGGCCAACCTTGCCGCCCTTCGCGAACGGGCAGATCAGGTCGATAACCTTGATACCCGTTTCGAGCAGTTCGGTCGACGGCGACAGTTCGTCGAACGCCGGAGCCTTCTGGTGGATCGAACGCGTATGTTCGCTTTCGATCGGACCGGCTTCGTCGATCGGACGGCCGAGCACGTCCATGATACGACCGAGGGTCGGCTTGCCGACCGGCACCGAAATCGGCTTGCTCGTGTTCTTCACGGTCAGGCCGCGGCGCAGGCCGTCGGATGCACCCAGACAGATGGTACGGACCACGCCGTCGCCCAGCTGCTGCTGGACTTCGAGCGTCAGTTCCGAGCCATCGAGAATGAGCGCGTCGTAGATCTTCGGCATGCTGTCGCGCGGGAATTCCACGTCGATAACGGCGCCGATGCACTGTACGATCTTGCCTTCTACCAAAGCAGCAGTACTCATCGCTTTTCCTTTAAATACCTGATTCTTTACTCGCGCAAAGGCGCAGTTGTCGTCCCGGCGCGCGCTTAAACAGCGGCTGCGCCGCCGACGATCTCCGACAGTTCTTTCGTAATCGCGGCCTGGCGGCTCTTGTTGTACACGAGCTGCAGTTCGCTGATCACCGTCTTCGCGTTGTCGGACGCGGCCTTCATCGCGACCATCCGCGCCGATTGCTCGGACGCCATGTTTTCCGCGACGGCCTGGTACACCAGCGCCTCGACGTAACGCACGAGCAGTTCGTCGACGACTGCCTGCGCGTCCGGCTCGTAGATGTAGTCCCACGACGTTGCCGGCGTACCGTCATCGGCTTCGAAGTGTTCCGACGACAGCGGCAGCAGCTGCTCGATCACGGCTTCCTGCTTCATCGTGTTGACGAAGCGCGTGTAAGCGATATAGACCGCCGACAGCTTGCCTTCCGAGTACAGATCGAGCTGCGTCTTCACAGCGCCGATCAGCTTGTCCAGATGCGGGGTGTCGCCGAGGTGCACGACCTGCGACAGCACCTTCGCGCCGAAGCGGTTCAGGAACCCGAGGCCCTTGCTACCGATCGCGGTGGCTTCGACCTTCTGGCCCTTCTCTTCCAGCTCCTTGAACTTCTGCACCGTCGCACGCAGCACGTTGGTGTTCAGACCGCCGCAAAGACCCTTGTCCGTCGTGACGAGGATGATGCCGGCCGTCTGCGCGCCGTCGTTTGCCACCATGAACGGGTGGCGGTACTCCGGGTTCGCACGGCTCATGTGCGCGGCGATGGCACGGACCTTGTCTGCATACGGACGAGCGGCGCGCATGCGTTCCTGCGCGCGACGCATCTTCGATGCAGCCACCATCTCCATCGCCTTCGTGATCTTGCGCGTGTTCTGCACGCTCTTGATCTTGCCGCGAATTTCCTTCATTCCAGCCATAGCTTGCTCCTTGACCGAAGCGGCGCGGGCGCATCAGCACCCGCGCGGCCTCAGTGTGTCACTCGCGGATCAATAGGCACCGGACTTCTTGAAGGATTCGATTGCCGAGCGCAGTGCGCCTTCGTCGTCCTTCGAGAGATCCTTGGTGTCTTCGATGCGCTTGATGAGGTCAGCGTGGCTGGTCTTCAGGTTGTCGCGCAGGCCCTTCTCGAACGACAGCACTTGCTTGACGTCGAGATCGTCGAGGTAGCCGTTGTTCGCGGCGTACAGCGACACGGCCAGTTCCCACACCTGCAGCGGCTGGTACTGCGGCTGCTTCAGCAGTTCCGTCACGCGGCGGCCGCGCTCGAGCTGCTTGCGGGTCGCTTCGTCGAGGTCCGATGCGAACTGCGCGAATGCGGCCAGTTCACGGTACTGCGCGAGGTCGGTACGGATACCGCCCGACAGCTTCTTCACGACCTTCGTCTGAGCGGCGCCACCGACTCGCGACACCGACACGCCGGCGTTGATTGCCGGGCGGATGCCTGCGTTGAACAGGTCGGTTTCCAGGAAGATCTGGCCGTCGGTAATCGAGATCACGTTCGTCGGAACGAACGCGGTCACGTCGCCAGCCTGCGTTTCGATGACCGGCAGTGCCGTCAGCGAACCGCTCTTGCCCTTCACTTCGCCGTTCGTGAACTTCTCGACGTACTCTTCCGACACGCGAGCAGCGCGCTCGAGCAGACGCGAGTGCAGATAAAACACGTCGCCCGGGTACGCTTCACGGCCCGGCGGGCGGCGCAGCAGCAGCGAGATCTGACGGTATGCCCAGGCTTGCTTGGTCAAGTCGTCATAAATGATCAGCGCGTCTTGGCCACGGTCGCGGAAGTATTCGCCCATCGTGCAGCCGGCGTACGGTGCCAGGTACTGCATGGCAGCCGAATCCGATGCCGAGGCGGCGACGACGATCGTGTATTCCATCGCGCCCGTTTCTTCGAGCTTGCGAACCACGTTCATGATCGACGAAGCCTTCTGGCCGATCGCGACGTAGATACAGATCAGGTCCTTGCCTTTCTGGTTGATGATCGCGTCGAGCGCCACCGCGGTCTTGCCGCACTGACGGTCGCCGATGATCAGCTCACGCTGGCCACGGCCGATCGGCACCATCGCGTCGATCGACTTGATGCCCGTCTGCACCGGCTGCGACACCGACTTACGCCAGATCACGCCCGGGGCGATCTTTTCGATCGCGTCGGTCAGCTTGGCGTTGACCGGGCCCTTGCCGTCGATCGGGTTGCCGAGCGCATCGACCACGCGGCCGACGAGTTCCGGACCCACCGGCACTTCGAGAATGCGGCCCGTCGTCTTGACGATGTCGCCTTCCGAGATGTGTTCGTATTCGCCGAGAATCACCGCGCCGACCGAGTCGCGCTCGAGGTTCAGCGCGAGACCGAACGTGTTGCCCGGAAACTCGAGCATTTCGCCCTGCATCACGTCCGACAGGCCGTGGATACGCACGATACCGTCGGTCACGGAGATCACCGTGCCTTGGTTGCGAACGTCTGCGCTCGCTTCAAGGCCCTGGATCCGGCTCTTGATCAGTTCGCTGATCTCAGAGGGATTGAGTTGCATTATTCGCTCCTGATAGTCAATTCTGTTGCGTGCCGGCGTGGCGCTCAGGCGGTCAAGGCAGCCTGCATCGATGCGAGGCGCGCGCGAACCGAGGTGTCGAGCACTTCGTCGCCGACCGTCACGCGCACGCCGCCGATCAGCGACGAATCGACTTCGACCGTCGGCTTCAGCTTGCGCTTGAACTTACGTTCGAGGCCAGAGACGAGGCTTTCGAGATCCGCGCCGTTCAGCGGGAACGCGCTCACGATCTCGGCGTCGGCTGCACCTTCACGTTCGTTCTTGAGCGCCTCGAACTGCTCGGCGATTTCCGGCAGCAGCGCGATGCGATGATTGTCGACCAGCATCTGCACGAAGTTCTTCGCTTCGGCGCCGGCCGCGACCGGCGACTTCAACGCAGCAAGCAGCAGCTCGGCCACTTGCGTGCGCGTCACCTTCGGGCTCGACGCGACCGACAGCACTTCCGGCAGACGCGCAACCTGGGCCAGCTCTTGCACGAGCGTGGACCAGGCGGCGATGTCACCTCCCTCGGCCACGCGGAACAGCGCTTCTGCGTAAGGGCGGGCGATGGTTGCAAGTTCGGCCATGATCAGAGCTCGGCTTTCAGTTGATTCAGCAGTTGGGCGTGGGCCGTTTGATCGACTTCGCGCTTCAGGATCTGCTCGGCGCCCTTCACGGCCAGCGAGGCGACTTCGCCACGCAGCGCTTCGCGCGCCTTCACGATTTGCTGTTCTGCTTCCGCTTTCGCCTGAGCGACGATGCGGGCGGCTTCAGCTTGGGCGTTGGCCTTGATTTCCTCGGCGACCGCCTGGGCACGCTTTTCAGCGTCGGCGATGCGCTGCTGGCCGTCGTTGCGGGCCTGCGCGAGTTCCTGGTCCACGCGCTTGTGCGCTGCGTCGAGTTCCGCCTTGCCCTTCTCCGCGGCGGCGAGGCCGTCGGCGATCTTCTTCGAACGTTCGTCGAGGGCGTTGATCAACGGCGGCCACACGAATTTCATCGTGAACCACGCGAGGACCAGGAACACGACCATTTGCGCAAACAGAGTTGCGTTGAGATTCACGGTGTTTCCTTATCTGCTATTCCGGAAAAATGAAACGGTAAGGCGCTCATCGAGTTGCATTCGATCAGCGCCCCAAGTCTCCGTTCCGCCCTGCGCCGGCTCGCGCCGGACGCAAAGTTCCGTGGAACCTTAGCCTGCGAGCTTCGACAGGAGCGGGTTCGCGAACGCGAACAGCATTGCGACACCAACGCCGATCAGGAATGCAGCGTCGATCAGGCCGGCCAACAGGAACATCTTCGTTTGCAGCGGGTTGATGAGTTCCGGCTGACGCGCGCAGGCTTCGATGTACTTGCCACCCATCAGCGCGATACCGATACAGGCGCCGATAGCACCCAGGCCGATGATGATGCCGATACCGATGGCGGTCAGACCCTGGATGTTGGCGATGTAAGCTTGCATGATCACTCCTTTGTGAAAAGACTTGGAACTGAGATTTAAAAAACTAAAACGGAAACTCTTTTTTGCACGCCACGCTTAGTGCGTGTCGTGCGCCTGGCCGAGATACACCAGCGTCAGCATCATGAAAATGAATGCCTGCAACAGAACAATCAGGATGTGGAAGATTGCCCAGACGCTACCCGCGATCACATGGCCAACGAAGCCGAGGAACGTTGCGTCGCCACCGAAGCTCCACATGCTGCCGAGCAGGGCGATCAACAGGAACAACAGCTCACCCGCATACATGTTGCCGAACAGCCGCATGCCGAGGGAGACGGTCTTCGCGAGGTATTCGACGATGTTCAGCGCGAGGTTCGGGATCCACAGCAGCGGGTGGGCGCCGAACGGCGCCGACAGCAGCTCATGCACGAAGCCGCCCGCGCCCTTGATCTTGATGCTGTAGTAGATCATCAGGACGAACACGCCGAGGGCGATGCCGAGCGTGCCGTTCAGGTCGGCCGTCGGGACGATGCGATGGTGGGAAATCACGTCCGACAGACCGAGCAGGCCGATGACACGGCCCGGCAGGTCGACCGGGAGGAAGTCGAGGGAGTTCATCAGCGCGACCCACACGAACACCGTGAGGGCGAGCGGAGCGATGAAGGTGCGATTGCCGTGGACGATGGCCTTCGACTGGTCTTCGACCATTTCGACGAGCATCTCGATCGCGCACTGGAAGCGGCCCGGCACGCCCGAGGTCGCCTTGCGGGCGGCCAGACGCAGCAGGAGGATCGTCACGATGCCGCACACGATCGACCAGAACAGCGTGTCGAGGTTCCAGACGTGGATGTCGAAAATCGACGTCTGATGCGAGGTGGAGAAATTCTGCAAGTGGTGCGCAATGTACTCGGACGGATCCGGACCGCGCGTGCCTTCGCTAGCTGCCATATCGTTAATGCCACCCAAATTGTCGAAAATCGTTTTGCCCCGTTCCGCAATACGTTATTGCGGGAACGGGCCGGTGCGGTTCGTTGTCGAAACCGCACGCTGCTTGTTGCTTACCGCCAGGCCAGCGCGATCCAGTACGTCTTCAGCACGACGAGGTAGGTGACGAGGAGTGCCGGCCAGTGCACGCCGGCATAGCCGTACGCCACTGCAGCGAACATCCCGACCGTCACGCCGAGCTTCAGGGCTTCGCCCATCACCCAGCTCATCACGGTGGCCGAGCCACCTGCCTTCAGTCGTGCCACGAACAACGCGCTTGGCACCCAGCCGATCGCCCCGCCCAGAAACGCGGATTGCGCAGCGGCGCCCGGCGACTTTGAAAACAGCCACCACGCCAGCGTTGCAACCAGGGACAAGACCACCTGCGCGATCACCACCTTGTAGGGGGTCACGCGCGGCGGCTTGCTCACGTTCGGACCGAACAACCTCTCGGCTTCCGTCCGCGTGAGCGGAACGATGTTGTCATCTTGCTGCTCGGCATCCCAGTCATCGTCATCGGACTCGCGCCGCTCGCCGGCCGCTGAAGCGGTGCGTTGCGCTCGGTGATCATCGTGCCTGTCGTTCGGCGCCTGACCCGCCATCGCAATCTTCCGCAAAATCCCTGAACCCGGCCCCAAGCTTTCTGAAAGCTTTCAGGGGTGCCTAGCTAACAAATCCGGGCGATTGTAAGCGATAGTTGCAAGTGATTCAAGGCTTTAGACGCGACAAAAACCTGCGTAAAACGACGCCTCATCATGTGAAAAACGCGCGAATCAACGACGTACGATGACAGTTGTAAGGTCGGTTTTTTGCACCGGTATTTCTTGCCCGAAAAAGTCCGGCAACGAGGCAATCACACGACATCGACGCCTGGCGCGGGCGCCACCGGCGCGACGCGATCGCAGCAGGAATTCTTCTGTGACGCGACCACCCGAAATGACTCGGCGCGGCGATGCGGAAGAGAGGAAATACTGTGACCACCGCGTCGAGCGCGATGCGCGAAATACGCTCGAACGCGAGCGCGCCGATGCCTGCATTCAGTTGTTGCGCCACCACAGTAGATCGACTGTGGGTTGCCATACTTATCAACAACCACCGCTTCGCATCAGTTGCGAATGCTGTGCCCCACCCTCTCAAGCTTGCAGCACGCCTGCACCGCACGCGGCCGCGCTGCTCAGCCGTGCACGAGCAACCACGCGCCCAGTGCCGCGCTCACGAGCGCGAACGGAATCGACACGAGGTGAAACGGCAGCCACATGCGCGGCTCCTTGGCGAGACGCACCGCGATCAGGTTCGCGAGCGAACCGATCGCGAAACCGAAACCGCCGACCGACACCCCGAACGCAAGCGCACGCCAGTCGTGCGTGAACTCCGACAGCAGGATCGCCGCCGGCACGTTGCTGATGCCCTGCGACAGCACCGCACCCGCCGCGAACACGCGCAGCGGCGAATCGAGATGGGTTCGCGCGATCGCGTCGTGGACAACGGGCAACGCGGCCGCGCTGCGCAACACGACGAACATCAGCACGAAGATCAGCAGCAGCAGCCAGTCGATCTTCAGGACTGCCTCACGTTTTGCCACGAGCAGCGCGATCACGACGACGATGAGGCCCGGCAACGGATGATGCGCGTCGGCCAGCCACACGAATGCACCGAACAGCACCGCCGCGAGCAGTGCGTGCACGCGCTGCACGGGAACAACCTCGACGTCTCCCGACAGGTCGAGCGGCCTGGCACGAAACGCGCACGCCGTCAGCCCGAGCAGCAGCGCCATCAGCGCGAGGGCAAGCGGCCCGAGCTCGACGACGAAGCGGCCGAACGGCATGCCGCTCAATTGCCACAGGAAAAGGTTCTGGGGGTTACCGAGCGGTGTCGCGACGGACCCCGCGTTGACGGCCAGCGCGACCACGATCACGAGCCGGCGGAACGGCAGCGGTGTCAGCGCACGCAGCGACACCATCAGCGGCACGACGATGAACAGAGCGACATCGTTGGTGAGCCACATTGCGAGCACCGCCGCAAACACGACAAGCAACATCGCGAGCCCGCGCTCGGAGTGCACGTGATGCACGATGCGATGCGCGAGCCACATCAGGCATCCGGACAGCTCGAGCGCCTTGGTCAGCATCAGCAAACCCGCGAGCGTCGCAACGGTCGGCCAGTCGACGAGACCGGCCAACGTGGAAATTGGTTGCTGACGCAACCATTGAAGAAGAATCAGCGCAAGACCCAGTACCGTCAGTACTGGCTCCTGCGAAAGCCAGCCGAGCCACCGGCGTGGCGCCGGCGCGCCCGTACTTTCCACCAATTGTGCCTCGTTACTCTTCAGTTGCGACGTTGCCGCGCAGGCGCGCGAGGATTCCCTCGAGCGCATCGAGGTTGCCGAAGTCGATCATCACCTGCCCTCGCCCGCGGCGGCCGAGCTTGATCTTCACCGTCGACGCGAGCAGGTCGGACAACTCCTCTTCGAGACGGCGCGTATCGCGGCCGCCGTCGTCCTTCGCGCGCGCCTTCACGGCCGGCGCTTCCTTCGTCGTGTGAGCGACCAGCTTCTCGGTCTCGCGCACCGACATGCGCTTGTTGACGACCTGGTGCGCGAGCGTGATCTGCGTCGCCGCGTCGACCGCGAGCAGCGCACGCGCGTGGCCCATGTCGAGATCGCCGGCCAGCAGCATCGTCTGCACCGGCGAGGCGAGGTTCAGCAAGCGCAGCAGGTTCGACACCGCGCTGCGCGAACGGCCGACCGATTCGGCTGCCTGTTCGTGCGTGAAACCGAACTCGTCGAGCAGACGCTGGATACCGTGCGCCTCTTCCAGCGGATTCAGGTCCTCGCGCTGGATGTTCTCGATCAGCGCCATCGCCGCGGCGGCCTGATCGGACACGTCCTTCACGAGCACCGGCACTTCGTCGAGGCCCGCCAGGCGTGCCGCGCGGAAACGGCGCTCGCCGGCGATGATCTCGTATTTATCAGACGAAATGGGCCGTACCAGAATCGGCTGCATCACGCCTTGCGCGCGAATGCTGGCCGCCAGCTCCTGCAGGCTGCCTTCGTCCATCCGCGTCCGCGGCTGGTACTTGCCGGCCTGCAGCTTGCCGAGTGCGAGCGTGTTCGGTGCGCCTTCGATCTTCACCGCTTCGGTGATGTCCGCACTGCCGCCGAGCAGCGCTTCGAGGCCACGTCCCAAGCCCTTCTTCTTTGGTACCGCGTTCATGTCTTTCTTCCTCGCTTCGCTCATGTCCGGATCACGACACCTCGAACGCGCGCACGCGATCGATCATCTCGGCACCGAACTGGAGATACGCCTGCGCACCGCGCGAGTTGCGGTCGAACACGACGCCCGGCAACCCGTAACTCGGCGCTTCCGCCAGGCGCACGTTGCGCGGAATCACCGCGTCGAACACCTTGTCGCCGAAGTGCGCTTTCAGTTGATCGGAGACTTGCTGCTGCAGCGTGATGCGCGGATCGAACATCACGCGCAGCAAGCCGATGATCTTCAGATCGCGGTTCATGTTCGCGTGAACCTGCTTGATCGTATTGACGAGATCCGACAGCCCTTCCAGCGCGAAGTACTCGCACTGCATCGGGATCACGACGCCATGCGCCGCGCACAGCCCATTCAGCGTCAGTAGCGACAGCGTCGGCGGACAATCGATCAGCACGAAGTCGTAGTCGTCGGCGACGCGCTCGAGCGCGGCCTTCAATCGGCGCTCGCGGTTATCGATGCTGATCAACTCGATCTCGGCACCGGACAGCTCGCGGTTGGCCGGCAGCACGTCGTACGTGACACCTTCCGGACGGACGCGCGCGTCCGTCACCGATACGCCGTCGACCAGCACTTCGTACACGGTCGACTCGCAGGCGGCCTTGTCGATCCCGCTGCCCATCGTCGCGTTGCCCTGCGGGTCGAGATCGATCAGCAGGACTCGTTGCTCCTGCGCTGCAAGGCTTGCGGCGAGATTGACCGATGTCGTCGTCTTGCCGACGCCCCCCTTCTGGTTCGCAACGCAGAAGATCTTTGCCATCGTTGGTGTGTTCCCTTTACCTTCAAACAAACGGCGCGCTACCGCACGCCTTCAATTCGCCTCTTCGACGGTGACCTCGATCAGATGCCGTTCGGCATCGAGCATCGGTACCGCCAGCCGCATCGTCTGCTTTACGCGACTGCCTTCCGGCAGCCGTGCAATTTCGTCGTCCGGGTGGACACCCTTCATTGCCCAGATCGATCCGCCGTGCGCGACGAGATGTCGAGCAAGTTTAACGAAGTCGGATAGGTCCGCGAAAGCGCGGGATACGATGATGTCGAATTTTTCCGGCACTTCGACACCCGGCTGCAGCGATTCGACCCGCCCGGTGACGACCGACAGGTTCGCGAGCTTCAACTCCGCACGCATCTGCGTCTGGAATGCAGACTTCTTCTGCACGATATCGTTCAGCGTGACCTGCCAATCCGGCTGGACGATCGCCAGTACGATGCCGGGCAACCCGCCCCCCGAACCCACGTCGAGCACGCGCGCCGATGCACGATCGCGCAGATGCGGAACGATGGAGAGCGAATCGAGAATGTGCTGGATCAGCATCTGCTTCGGGTCGCGGATCGCAGTCAGGTTGTAGACCGCGTTCCACTTGCCGAGCAGCGCGACATAGTCGAGCAGCTGGTTGCGTTGTGCATCCGTCAATGCGATGTCGAGCGCGGCCGTGCCGTCGACGAGCATCTGTTCAAGTACGTCCCGATTAACCGCCGGCGCGCGACGCGCCGTCATTGTTGCGTCGGGACGGTGCCGTCCCCCTGCTCGGTCGCCTCTGCGGCCGTGGCGTTACGGCGGCCGAGGCCACGGCGCTTCAGATGCACCATCAGCAGCGAGATTGCCGCCGGCGTGACGCCCGAGATCCGCGATGCCTGGCCGATCGTTTCCGGCCGGAACTCGTTGAGCTTCTGGCTTACTTCGAACGACAGGCCGCGAACCTCGCGGTAATCGATACCGTCCGGCAGGCGCGTGTTCTCGTTCGCATCGTTGCGTTCGATCTCGCTGGCCTGACGCTCGATATAGCCCTGATATTTGATGCCGATCTCGACCTGTTCCTTGATCTGCTCGAGCAGCACCGGATCGTCGCCCAGCGGCTCAGCCGGACCGCATTCGCCGCCCTTCAGGCCGCACACGCCGTCGTAGCTGACGCCCGGGCGACGCAACAGTTCAGCGAGGCTGTACTCGTGATCGATTGCCTTGCCGAGCAACGCGGTCGCCTCTTCCGGCGGCAGCGTCTTCGGCGTGACCCACGTCGATTTCAGCCGTTCGGTTTCACGTGAAACAGCATCGCGCTTCCGGCTGAACACATCCCAGCGCACGTCGTCGACCAGGCCCAGCTCGCGGCCGATTTCGGTCAGGCGCATGTCCGCATTGTCCTCACGCAGGCTCAGACGGTACTCGGCACGGCTCGTGAACATCCGGTACGGCTCGGCCACACCACGTGTGACAAGGTCGTCGACCAGCACACCAAGGTACGCCTGGTCGCGACGCGGACACCATGCGTCCTTCTCCTGCACGTAACGGCCTGCGTTCAGGCCGGCCAGCAGGCCTTGTGCAGCCGCTTCTTCGTAGCCGGTCGTACCGTTGATCTGGCCCGCAAAGAACAGCCCGTTGATCGCCTTCGTCTCGAGCGACGCCTTCAGCGCGCGCGGGTCGAAGTAGTCGTACTCGATCGCGTAGCCGGGGCGCAGGATGTGCGCGTTCTCGAGGCCGCGCATCGAGTGCACGAGCTCGAGCTGCACGTCGAACGGCAGGCTCGTCGAAATCCCGTTCGGATAGAACTCGTTGGTCGTCAGCCCTTCCGGCTCCAGGAAGATCTGGTGCGACTCCTTCGACGCGAATCGGTGGATCTTGTCCTCGATCGACGGGCAGTAACGTGGGCCGACGCCTTCGATCACGCCTGTATACATAGGCGAACGGTCGAGGCCGCCGCGAATGATGTCGTGCGTGCGCTCGTTCGTATGCGTGACCCAGCACGGCAGCTGCTGCGGATGCTGCTCCGCGCGGCCCAGGAACGAGAACACCGGGATCGGATCGAGATCGCCCGGCTGCTCGTCCAGCTTCGAGAAGTCAATCGAGCGGCCATCGATACGCGGCGGCGTACCGGTCTTCAGGCGGCCCTGCGGCAGCTTCAGCTCCTTCAGGCGCGCCGACAGCGACACGGCCGCCGGATCGCCCGCGCGACCGCCCGTGTAGTTGTTCAGGCCGACGTGGATCTTGCCGTCGAGGAAGGTACCGGCCGTCAGCACCACAGCACGTGCGCGGAAGCGGATGCCGATCTGCGTGACGGCGCCGACCACGCGGTCGCCTTCGACCATCAGATCGTCGACGGCCTGCTGGAACAGCCACAGGTTGGGCTGGTTCTCGAGCCGATGGCGGATCGCAGCCTTGTACAGGATGCGGTCTGCCTGCGCACGCGTCGCGCGCACGGCCGGGCCCTTCGACGAATTGAGGATCCGGAACTGAATACCGCTCTCGTCCGTCGCGGCGGCCATCGCGCCGCCGAGCGCATCGACTTCCTTGACCAGATGGCCCTTGCCAATGCCGCCGATCGACGGATTGCAGCTCATCTGCCCGAGCGTTTCGATGTTATGGGTCAGCAGCAGCGTCTTCGCACCCATACGGGCCGATGCCAACGCGGCTTCCGTGCCGGCGTGCCCGCCACCGACGACGATGACGTCAAATTCTGTGGGAAAAAGCATGGTGGATTCCGGGCGCAGGACTGCGCACGAACCTATCTGAGAAATGTATGGGCCGAATTATAGCGGGTTCGCTTTTCACCCGAAGACAGTCCGAATGGTAGGGCCCGTTCATTTGGTCGTTTTTTTCGACCGATTGGTTGAGCTGTGGTGCCCGGCCTGCGTCGGCGGCGATACCGTGACCTCACCCGCACACCATAAAGCTGTGCAAAAGCAGCATCGGGTAGCGGTTCGCGAAACCCGACATCGGCATGCCGTCACAGTACTTTCGATCATTCACCCGGCACTTATCCCCTGTGCCGACTGGCTCGCGGCGACAGAGCACTGTCGCGCACACAATGCTCGCTACCCTGTGCCACCCCGTATGACGAGCACCCCACTCCCGTCACAGGGCTTTTGCTTGTTGCTCCGGCACTTATCCCCACACCCGATTCACCGCAGCATCGCCCTCCTCCCGAAAACAAAAACGGCGTGTTTCACGTGAAACACGCCGCCCGGCTCCCGCCAACTACCCCAACCATCAAGCCATTTTCTTCGCCAGCCCCAGGTATGTTTCAATCACGCGCGGATTCTGTGCCAGCTCGGCCGCCGGCCCTTCGAGCGCAAACTCGCCCGTCTCCAGCACATAGCCGTAGTCCGAGATCTGCAGCGCGGCCCGCGCGTTCTGCTCGATCAACAGCGTCGCGACGCCTGTGCCGCGCAACGCGCTGACGATATGAAAAATCTCCTTCACGATAAGCGGGGCCAGCCCGAGACTCGGCTCGTCCAGCATCAGCAGGTCAGGCTTACCCATCAGCGCGCGGCCCACCGCGAGCATTTGCCGTTCGCCGCCCGACAGCGTGCCGGCCGCCTGCTTGCGCCGCTCCTTGAGCCGCGGAAACAGCGTAAACACATGATCGAGCTGGTCAAGGAAGTTCGACTGGCCCGCGAGCTTGCGGCGATACGCGCCCAATACGAGGTTGTCCTCGACCGTCATCGTGCTGAACAGCTCGCGCTTTTCCGGCACGAGGCACATTCCGCGCGCGACGCGCTGCTCGACCGGCAGCGCGCCCACGTCGTCGCCGCGGTACACGACCGCGCCCGACGCGTGCCCGGTCACGGGCAACGCGCCCATGATCGCGTTCAGCAGCGTCGACTTGCCGGCCCCGTTCGGGCCGATCACGCTGACGATCTGCCCTGCGCCAACCTTGATCGCTGCACCGTGCAGCGCCTCAACCTTCCCGTACCGCACCGCCAGACCGCGCACCTCGAGAATCGGCATCGTCGTGTCCGTCATCACTCCACCCCGCCCAGATACGCTTCAAGCACCGCCGGATCCTGCTGCACATCCCGCGGCAGCCCTTCCGCGATCCGCGTGCCGAACTCCATCACCACCAGCCGGTCGGTGAGGTTCATCACGAAATCCATGTCATGTTCCACGAGCAACACGCTCATCCCTTCGGCCTTCAGGCGCCGCAGCAGGTTCGCGAGCTGCTGCTTCTCCTGGTAGCGCAGCCCGGCGGCCGGCTCGTCAAGCAGCAACAGCGTCGGATCGCAGCACAGCGCGCGTGCGATTTCGAGAATGCGCTGCTGGCCGAGCGCGAGGCTGCCCGCTTCGTCGTACATGTGCCTTTCGAGCCCGACGCGGCGGATCTGCCGTGCCGCCTCGGCCAGCAGCTGCGCTTCCTCATGTGCATTGAGCCGCGCGATGCTGCGCCACACGCCGGTATGGCCGCGCAGGTGTGCGCCGATCGCGACGTTCTCGAGCACCGTCATCGTCGGCAGCAGCTTCACGTGCTGGAACGTACGGCCGATCCCGCGCCGGACGATCTGGCGCGACGTGAGCCCGTCGATCCGCTCGCCGCGGAACGTGATCGTGCCGCCGGTCGGCTGCAGCACGCCGGTCACGAGGTTGAACGTGGTCGACTTGCCGGCGCCGTTCGGGCCGATCAGGCCGATGATCTGCCCTGCTTTCACGTCGAAACTGACGTCGTTGACGGCCACCAGCCCGCCGAACTGCTTGCGCGCGTTATCGACGACGAGCAGCGGTTCGCCCGCCACCGGCTTCGCGCGCTGCGGCAGCGGATCCGCATGGTCGGGCACGTGCGCGCGCGGCCCGCGCGGAAACAGCTTCGCGACGAACGGCCACACGCCCTGGCGCGCGTACTGCAGCAGCAGCACCATCAGCACGCCAAACACGATGATCTCGAAGTTGCCCTCCGAGCCGAGCAGCTTCGGCAACAGCGTCTGCAGGTAGTCCTGCAGCACGGTGAGGATCGCCGCGCCGAGCACCGCGCCCCACACGTGCGACACGCCGCCAACCACGGCCATGAACAGGAATTCGATCCCGTGATTCAGGCCGAACGGGGTCGGGTTCACCGCGCGCTGCAGGTGCGCGTACAGGAAGCCCGATACCGCCGCGAGCACGGCCGCGTAGATGAAGATCACGACGCGCATCCACGCGGTGTTCACGCCCATCGCCTCGGCCATCACCCCGCCGCCGCGCAGCGCGCGGATCGCGCGGCCGGGCCGGCTGTTGAGCAGGTTCTGCACCGACACGATCGCGACCAGCACGACGGCCCAGATCAGAAAGTACAGGCTGCGGCCGCTGCCGAGCTCGATGCCGAACAGGTTCAGCGCCGGAATCCCGTTGATCCCGTCGTACTTGCCGAGCAGTTCGAGGTTGCCGAACAGATAGAACAGCGCGAGGCCCCACGCGATCGTGCCGAGCGGCAGGAAGTGCCCGGACAGGCGCATCGTGACCGCGCCGAGCACGAGCGCGACGAGCGCCGTCAGCACGACACCGACGATCAGCGCGAGCCACGGCGACACACCGTATCGCGTGGTCAGGAATGCGGTCGCATACGCGCCGATGCCGACGAACGCGGCCTGCCCGAAGCTCGTCATCCCGCCAACGCCCGTCAGCAGCACGAGCCCGATCGCGACGATCGCGTAGAGGCCGATGTAGTTCAGCAGCGTGATCCAGTATTCGGGCACCTGCAGCGCACCGGGCAGCACCGGCAGCGTGAACAGCACCACGAGAAACACCCAGAAGGTCTTGTTGCGTACCATCGTCTTCATCGCGTCACTCCTCGTCCTCTTCCGCGTGCGGCGTCGCGAAACTGCGCCACAGCAGCACCGGGATGATCAGCGTGAACACGATCACTTCCTTGTACGCGCTCGCCCAGAACGACGAATACGATTCGAGCACGCCGACCAGCAGCGAGCCGGCGGCCGCGAGCGGATAACTGACCAGCCCGCCGATGATCGCGCCGACGAAACCCTTCAGGCCTATCAGGAAGCCGGAGTCGTAATAGATCGTCGTCAGCGGACCGACGAGGATGCCGGACAGCACGCCGAGCCCGGCCGCCAGCGTGAATGCGAGCCGCCCTGCTTCGGTCGTGCCGATGCCGACGAGCCGCGCGCCGAGCCGGTTCACCGAGGTCGCGCGCAGCGCCTTGCCGGCGATCGTGCGGCCGAAGTACACGTAGAGCGCGCCGATCAGCACCAGCGCGGTCACGACCACGAGGATGCTCTGCACCGACACCGACATGCTGCCGACCGACAGCGAAGCATCCGCGAAGCCGTTGGTGCGCGAGCCTTCCGCGCCGAACATCACGAGCCCGAGGCCGACCATCGAGAAATGGACGGCGACCGACACGATCAACAGCAGCAGCGTCGTGCCTTCGGCGATCGGCTGATAGACGAGCCGGTAGACGAACGGCCCCATCGGCACGACGATCGCGAGCGTCAGCGCGATCTGCGCGAGCATCGGCATCGGCTGAGCGGCAAAGCTGCGCGTGATCGCGAACACCGCGAGCGGCAGCAGCACGTAGCGGCTGCCGAGCGTCGCGAGCGTGCGGCCGAGCTGATGGCGGCGTTCGCGATGGCGAATCAGGCCGCCGACTTCCAGCAGGAAGCATGCGATGCCCATCACGAACAGCAGCCAGCAGGTGGCGGGGAATTTCTGCGCCTGCAACGCCGCAAGCGTGAGCGCACCGTAGGCGACGAATTCGCCCTGGGGAATGAAGATCACCCGCGTGACGGAAAACACCAGCACGAGCGCCAGCGACAGCAATGCATAAATGGCGCCGGTCGTGATGCCGTCTTGCGCGAGGATCGCTGCAATCGAGAGATCCATACGTTTCGTGTATCGAGAATGCTGCGGAGAAACAGCGACGGGAACGGCCCGCGCGCGGACGGCCAGATCGGGGTGTCAGGCGTCGTGCGGCGGCTTCCCGGACATTCCATGCGACGCGAGCACGGGCCGCATGGCCCGCCCCGCCGCCAACGGCGCGCACGGCGCCGTTCGCGCCGCGCCCGCCGGTTTCACGTGATGCTTACTCGGCCTGCAACTTCCACTTGCCGTCGACGACCTGCACCATCACGCGCGCCCGCGTGTCGAAGCCGTTGTGATCGGTCGCCGACATGTTGATCACGCCGTGCGACACGGGCAGATCCTTCACGCTCTCGAGCGACGCACGCAGCGCCTCGCGGAACGCCTCGGTGCCCGGTTGACCCTTCTTCAGCGCGTCGGGAATCGCACGCTGCAGCAGCAGCCCCGCATCCCATGCGTGGCCGCCGAAGGTCGCCAGCGAACCCGCGCCGTACGCCTTCTCGTATGCGGCCTTGTAGCCGAGCGCCGGCTTCTTCACCGGGTTCGAATCGGGCAACTGGTCGGTCACGAGCACCGGACCGGCCGGCAGGATCTCGCCTTCGCAATCCTTGCCGCACACGCGCAGGAAGTCGTTGTTCGCGACGCCGTGCGTCTGGTACACCTTGCCCTTGTAGCCACGCTCCTTCAGCGTCTTGGCCGGCAGCGCGGCCGGCGTGCCGGATCCGGCGATCAGCACCGCGTCGGGATTCGAGCCCATCAGCTTCAGCACCTGCCCCATCACCGACGCGTCGGTGCGGTTGAAGCGCTCGTTCGACACGACCTTCAGCCCGTTCTTCGCGGCAGCCGCGTTGAACGTGTTGTACCAGCTGTCGCCATACGCATCGGCGAAGCCGATGAAGCCGACCGTCTTCACGCCGTGCTTCGCCATGTAGCCGGCGATCGCATCGGCCATCAACTGGTCGTTCTGCGGCACCTTGAACATCCAGGCGCGCTTCGCGTCCATCGGCGCGATGATCTGCGCGCTCGCCGCGAGCGAGATCGTCGGCGTCTTGCCCTGCGACACCGGATCGAGCATCGCGAGCGAGTTCGGCGTGACGGATGAACCGATGATCGCGTCGACGTGATCCTCGTCGATCAGCTTGCGCACGTTCTGCACCGCGCGGCTCGTGTCGGATGCATCGTCGAGCACGATGTACTGGACGCTCTTGCCCGCGATTTCCTTCGGCAGCAGCGCGATCGTGTTCTTTTCCGGAATCCCGAGCGAGGCGGCCGGCCCGGTGGCCGACAGCGTCACGCCGATCTTCACCTGCGCCGACGCCGTGGCCGCCGCACACACGAGGCCCGCGGCAAGCAGAACCTCCATCCATCGATTCATCTTCATTTACGTTGTCTCCAAACGCTGCTCGAAAAATCCGCGGGTCGCTCGGGCGGCTCCCGGTCCTCAAACAAGTTAATAAATTAACTATCTAGTCGTACCACGTCTACGCTCGTTTTCCCGTGAAGCGCCGGCGCCGCGACCGCGCCCTCGGCAACACCGCGCACGCGCGCGCCGCAGCGCGTTCCGACGCGGTCGTTCGACCACCACGATGCGCGGCGGCAATGTCGTCAGGATGAAGGAAGCGGAGAAATGCGGCGTCGCGCGAGCGTCGATCGATGCGAACGCAACGATCGACGGAAGGTCCGCCGGACGGGCCCGGTGCGGCCCCGCGCGCAAGCGGTGCAAGATCGGGAAACCGGCCGTTCATGCGAATGCAAATCCGAACGGCGCGTCGGATGCGAACACAACGACCGGAGAAACAGCCGTGCCGGCCAATCGCGCCAGAACGCGCATGCCGGCTGCGGGACGGCTCGTGAAAGCCGGGGCATACCAATGCGCCCTCCCCCCCGAACGAGCGGCGCCAGCCGCCCCTCGTGCCCCGATCCATCGTCCTGCGCGTCTCATCCAACCGTACTCCCTGTTCTGCATTTTGCTTATAGGAGAACTGCCGACCGTTTTCCCGACCGCACGGTCGGCGAAAGCTGAGTGTAACGGACGCTTTTTGCGCACGCCAACCGGGTAAGCCCGGACGGCATGCATGCGATTGCGCGCCGGTTGCGATCGACCGGCAGGATTGGACAAAAACGGGGGGACGGGAAGAAACGCGAGCGAGGTGAGGCAGAACACGGGCGCGCGGAACGTGGCGCCACTCGCCTGCACCAACAATGGAAATTCGCGCACACAAATGAAAAAGCGCTGTTGGATTCCGTCCAACAGCGCTTTGGGGTCCGGGCACTTTGTGCCTCGATTGTCTCCTCGTTCTCCACCTGCAAATTCGTTTCGCGGTGCATCAGAACTGGAACGAAGATTAAAGGACCTTTCACCCTGCGACAACTTAGCATTTACCCCTATGGTGCATCGCCGCACGAAAATGGGGCACCAGCCCTGCCGCGCGGCGCCGTCCGGAGGCGGCCGAGACACCCTTTCCGGCCGCGCCGGATGGTGCTTCGCATCAACGTGTCGCAGCACCCGGTGCAATGCAATCAGGACGGCCTGAGCGTCTTGACCCGCGCGACCATCTCGCCGACGATCCCGCGCCGGAACGCCAGCACGCATGCGATGAAGATCAGCCCCGTGACGATCGTCGCCGATTCGCCGAGCGAGTGGAACCAGCCGATGCCGGTCGCCGACGCGAGCCATTCGCCGATGTCGCCGAGCCGGTCCTCCAGCGCGACGATCAGCGCCGCGCCGAGCAGCGGCCCGAACAGCGTGCCCATCCCGCCGACGAGCGTCATCAGCACGACGAGGCCCGACATCGTCCAGTACGCGTCGGACAGCGTCTCGAAGCCGAGCACCAGCACCTTCAGCGAACCGGCCAGCCCCGCTAGCCCGGCCGACAGGATGAACGCGAGCAGCTTGAAGCGGTCGGTGTCGTAGCCGAGCGAGATCGCGCGCGCCTCGTTTTCCTTGATCGCGACGAGCACCTGGCCGAACGGCGAGTGCACGATCCGCACGATGAACGCGCACGCCGCGACGATCACCGCGAGCACGACGTAGTAGAGCGCGACGTCGTTCGACAGGTCGACGAGCCCGAACAGATGCCCGCGCGGCACGCCCTGAAGGCCGTCCTCGCCGTGCGTGAACGGCGCCTGCAGGTAGATGAAGTAGACCATCTGCGCGAACGCGAGCGTGATCATCGCGAAGTAGATGCCCTGCCGGCGGATCGCGAACAGGCCGACGACGAGCCCGAGCAGCGTCGCGGCAAACGTACCCACGAGCACGCCGAGCTCCGGCGTGAAGCCGAGCGTCTGGATCGCATAGCCGGTCGCGTAGCCGGCGGTCGCGAGGAACATCGCATGGCCGAACGACAGCAGCCCCGTATAGCCGATCAGCAGGTTGAACGCGGCCGCGAACAGCGCGAACGTGAGCACCTTCATCACGAACACCGGATACGCGCCGATGAACGGCGCGGCGAGCAGTGCGGCGAGCAGCACGCCGTAGAGCACTTTTCTCTGCATCATTTTTCCTTGCCGAACAGGCCCGCCGGACGGATCAGCAGCACGATCGCCATGATCACGAACACCACCGTGGCCGACGCTTCCGGATAGAACACGCGCGTGAAGCCCTCGATCACGCCGAGCAGCAGCCCGGTGATGATCGAGCCGAGAATCGAGCCCATCCCGCCGATCACGACCACCGCGAACACGGTGATGATCATCGGCTGGCCCATCAGCGGCGACACCTGGATCACCGGCGCCGCGAGCACGCCCGCGAATGCCGCGAGCGCGACGCCGAAGCCGTAGGTGAGCGTGATCATCATCGGCACGTTCACGCCGAACGCCTCGACGAGCTTCGGGTTCTCGGTACCGGCGCGCAGATAGGCGCCCAGGCGCGTCTTCTCGATCACGAACCAGGTCGCGAGACACACCGCGAGCGACGCCACGACCACCCACGCGCGGTAGTTCGGCAGGAACATGAAGCCGAGATTGGTCGCGCCGGACAGCTGCGACGGCACGTCGTACGGCTGGCCGGACGAGCCGTAGATCGAGCGGAACACGCCTTCGACGACGAGCGTGAGGCCGAACGTGAGCAGCAGCCCGTACAGGTGATCGAGCTTGTACAGCCAGCGCAGCATCGAACGCTCGATCACGATCCCGAACGCGCCGACGATCAGCGGCGCGAGCGCGAGCATCGCCCAGTACGGCAACCCGAAGTACGACAGCCCCATCCATGCGAGCATCGCGCCCAGCATGAACAGCGCGCCGTGCGCGAAGTTGATCACGTTGAGCAGCCCGAAGATCACCGCGAGCCCGAGGCTCAGGATCGCGTAGAACGAGCCGTTGACGAGCCCGAGCAGCAACTGGCTCAGCATCGCCGGCAACGGAATGCCAAAGATTTCCATCGACTTAGCCGTCAGGTTGAGTTTCGTTGCGTGCGCAACTTTCAAGTCGTCGCGCGCGGGCGGCGCAGCAGGCACATCGCTGCAGCCGCCACCACGCGCCGCACCGTCGCGCTTACTTCCACATCGCGCAGCGCGTCTCCTGCTTGGTCGTGAACGCCTGCTCGCCCGGAATCGTCGCGAGCACCTTGTAGTAATCCCAGGGTTCCTTCGATTCCGACGGCTTCTTCACTTCCATCAGGTACATGTCGTGGATCATGCTGCCGTCCGCGCGGATGTAGCCCTTCGCGTAGAAGTCGTTGACCTTGATCTTCTTCAGCTCGGCCATCACCTTGTCGGAGTCGGTCGTGCCGGCGGCCTGCACGGCCTTCAGGTACGTCGTCACCGACGAGTAGTCCGCCGCCTGCAGGCTCGACGGCATTTTCTTCATCTTGCCGAAGTAGCGCTGCGCCCACTGGCGCGCTGCCGCGTCGCGGTTCCAGTACCAGCTGTCGGTCAGCACGAGGCCCTGGGTCGTCTCGAGGCCGAGGCTGTGCACGTCGTTGATGAACATCAGCAGCGCGGCGATCTTCATCGTCTTCGTGATGCCGAATTCCTTCGCGGCCTTGATCGCGTTGATCGTGTCGCCGCCCGCGTTCGCGAGGCCGAGGATCTGCGCCTTCGACGACTGCGCCTGCAGCAGGAACGACGAGAAGTCCGACGCCGACAGCGGGTGCCGCACCGCGCCGAGCACCTGGCCGCCGTTCGCCTTCACGACGTCCGACGTGTTCTTCTCGAGCGCCTTGCCGAACGCATAGTCGGCGGTCAGGAAGAACCAGCTCTTGCCGCCCTGCTTCACCACCGCCGAGCCGGTGCCCTTCGCGAGCGCCATCGTGTCGTATGCGTAGTGGATCGTGTACGGCGTGCACTGCTCGTTGGTCAGCGTGTCGGCGCCCGCACCGATGTTGATGTAGACCTTCTTCTTCTCGGCCGCGACCTGGTTCATCGACAGCGCGGTCGCGGAATTCGTGCCGCCGACCAGCAGGTCGAGCCCGCCGCGGTCCATCCATTCGCGCGCCTTCGACGCGGCGATGTCCGCCTTGTTCTGGTGATCGGCATAGACGACCTCGATCGGCTTGCCGAGCACCTTGCCGCCGAAGTCGGCGACCGCCATCCGGATCGCCTCGAGGCCGCCCTGCCCGTCGATGTCCGCGTAAAGCCCCGACATGTCGGTGATGAAGCCGATCTTCACGCTATCCGCGGCGTGTGCGGCGCCGGCGGTGAACGCTGCGGTCGCGACCGCGAGACATGCGTGTGCGAGGGTCTTCATTTTCATTGACGTCTCCTGTTGTTCTGATGCGTTGTGGTTGTTCGAGGCCGCCACGGCTAGCGGCAAGGGAAACGGGGCGGCGTCACACCCCGAGCAGGTCGTGAAGGATCGGCATCTTGCCTTCCAGTTCGGATGAGCGGAAATGCTCGACGATGCGGCCATGCTCCATCACGTAGAAGCGGTCGGCGAGCGGTGCGGCGAAGCGGAAATTCTGTTCGACCATCACCACCGTGTAGCCGCGCGCCTTCAGCTCGACGATCATTCGTGCGAGCGCCTGCACGATCACGGGCGCGAGGCCTTCGGAAATTTCATCGAGCAGCAGCAGGTTCGCGCCGGTGCGCAGGATCCGCGCCACCGCGAGCATCTGCTGCTCGCCGCCGGACAGCCGCGTGCCCTGGCTCTGCCGGCGCGACGCGAGGTTCGGGAACATCGCGTAGATCTCGTCGAGCGACATCGCGTGCTCGCTCGGGCCGATCGGCGGCGGCAGCATCAGGTTCTCCTCGCACGACAGGCTCGAGAAGATCCCGCGCTCTTCCGGGCAATAGCCGATGCCGAAATGCGCGATGCGGTGCGTCGCGAGCCCGATCGTCTCGTTGCCGGCGACCTTGATCGAGCCGCTGCGCCGGCCGGTGAGGCCCATGATCGCGCGCAGCGTCGTGGTGCGGCCCGCGCCGTTGCGGCCGAGCAGTGTGACGACCTCGCCGCGATGAACGCTCAGGTCGACACCGTGCAATATGTGGGATTCCCCGTACCAGGCCTCGAGGCCCGTGATCTCCAGCGCGGGCGTGCCGCTTTCGACGCCGCTCAATTCGCGTTCCTCCCGTTCGCTGTGCTTCATGCGTGCGCCCCCGCGAGCGCCGCATCGGCGCTGCCCATGTAGGCCTCGATCACAAGCGGATTCTTCGACACTTCCGCATACGAGCCTTCGGCCAGCACCTCGCCGCGCTGCAGGACGGTAATCGTGTCCGAAATGCCCGCGATCACGTTCATGTTGTGCTCGACCATCAGGATCGTGCGGCCGCTCGCGACCTTCTTGATCAGCGCGGTCACGCGATCGACGTCCTCGTGGCCCATCCCTTGCGTGGGCTCATCGAGCAGCATCAACTCGGGTTCCATCGCGAGCGTCGTCGCGATCTCGAGCGCGCGCTTGCGGCCGTACGCGAGCTCCACCGTCGGCACGTGCGCGAAATCGGTGAGGCCGACCTGCGTGAGGAGATCCATCGCGCGATCGTCGAGGCGCCGCAACGTGCGCTCGCTGCGCCAGAAATGGAATTCGGTGCCGAGTGCGCGCTGCAGGCCGATGCGCACGTTCTGCAACGCGGTCAGGTGCGGGAATACCGCCGAGATCTGGAATGAACGGATGATGCCGCGGCGCGCGACCTGCGCGGGCCGCTCGTCGGTGATGTCGATTCCGTTGAAGACGATCTGACCGGCCGTCGGTGTCAGGAACTTGGTCAGCAGGTTGAAGCAGGTGGTCTTGCCCGCGCCGTTCGGCCCGATCAACGCATGGATCGCACCGCGGCGCACACGCAGGTTGACCCCGTTCACGGCAGTGAAGCCCCTGAACTCCTTCGTCAGTCCGCGTGTTTCCAGAATCGTGTCGCCGAGAATCATGTTCCCTTCCGTACGAAGTCAGGCGAAGCACCGGGAAGATTCGCGCAAGCGACCGCGAACAGGTCTGCGGATGAGCGAGCTGCCCCCGGACGCCGTATTACGCATCGAGGGTGGTCTCCCGCGCCGACGCGTATGCATACTGCGCAACATTGTCGCGCCGTTGGTGCAGTGCAATCATCGGGATTTGCACTTATAGGGCTGGCCGCCATATCGGACGCGGCTGAGCGCGTATTTTCGACGCGTTTTTTTGACACGCGCATCATCGACAGTCGCGCGATCGCATGGCGCGTGCCTGCACGAACGCGGGCACGTTACGCCGCGCGTCATGTCGTCGCGCGACAAGAACGCTGCGAGCAATGCGCGGCTCGCGGCGCAATCGCGGTGCGTGCCGTCGAAACGTTGCGATCCGCACGTGTCGGATTGTTTTGCATGGCGAAACAGTGGGCGCCATGATGACGGCCCGCTGACGTGCGCGTCAGCCTGGTGTCACTCAGCCGTCATCGCCGCGTCCGTTCGCACCTGCGTCGCGTCGTGCGCCGCGCGTCGATCGGCGCGGATCATGTCGCTCGCGCGCTCGGCGATCATCAGCGTCGGCGAATTCGTGTTGCCCGACGTAATGAACGGCATCACCGACGCATCGACGATCCGCAGCCCGGCGATGCCGCGCACGCACAGCCGGCTGTCGACGACGGCACGCGCATCGTCCGCGCGCCCCATCCGGCACGTACCGACCGGATGGAAGATCGTCGTGCCGACCGCGCCCGCCGCTTCGATCAGTTCCGCTTCGGTCCGGTACCGCGGGCCCGGCAGGATCTCCTCCGGACGGTAGCGCGCGAGTGCCGGCGCGGACGCGATCCGGCGCGTGAGGCGCAGCGCGTTCGCGGCGACATGACGATCGTGGTCGGTCGACAGGTAGTTCGGTGCGATCGACGGCGCCACGCCCGCATCGGGGCTCGCGATATGCACGCTGCCGCGCGAGCTCGGCCGCAGATGGCAGACGGACGCCGTGAAGGCGTTGAAGCTGTGCAGCGGCTCGCCGAAGCGCTCGAGCGACAGCGGCTGCACGTGGTATTCGAGATCGGGGCGCGTGAGCGCCGGATCGTCGGGATCGGACTTCGCGAACGCGCCGAGTTGCGACGGCGCCATCGACATCGGCCCGCGCTGCAGCAGCGCATATTCGGCGCCGATCATCAGCTTGCCCCACCAGTGCGCGGACAGCGTGTTCAACGTGCGCACGCCTTCGACGCGAAACGCCATCCGCAGCTGCAGGTGATCCTGCAGGTTCTCGCCGACACCCGGCAGATCCTGCACGACCTCGATGCCGAGTGCCTGTAGCCGTGCGCCCGCACCGATGCCCGACAGTTCGAGCAGCTGCGGCGAATTCACGGCGCCGGCGGTCAGCAGCACTTCGGCGCGCGCGCGCGCGACGTAGTCGGTGCCGCCGCCACGATACTCGACGCCGACCGCACGCCGACCGTCGAAGATCACGCGCTGCGCATGCGCGCCGGTGATCACGGTCAGGTTCGGGCGCGTCATCGCGGGCCGCAGGAACGCCTTCGACGTATTCCAGCGCACGCCGCGCTTCTGGTTCACCTCGAAATAGCCGACCCCGGTGTTGTCGCCGCGGTTGAAATCGTCGGTCGCAGGGATGCCCGTCTGCTGCGCGGCCTGTGCGAACGATTCGAGGATCTCCCAGCGCAGCCGCTGCTTCTCGACGCGCCAGTAGCCGCCCGCGCCGTGCGCGTCGCTCGCGCCCGCGTGGTGGTCCTCGCTGCGCTTGAAGATCGGCAGCACGCTGTCCCACGACCAGCCGGCGTCGCCGGTTTCCTGCGCCCAGCTGTCGTAATCCTCGCGCTGGCCGCGCATATAGATCATTCCGTTGATCGACGAGCAGCCGCCGAGCACGCGGCCGCGCGGATACGACAGCGCGCGGCCGTTCAACGCCGCCTCGGGCTGCGTCTTGTACAGCCAGTCGGTGCGCGGATTGCCGATGCAGTACAGATAGCCGACCGGGATGTGGATCCAGTGATAGTCGTCCTTGCCGCCCGCTTCGAGCAACAGCACGCGGATCTCGGGATCCTCGGTCAGGCGATTCGCGAGCACGCAACCTGCGGTGCCCGCGCCGACGATCACGTAATCGAATTCGCCCTCGAGCGTGCGTTGAGTACTCACAGCGTGTCTCCTGTCGACCCGAGTTAGTGCTTTAGCACTTACTCGGGTCCCATGCTTCGCGGTCGACCCGAGTTAGTGCTTTAGCACTTACTTGGGTCCCATGCTTCGCGGTCGACCCGAGTTAGCGCTTTAGCGCTTACTTGGGTCCCATGCTTCGCGGTCGACCCGAGTTAGCGCTTTGGCACTTACTCGGGTCCCATGCAAAGCTCATTGTTGTTTGTGCCCCGCGCGGCACATTCCCGCGCGTCGTTTTCAGCATAGTGCGTCGCGAGCGACGCGACCGATGAAGCGTACTCCGCGCGCGCGCCGCCGATCCAATGAGTTATGCTGAACTGCGTTATAAGCTGCGCTCATATCACGACGATGGATCTCACCCTGCTCCGTGCGTTCGCGACGGTCGCCCGCGAAGGCAACCTGACGCGCGCCGCCGTGCAGCTGCATCTGACACAGCCGGCCGTCAGCCTGCAGATCAAGCATCTGCAGGAAACGCTCGGCGTCACCCTGTTCACGCGCACGTCGCGCGGGCTCGCGCTCACGCGCGACGGCCAGACGCTGCTGCCGCACGCGGAGCGCGCGCTGGCCGCGGCCGCCGACGTGCAGCGCGCCGCTGCTGCGCTGCGGCACGAGGTGCGCGGCCGGCTGCGGATCGGCACGATCCTCGATCCGGGCTTCCTGCGGCTCGGCGGCTTCCTGCGCGCGCTCGTCGAAACCCATCCGCAGATCGAAACCGCGCTACGGCACGGGATGTCCGGCTGGGTGCTCGAACAGGTGCGTGCGCAGGCGCTCGACGTCGGCTACTACATCGGCCGGCCCGGCGAGGACGATCCGCGCGACGACACGCTGTTCCACACGGTCACGCTCACGCGTTTCCACTACCGCGTGCTCGCACCGGCCGGCTGGAAGGAGCGCGTGCAGCGCGCGCACGACTGGCGCGCGCTCGCCACGCTGCCGTGGATCTGGACGCCACCGGCGTCCGCCCATCACCGGCTGCTGTCGCGGCTGTTCGCGGCGGCCGGCGCGCAGCCGGCGAAGGTCGCCGAGGTCGACCAGGAGCAGTCGATGCTCGACCTCGTCAAATCGGGGATCGGGTTGACGCTCGCACGCGACTCGACCGCGCTGGCCGAAGCGCACGCGCATGCGCTGACGATCGTCGAACGCGTGACGGTGCCGACCGAGCTGACGTTCGTGACGCTCGCCGAGCGGCGCGACGAACCGGCGATCGCGGCCGCGCTGCGATTGATCGAGACCCAGTGGATGACATGAGTGCGGCTGATGTCGGTGTCGTCGGTCGTGCATCGGGCGTCGGCGCCTGATGCATCCGGCGCATCCTGCGGATCGCCCACCCGCGCCCCGGTGACGCGTGGCATCACGGACAGGCTCGAATCGCCCGCCCCGTGGCGTGTCGCCGCGTCCCGCTTGCTCGTCACGCCGCCATCGCAGGCTTTTTGCTAGATTGTGCCTTCGCACACCGCGAGACCCCTGATTGAAGGAGACCCGCATGGCCCGCAACATCGAGATCAAAGCCCGCGCCCGAGAATTCGACCGCCTGCGCGAACAGGCGGCTACGCTCGCGACCGAAGCGCCGCTGTTCTACCGTCAGCAGGATTTCTTCTACGACGTGCCGCGCGGCCGGCTGAAGCTGCGCCGCTTCGAGGACGGCACGCCGGCCGAACTGATCTTCTACCAGCGCGACGACCGCGACGGCCCGAAGGCGTCGTACTACACGCGCAGCCCGGTGACGAACCCGGACGCGATGCACTCGCTGCTTGCGACCGCGCTGACCACGCGCGGGATCGTGACGAAGGAACGGCACGTGTACCTCGTCGGCCGCACGCGGATCCACCTCGACCGCGTCGACGGCCTCGGCGACTTCATCGAACTGGAAGTGGTGCTCGGCCCCGACGACGACGAAGCCGGCGGCGAAGCCGAGGCGCATGACGTGTTCGCGAAGCTCGGCGTGGCGCAGGAGGATCTCGTCGCGGTCGCGTACGTCGACCTGCTGAACGCCGACGCGCAGCACGAAGCGGCCTGATCTGGCCCTATCCGCAGCGGCGCCTTGCGCCCCGCCGCCGGCCCGCCGCGTCACGCGGCGCCGGGCGCCAGGTGCGCGAGCGGCAGCGCGCCGTTGCGCTTGAAGGTCGTCAGCACGATGTTCGAGCGCACGCTGTCGACGCCCGGCACACGCATCAGCTTCTTCATCACGAACTGCGACAGCGCGTTGAGATCCGGCGCGACGATCCGCAGCAGATAGTCGGCATCACCGACCACCGCATGGCATTCGAGCACCTCGGGCAGCACGTCGATCTGCTGCTGGAACTGCTCGATGATCGAATCGCCGTGGTGCTTGAGCTTCAGGCTCGTAAACGCCGTGACGCCGAGCCCGAGCTTTTCGGGGCGCAGCATCACACGGTAGCCTTCGATCACGCCGGCCGCCTCGAGCCGCTGCAGCCGCCGACCGATCTGCGACGGCGACAGCGGCACCTCCTCGCCAAGCTGCTGGTGCGTCGCGCGACCGAAGCGCTGCAGCACGTCGAGAAGCGCGAGATCGAAGTGATCGAGTTCCAGCATGAGCATTCTCCGCATTTATTCCTGTTTTGATGCGCGATTATCGCATCAATAAGTGAATCCACGCCATCTTTGCGCCCATTCCGCACGTCGCCCGCTCTACACTTGCATGGTTCCCAACCAACAGCGTGCAGAGCCAGATCATGTCCACCGTCGTCACCGCGAAACTGCAGGAGCAGTTCGACGCGGGCCTCGAAACCCGCGCCGATTTCACCATCGACCAGCCGCTCGAACGCTACGGCCAGGTCGACCACGCGGTGTGGCAGCAGCTCTATGCACGTCAGTCGGCGCTGCTGCGCGGACGCGCGTGCGACGCGTTCGTCGCCGGGCTCGGGAAGATCGACCTGCCGGCCGACCGCGTGCCGTCGTTCGCCGACGTGAACCGCCAGCTGAAGCCGGCCACCGGCTGGGAGATCGTCGCGGTGCCGGGCCTCGTGCCCGATCGCGTGTTCTTCGAGCACCTCGCGAACCGGCGGTTTCCGGTCACCTGGTGGATGCGCCGCCCGGATCAGCTCGACTACCTGCAGGAACCCGACTGCTTTCACGATCTGTTCGGCCACGTGCCGCTCCTGATCGAGCCGGTATTCGCCGACTACATGCAGGCATACGGCCGCACCGCACTCGCGGTCGCGGACGACGAAGCGGCGCTCGCGCGACTGGCGCGCCTCTATTGGTATACGGTGGAGTTCGGCCTGATCCGCGATCCGCACGGCCCGAACGGGCTGTCGATCTACGGAGCCGGGATCGTGTCGAGCAAAGGCGAAAGCCTGTACAGCCTCGAAAGCGCGGCGCCGAACCGGCTCGGCTTCGACCTCGAGCGCGTGATGCGCACGCGGTACCGCATCGACACGTTCCAGAAGACCTACTTCGTGATCGACGATTTCGCGCAGCTGTTCGCGCTCGCCGACGTCGACGGCCGTGCGCTGGCCGACCGGCTGGCCGCGCTGCCGGAAATCCCGGCCGGCGCGGTGGTCGATGACGATCTCGTGCTGCACCGCGGCACGGGCGAAGGCTGGCCGGACGACGCGGACGCGTAAGGCCACGGACCTCGCCGGCGTGATGCGCGCTCCGGTGCCTGCCTCCCGATGCCGGCCCGCGGATGGCCGTCCCCGGGTGCCCGTCGCACAACTATGAAACAATGACCGGTACCGGCTTTGCCGCGTGGCCTTTGCCCGCGTGCGGGCGCCGTTACCGAACGAGGTGCAACATGATCCACAAGCTCACATCAGAAGAACGCAAGACCCGGCTCGAAGGCCTGCCGCACTGGACGGCCGTGCCGGGCCGCGACGCGATCCAGCGCAGCCTGCGCTTCGCCGATTTCAACGAAGCCTTCGGCTTCATGACGCGCGTCGCGATCAAGGCGCAGGAAATGAACCACCATCCGGAATGGTTCAACGTGTACAACCGCGTCGACGTGACGCTGTCGACCCACGACGCGGACGGCCTGACCGAGCGCGACATCGCGCTCGCGACGTTCATCGACCAAGTGTGCGCGCACATCCAGCCGGCCGCCTGAGACCTTCCGCTACCGCCGCGCATCTTTCGACGCGCGGCGCGTCAACTTTTCATTTCGCTGAACGTTTTCTAGGATGTACTCAGCGAAAGCCTTCAGCTTTCCAAGCCATCCTTAAGGCGCACGTAAGTCTCGTACGCTTTCCGCGCCTTGGGGTCCAAACCTTCCAGTTGCAGCGCACCTTCGCGCTGTACAATCAGCAGCGCATACGGCTTGGAGAGCGCGCTGGCCTCTTCGCAGAGTTTGAGTTCGTCGCCGCTCGACGGCGAGCGTGCGCGCCAGAAATTGATCGCGGCTTCGAGGTCGTGGATCGAAATATCGGACATGATTGGATTTAATCGTTCGCTGGCCGCCATGCTTGATGTCAGGCGATGCGGCGCCCCTGTGGAAACGGCGTCGTGCTGTCCGCGTGCCTGAACCGCCAACCCATTGTACTTGAGCGAACTTCATGCGACTCCTTCTGATCGAAGACGACCGCCCCATCGCACGCGGTATCCAGAGCAGCCTCGAGCAGGCTGGCTTCACCGTCGACATGGTGCATGACGGCATCTTTGCCGAACAGGCACTGGCACAGAACCGCCACGAACTCGTGATCCTCGACCTCGGCCTGCCGGGCATCGACGGGATGACGCTGCTCACGCGTTTCCGCCAGACCAACCGCCACACGCCGGTCATCGTGCTGACCGCGCGCGACGAACTGAACGACCGGATCCAGGGCCTGAACTCCGGCGCCGACGACTACATGCTCAAGCCGTTCGAGCCGGCCGAGCTCGAAGCGCGCATCCGCGCGGTGATGCGCCGCAGCGGCCCGCATAGCGACATGCCGCGTCCGGAAGTGTCGCTCGGCGGCGTCCGCCTGTCGGGCGTCGATCGCCGCATCTTCAACGACGACAAGCCGCTGGAACTGTCGCCGCGCGAATTCGCGGTGCTCGAAATGCTGCTGCTGCGTCACGGCCGCGTCGTCAGCAAGGCCCAGTTGCAGGATCACCTTACGCACTTCGGCGGCGATCTCGGCGACACCGCGATCGAAGTCTATGTGCACCGCGTGCGCAAGAAACTCGAGCAGTGCCGTGTCGAAATCGTTACGGTGCGGGGCTTCGGCTACCTGCTGCAGGAAATCCGCCAGACGGCGAGCGTCTGAGCGGCGCCGCGCGCCGGCCGGCCACGTGCCGCCCGGCGGGCGCCCTGCCCGCGTCGCCGTCCGACGCACCACCGCGCCGCTCCCCGTGAGCGGCGCTTATCCATTTGCCCGTCGACATGTCTTCTGATCCGGCTGTGACCACCAGCCTGCGCCGCTCGCTGCTCCGGCGCCTCGCCGCGCCGCTGTCGATGCTCGCACTGATGAGCGGCCTGATCGCCTACTGGCTCGCGTGGCAATACACGCAACACGTGATCGACCGCTCGCTCGCCGATCTCGCGACCGCCATCTCCAAACAGATCCAGATCGCCGGCCCCGACGCGCCGTTCACCGTGCCGCCGCTCGCGCAGGCGATGTTCTCCGATCCGGCCGAGGCACTGATCTACCGGATCAGCGACGGCGAGCAGGAACTCGCCGGCGACCCGAAGCTGCCGCTGCGTGGCATCAATGTGCGCCGCATGCATCACGCATACGTGTTCGAGGCCGAGTACGACAACCGCGCGGTGCGGGTCGCGCAGGTGCGCGTCGAAGAAGTCGAGGGCGGCCGGCCGATGGTGGTCGAGGTCGCGCAGCCGGTGCGGCACCGCTACCGGATCGCGGCCGAATTCCTCGTCGCGATCATGATGCCGCTGCTGCTGCTGCTGCTTGCGGGCTGGGGCATCGTGTGGCGCGTCGTCAACCAGCAGCTCGGCCCGCTCACGCATCTCGCCGATTCGCTGAACCGGCAGACTCACACGTCGCTGGAACCGGTCGACGAAAGCGAAGTGCCGCTCGAGATCCGGCCGCTGACGAGCGCGATGAACGCACTGCTCGGCCGCCTCAAGACCGCGCTCGATGCGCAGCGCAAGTTCATCGCCGATGCCGCGCATCAGTTGCGCACGCCGCTCACGGCCGTGAAGCTGCATGCCGAACAGGCCGCCGTCGCGCGCGACCCGCAGCAGACCTACGCCGCGGTGCGCGAACTGCGCGCGGCCGCCGATCGCGCGGTGCGTCTGTCGAACCAGCTGCTGTCGCTCGCGCGTGCGGAGCCGGGCGAGCAGGCCGCGCGCTTCGTCGACGTCGACCTGGCGGCGATGGCGTTCGAGACGGGCGCCGAATGGGTGCCGCGCGCGCTCACGTCGCATGTTGACCTCGGCTTCCAGCGCAGCGACGATCCCGGCGAAGACGAAACGCTGAACGTGCGCGGCAACCCCGTGCTGCTGCGCGAGGTGATCGCAAACCTGCTCGACAATGCACTGAAATATGTGCCGCTCGCACGGCCGGAGGGTGCGCGGATCACGGTGAACGTCGCGCGCGGCGCGCTCGAGGACGGCCAGCCGGCCGCCGAGATCGTCGTCGAGGACAACGGCCCGGGCGTGCCTGCGAACCAGCAGGCAGACCTGTTCAAGCGCTTCTTCCGCGGCGATGCGCAAAGCGGCAACGGTGTCGAGACGGGCGCCGGCCTCGGACTCGCGATCGTGCACGACATCATCGCGATGCACGGCGGCACGGTGTCGTACGAGGATGCATCGGAAGGCGGTTCGCGCTTCGTGGTGCGCGTGCCGCTCGCCAAGCGCGCCGCGAAGCCGGCGAGCGAGACGCCGGCCGCCGCGCCGACGCACTGACGCGCGCACGACCCCGTATCGGGCGGGACGGCTGGCCGCGCGGCCCCTCGGCGCGCGGCGGCCAGCCGGTGCAGCAGCCGCGCACGATGCGCGGCCGCGCCGGTCACTTCTTCTTTTTCTTGTCCTTCGTGCCGGACTCGGCCTTGCCGTCCTTCTTCTTTTTCTTCTTGCCGTCGTCGTCCGGGGTGGCGAGCAGCGTGCCGCGGCATGCGGCCGCGCCACAATGGCACGCGTATTCGCGCTTGAGCTTCTTCGTCAGCTTCTCGTCGATCACGAGGCCATAGTCGTAGAACAGCTCTTCTTCCGGCCCGATGTCGCGCAGCGCGTGGATGAACACGCGGCCCTTGATCTCCTCGGCCTCGCAGTTCGGCGCGCACGAATGGTTGATCCAGCGCGCGCTGTTGCCGTCGATCTTGCCGTCGATCACCCCGCCCTCTTCCAGTGCGAAGTAGAACGTATGGTTCGGCTCGTTCGGGTCGTGCGGATGGCGGCGCAGCGCTTCCTTCCACGAAATTCGCTCGCCCTTGTATTCCACTACGCGCTCGCCGGCCTTGATCGGCTCCACCGCGAACACGCCCTTGCCGTGTACTCCCGAGCGGCGCACCGCGATCCTGCGTGAACTCATCGAACGAATCCTTTGAAGACGACTTGAATGGAAGACGGCCGCGCTCGCGGCCCTGCGTCGCGCAAAACGAAAACGCGGCACCGACCGGTGCCGCGTCGGGGCGTGCGGCGAATCACCCGCATCCTACACGTTCGCGATTGCTTCGTTCAACATCGCGCAATATTGCGCGCATGACGCTCAGCGCTGGCCGAATGCGATGTCGCCGAACAACGCCTTGTGCTCGCGCGGCTGCGAACGCCAGTACTGCGGCGGCGCCGACACCTGCGCACCGAGCTCGGCAGCCGCATGCCATGGCCAGCGCGGGTCGTATAGCATCGCGCGCGCCATCGCGACGAAATCGGCGTCGCCCGACTCGATCAGCCGGTTCGCATGCGCGGGGTCGTTGATGAGGCCGACCGCGATCGTCGGCATCCCGACCGCGCGCTTCACGGCCTGCGCGAACGGCACCTGGTAACCGGGCGACAGCGGAATCTTCTGCAGCGGCGACACGCCGCCGGACGACACGTCGATCCAGTCGCAGCCGCGCTGCTTCAGTTCGTGGGCAAACGCGATCGTGTCGTCGAGTTCCCAGCCGCCCTCGACCCAGTCGGTCGCCGACACGCGCACACCGACCGGCCGGTCCTCCGGAAACGCCGCGCGCACGATCTCGAAGATCTCGAGCGGAAAGCGCATCCGGTTTTCGCGCGAGCCGCCGTATTCGTCGGTACGCTGGTTCGACAGCGGCGACAGGAACTGATGCAGCAGGTAGCCGTGCGCCGCGTGCACTTCGATCGCATCGATGCCGAGGCGCGCGGCACGCTTCGCGGCGGCCGCGAACGCTTCGCGGATCCGGTTCAGGCCGGCCGCGTCGAGCGCGAGCGGCGGTGTCTCGCCGTCCTTGTGCGGCAGGGCCGATGGCGCATGCGGCAGCCAGCCGCCATCGGCGACGGACACGAGCTGGCCGCCCTTCCACGGCACCTCGCTCGACGCCTTGCGCCCCGCGTGCGACAGCTGCATCGCGATGCGGACCGGCGAATGCTTGCGGATTGACGCCAGCACCGGCTTGAGCGCCGCTTCGGTCACGTCGTCCCACAAACCGAGGTCGCCGGCCGTGATGCGCCCGTCGGGTTCGACGGCGGTCGCTTCGATGCAGAGCAGGCCCGCGCCGGACAGCGCGAGATGGCCGAGATGGATCATGTGCCAGTCGGTCGCCTCGCCGCGCTCGGCCGAGTACTGGCACATCGGGGAGATCACGATCCGGTTCGGAAGGGTCACGCCGCGCAGCGTGAACGGGGAAAACAGCGCAGTCATGGATGCCGCTCGCCAGGAAAGGGAAAGAGCAAACGAGCGTAGCATGCAGGCTCGAAGCCTGCTGGCGCCCGGTTCGGCAGTAAGCGGATGGTCAGGTAGCGCCGGCGTGCGGCCGGCAGCAAGGCCACGCGCACACGGCATGCAGCGGTGCGCCGGCCGGCAATGCCTGCGGGCCGGTCACGCGCGGTGCCGCTCGTTCGGGATCAAAGCCCGACGCTATCGAGCCACTCCGCGAACATGCGTCGCGCGGCCGTCTCCAGCGCGGGACCGTACTGCACGGTGTCGTCGCGCAACCGGCACGCGTCGATGCCGGGCGTCGACGCGATTTCACCGGCGTTGCCGATCAGCCAGGGTTCGAAGCGGTCGGCGCGGATTTCGGGATGGCATTGCAGCGCCAGCACGTGCTGCCCCCACGCGAATGCCTGGTGGCGACAAGCCGGTGTCGAGGCGAGATGGATCGCGCCGCCCGGCAGGTCGAACGTATCGCCATGCCAGTGCAGCATCGAGGTCGCGGCGCCGTCGAGATGGCGCATCGGCGACGCGCGGCCCGCGTCGGTGAGCGTCAGCGGCGCCCAGCCGAGTTCCTTCTGCGCAGCCGGATAGACGCGTGCACCGAGCGCGCGGGCGATGAACTGCGCCCCCAGGCAGATGCCGAGGATCGGCAGCCCGGCGTCGATACGCTGGCGCACGAGCGCGGCGAGCGGCGCGATCGACGGATACTGCGCGTCCTCGTACACGCTGAGCGGCCCGCCGAGCATCACGAGCAGCGACGGCTTGAGCGCGTCGAGCACCTCGACGCGCGACGATCCGACGTCGACGTAGCGCACCCGCCGCCCGCGCTCCCCGAGCACCTGTTCGAAGCTGCCGAGGTCCTCGAAATGCACGTGGCGGATCGCCACCACTTCAGCGTTCATCATCGGCCTCCCGGTCGATCGACGGACGTCAGCCGGCGAACACCTTCCAGGTCTTCTTTTGCGTCGCCGCGTCGGCTTCTTCGTGCACCGAACAGTCGAGACGCAGATCGCTGTCGGCCATCGACAGGTCGAGCGCCGCGCAATGATGCACGGTCTTCTTCGACTGCTTGCCCGGCTGGAAATGCGCGCACGTCAGGCACATGCGCTGCGGCGGCGTCGCACCGGCCACCTGCAGTTCGCGCAGCGTCTTCAGCAGCGCGCGGTACAACGCGCCCTGCTCGTCCGCACCGAGCTTGCCGACCGCCTTCGTCAGGAATTCCGGCCATTGCAGCGCCTTCTTCGCCGCGGTACGGCCGCGGGCCGACAGGCGCACGGCGAGCGCACGGCCGTCGTCCAGTGCGCGACGCTTCTCGACAAGCCCCTTCGTCTCGAGCGTGCTGACCGCATCGCTGGTGGTCGCAGCCGTGAGCTGCGTCTCGCGTGCGATCTCGCCGAGCCGCATCGGGCCCTTGCGTTGCAGCAGCAGCACGAGGATCTCGCCCTGCGTCGGCGTGAGGCCTGCGCCTTCCGCCCAATCCCATGCCTGGCTTCGCATGGCCGTACTCAACCGCAGCAAGCTGTGGGTCACACGTCCCGAAGCCTGATTCCCGTAAACGCCTTCGCTCATAGTCTTTTCGCTTTGCCGCCGCCCGGATTGCCGAGCAGCCGTAGTGTGGAGATCGAATGTCTATCTCAAAACAGACGCTCGTTGCAGAGCGTCGACACGGCCGTCGCGAGGCACACGCGGCGGTCGCGTTCGCGGCGACCGGTGAGACACACGTCGTTCCGGTGTCCGCAAAGCCGACATTCTAAGCGAGAGCGGAAAATCGCACAGCTAAGTTATCCCCTTCATTCTGTGGAAAATCGCTGGATAACTGATTTTTTTCGTTGTGCCGGCAATCTCTGCCGGCCCCACGGCGCAACGCGCAACCATTTTCCTGTCCGAATCGGCCATCGTGCCGACGGTACCGATCCACCGGGTTATCCCGCGCGTAGGGCATTGACTTTGAAGCGGAATATCAGGTTATCCACAGATTTTCAGGACGCCTGCCGACGCGCCACGCACGAATCGGCGTCGACCGGCGTTCAGCGAATCGCCGCGCGGTCGAGCCCGTAATCTGCAAAACATTTTTTCATTCTCGCCAGCGCAGGCACTGCTGGCGAACCGTCTCGTTCAGCGATTTTTCCTGTTTGAAAACGGTTCTCAACCACGATGCGTCATTCACACGCGCCTTCGCGAGCGCGCCGATCTCGTCGAGCGCCGCGCGCGAGCCGAGCGCGGCCGCATGCGGCGCGATCCGGTCGAGCGTGTCGAGGATGTCTTCCGCGATCGTGCGGCGCTCACCTGTCTGAGGATTGACGCAGGTGCCCTCGAGCCCGAAGCGGCACGCTTCGAAACGGTTGAATGTGTAGACGAGATAGTCGTCCTCCGACAGCTTCAGCGGCCGGTCGGTCAGCAGGTAGCGCGCGAGCGTCTGGATGTAGCACGCGATCGCGGCCGCGCGGTCGACCGACAGCGGCGTGTCCATCACGCGCACCTCGATCGTCCCGTAGCCGGGCTTCGGCCGGATGTCCCAGTAAAAGTCCTTCATCGAGTTGACGACGCCCGTGTTGACCATCTTCGTGAAGTACTCCTCGAAGCTGTCCCAGGTCAGCACGAACGGCGCGCGGCCCGACAGCGGGAACGCGAACACCGAATTCAGGCGCGCCGAATGGAAGCCGGTGTCGACGTTCTGCACGAACGGCGACGACGCGGACAGCGCGATGAAGTGCGGAATGAAGCGCGACATCGAGTGCAGCAGGAACAGCGCGCTGTCCGGATCGGGGCAGCCGATGTGCACGTGCTGGCCGAACACGGTGAACTGCTTCGCGAGATAGCCGTACAGCTCGGAGATGTACTGGAAGCGCGGCGCGTCGTAGATCTGCCGGTCGCTCCACTGCTGGAACGCATGCGTGCCGCCGCCGCACAGCCCGACGTTGAGCTGGTCGGCCGCCTTCACGAGCACGTCGCGGATCGCGTGTAGCTCTGCGACCGCCTGCTCGTGCGAATGGCAGATGCCGGTCGACAGCTCGATCATGCTCTCGGTGATTTCCGGCGTGATGTTGCCGGGGAAGGTCTCGCCCTGGATCAGGCGCATCAGGTCGGATGCTGCTTTGGTCAGGTCGTAGTTGTGCGTGTTGACGACCTGGATCTCCAGTTCGACGCCGAACGTGAACGGCTCTGAATTGACGAAGGTTTCGAGTGCCATGGCAGGTTCCGGAATCAGTTTCTGTCGCTGCGTTCGCTGACCGCCGACAGGCAGCGGTAGACGACGAACGGGCTGACGAGCTGCAGGATCACGATCGTGCACATCACGATCGCGCGCAGGTGCGGGTCGAAATTCGGATAGAGCTGGTAGGTGTCGTCGACGAGCAGGTACGACAGCGCGGACATCGGTGTCAGCGCGATGCCGAGCGCGACGCCCTGCTTCATCCCGAGCCCGCTCGGCTTCGCGAACGCGACGACGCCGGCGAGCTTGGCGGCGAGCCGCGTGACGATCAGCGCGATCGCGAGCAGGCCGCCGAGCGCGATGTCGCCCCACGTGAACGACGTGAGCGTCAGCACGAACAGGATCACCGTCAGCAGCCAGCCGGCCGTACCGAAATGCTCGGGCCACAGCTGCGGCCGCGCTTCGAGGTTCTTCACGATGATGCCGGCGAGCAGCAGCGTGAGCAGCGTCGACAGCTTCAGCGCCTGAGCCACCGCGATCGCGAGCATCACGAGCCCGAACAACGCGACGAACGAATGCTCGTCGCGCATCGTCGCGGTCATGTGACGGAACAGGTAATTGCACGCCCGCGCGACCAGGTACGCGACGATGAACGAACCGGCGATCAGGTAGACGGGTTGCAGGATCGTCGCGAAAACGTTTCCGTACGCTTCCTGGTGGAGCCAGCTCGTGACGAGCTTGGTCAGCACGATCGCGTACACGCTGTTCAGCGCGGTCAGCGTGATGAGGCGCTGCGACACCTGCCCTTCCGCGCGCAGTTCGGTCTTGAGCTGGATCACCATCGACGGCGACGTCGCGATCGCGATCGCCGACAGCACGAGCGCGACCATGCCCGACACGCCGAGCGCGAGCATCACGAACAGCACGAGCACGAATGTCAGCGTTGCCTCCGCGAGGCTCGAGGCAATGAGCCACGGATTGCGGCGAATCCATTTCAGGTCGAGACGGCTGCCGAGCTCGAACAGCAGCAGGCCGAGCGCCACGTCGATCAGCAGTCGCGAGGTTTCGTCGGTGCTGGCGTCGATCACGCCGAATCCGAACGAACCGGCGATGAGACCGATCACCGCATAACCGGTGATGCGCGGCAGCCGCCATGCGCGATAGCACAGCTCGCCACACAGACCGGCCGCGAACAACGCGAGCCCGGCCCAGAACACGGCATCCGGCGCGAGCGGCCAGTTGGGCAGGAATGAGAACGCCGACTTCATCGTGGTGACTTCTCCTTTGGAAGCAATCGCCAGCGGCGCGGGGTCAAGCGTCAGAAATGAGATGCGCGCCGGCTGGGTATCGCCCCGAATGTGTTTGTTGTGGTCGACGACGGCGGGATATGGGATCCGCCTCTTTCCGCCATCCGGCGGAACTGTCGTTCAGGCTGCCGATCTGGATTGTCGGCCTGGTGTGTGAACGGACTGCACAGTCTCGATGATTCAGATTCGAAATCGAGCCGACCGTTCCATTGAAGCATGTCCGGCGCTTGGCCGAACGAACGCGAAGGAAACCGATTGTGCCACAGCTTTTTCGCTCCGGAGCCGATTGAATCGACTCGCGGCGCTGTGAGGCACCACAGGTCTTTGGTTTCAATGGTTTACTTGTATATATACGTAGTAGAAGTTAACAAAGCACGCGCTGTTCTGTGGATAACTTCGGTTTACGCAACAAGATCAAGGTGTTGGCGCAGCCACAACCCGTTGCACAGGTTGTTTGCTCACAGAGGTTTGAGTTGGGCAACTTTCGGGCCGCTTCGAGGCTGTGCCGAGTTGCCCAGTTTACGTCCACTGTGATTGCACACGAAGTGCGTGCGGATTCCGCGCGGTTATCCACAGCGTCACGTGGATAACCTTGCGCGGAAAAATCGAAGAACTGTGAGGATTCAGCTGACGAGATCAGCCGATCTGGCGGCCGCGCAGCGCGCGGATCAGGAACCGGGCCGGATCGACGGCATCGGCGAGTTCGCGCTCGAGCGGCAGCGGCTCGCCTTCGAGTTGCGACGCAATCAGCTCGGCGCCGAGCGCCGCCCACACCAGGCCGCGGGAGCCGTAGCCGAATGCGCCGTAGAGGCCCGCGGTGCGCGGCAGGTCGCGCGCTTTCGCACCGCTCAGCGCGCGTGCGTTCGCAACGGCCAGCGCTTCGTCGGCGAGCGGGCCGATCACCGGCACGCGATCGGCGACGACCCAGCGAAACGCGACGCGCCCGTGCAGCGTTTCGACGTCCGGCAGCTCGCCGATCAGGCCGGGCAGCAGATGCCGGACGCGCTCGATATTTTCGATATGTCCGGCGGTGCGCATCGTCGGATCGAGGTCGTCGGGTTCGAACGTCGCGCCGATCAGCAGCGTGCCGTCGTCGAGCGGCACGGCATAGCCGTCGCCGATCGCCGGGCACGGCAGCGGCGCCGTGCTGCCGGGCGGCAGCAGCGTGAGCTGGCCGCGCACCGGTTGCAGCGTGACATGCCGCAGGCCCGCGAGACGCACGGCGTCGCCCGCGTTCGCGAGCACGACGACCGGCGCTTCGGCGAGCGTCGCGCCTGCCGCATCGACGGCGCGCCACGTGTCGCCGTCACGTTCGAGTCGCGCGACTTCGGTGCCGGCCCGCAGTGTCACGCGCTCACCGGCCGCCGCGACTTGTGCGGCGCAGAGCCCGGCCGGCCATACGGCGCCGCCGTGCGGAAACAGCAGGCCGCCATGTGCGACCGGCAGGTTCAGATGCGCGCGGGCGGCGTCGGTGTCGAGCAGCGATACATAGTCGGACGGTGCGCCAAGCGCATCGAACGCATCGCGAATCCGCACGAAATCGTCAGCCGATTCCGCGAGATGGATCATCCCGCGTGTGCTGCGCGCAAACGCATGGCCCGCATTCTCGAGCGCGCGCCAGCGTGCGAGCGCATGCAGGAAACCGCTGCGCGTGAGGCGGCTCGCGACGTTGTCGTCGCGCGTCATCAGTGGATGGAATACCCCGGCCGGATTGCCCGATGCATCGTTCGCGATCCGTTCGTGCCGCTCGATCAGCGTGACGTTCCAGCCGCGTGCGGCGAGCCGTTCGACGACCGCGCAACCGGCCAGGCCCGCGCCGATCACGATCGCGTCGCGCGTGGCAACCGGGAATGCGCGCGGCGGTTCGTGCCGGCGCATCCGCCAGCGCGGGGCATATTCGCCGACGCGCAGCGCGGGTTCGCCTGCGCAATCGTTGACGTCGCGACTCGTGAAACCCGTTTCCTCGAGCGTTTGTTTCACGGCATCGTCGCGCGAATGCGTCGCATAGGTTGCCCCGACGCCGGCGATGCGCGCGAATGCGCGCGTCACGTCGGCCGACAGCAAATCACCGTACTCGGCGGACACGACGTTGCCGAGATAGAACGCATCGGCACGCGCGACGAGCCGTTGCAGCATGTCACGCGCGTCGCCGAATGCAAGCGTGAGTACCACGCGCCCTTCGTCGAATTCGAGCCGATGCAGGCCGGGGACATGCATCGGCCACGCGTCGAGCAGCGTACCGGCATTTTCCGATATGGTTGTGTCCGCAACGATATGTGAAATGGCGCGTTGCAGGTCCTCGCGCGAGAACGGATGCGGTTCGACCGCGACGAAATGCAGCCGCTCGCAACGCGCGGGATCGTCGCGCCACGCGGCCCACGTCGCGAGAAAATGGCCGCCGGTGCCGAATCCCGTCTCGATGACCGTGAACGTGCGGCGGCCCCGCCAGCGGGCCGGCAGCCCGTTGCCGGCGAGCATCCGGTTCGCGTGCGCGCGTGCGCGCGATGCGTCGCGAGGGAGCTCGCCGTACTCGGGCGAGACCAGAATGCCGTCGTCGCGGCGGGCGAGCGTGGCGGAAACGAGTCGGTCGGTCATGCGAAACAAAAAACGTGGCAGCCAAGCCTGGCAAGGGATTGCGCGGAGGCGTCCGGCAGGCCGTTGGCAAAAACCAACGGCGTTGCGCGTGGGCGGACCCGGCTGCGTACCCTGTCCGGTTGGCGCAGGTCAAAAAACGGGCAATCGACGATTCATTCGGCGAAATACCGATGAAAATCTTTGAAACCCTTGTCGTTATTGGGTTTGCGCTGCGCTATCATAGCAACGCCGTACCGCGGGGTGGCCGCCGGCAAGCCGGACGGCACGTCGCGCGGGCCAGGATTCGGCGCTGTGCCGTCGAAGTCTGACTCTCGACGGCACGGTTCGCGCACGTATAATCGGCGCGTTCGCGCTGTTCGTGTCAAACCTAACCTGAAAAAGGAACCTTAATGAACAAACAGGAACTGATCGACGCCGTCGCCGCCCAAACGGGCGCCAGCAAGGCTCAAACCGGCGAAACGCTGGACACGCTGCTCGAAGTCATCAAGAAGGCCGTGTCGAAGGGTGATGCGGTTCAGCTGATCGGCTTCGGCAGCTTCGGTTCGGGCAAGCGCGCAGCACGTACGGGCCGCAACCCGAAGACGGGCGAAACCATCAAGATCCCGGCAGCCAAGACGGTCAAGTTCACGGCTGGCAAGGCGTTCAAGGACGCCGTCAACAAGCGTTGATTCAGCGCCTGTTCCAGGAAAAAAACCCGCCTTTCGGCGGGTTTTTTGTTGGGCGCGCGCGGCATTTTCGCCACAGTTCGCGCCACGCTTGCAAGATTTAACGGTTGCTTCTCGCACTCCGTTTTTTACCGTACATTACGCGTGCACGATCTGCGCGTCGGGATCTTCGTCGTCGTGCGCGTCGACGTCCCACGCCGGAAACGGATCGTCGAACGCGGTCCATTGCGCCGCACCGAGCGCGAATTCCGCATCGGTGAGCAGGCACGCGTCGAGTTTCGCGCGCCACGCGTCGGCATCGAGCCCGATGCCGATCAGCACGAGTTCCTGACGGCGATCGCCGACCGAACGGTCGTCGAGGTCGCCCTGCCACTCCGTGCGAATTTCGGCGAGCAATTCGTCGTCGTCCGGCCATTCCGCACGATCCTGCGCGGCCCACCAGAGGCCTGCCGGGCCATGCCGGCATACGCCGCCCGCCTGCGACAGCGAACCCGCGATGTCGTTGCGCGTCGCGAGCCAGAAGAAGCCCTTGCTGCGCAGCACGCCCGGCCACTCCTGATGCAGCAGCGCCCAGAGTCGTGCCGGATGAAAGGGCCGGCGCGCGCGGTAAACAAAATTGCCGATGCCGAATTCGTCGGCTTCGCCATGCACGTGCGCGTGATGCGGGTCATGGCACTCGGGATCGTCGCAATGCGTGTGATCGTGATCGAGCGACGCGAGCCAGCCCGGCGCGTTCGCGGCTTCGTCGAAATCGAAACGGCCGGTGTTCAGCACTTCGTCGAGCGGCACGTTGCCGAACGTCGACACGACCTGGTGCGCGCGCGGGTTGAGCCGCGCGAGGATATGCTGCAGGCGCGCGCGTTCTTCCGCGCCGACGAGGTCGGTCTTGTTGATCACGAGCACGTCGCAGAACTCGATCTGCTCGATCAGCAGCTCGACGAGCGTGCGATCGTCTTCGTCCGATGCGGCGATGCCGCGCGTCGCGAGCGCGTCGTCGGAACCGTAGTCGCGCAGGAAATTGTAGGCGTCGACCACGGTGACGAGCGTGTCGAGCCGCGCGACGTTCGACAGCGATGCGCCGTCGTCGTCGACGAACGTGAAGGTTTCGGCGATCGGCATCGGCTCCGCGATGCCGGTCGATTCGATCACGATCGCGTCGAAGCGGCCGTCCGCCGCGAGATTGCGAATCTCGACGAGCAGGTCGTCGCGCAGCGTGCAGCAGATGCAGCCGTTCGACATCTCGACGAGGCGTTCCTCGACGTGCGACAGCGCCTGCGCATCGCGCACGAGCGACGCGTCGATGTTGACCGCCGCGAGATCGTTGACGATCACGGCCACTTTCAGGCCCGCGCGGTTCGCGAGGATGTGATTGAGCAGCGTGGTCTTGCCGGCGCCGAGGAAACCGGACAGCACAGTGACGGGCAACGGCTGGTTCATTGCCGGATTCATAACGATTTGCACCAACGGAAAAGATAAAAAAGCGGCCGCGGCGCCCTGGCGGGGCGCGATCGGCCCGAAGCCGGTCGCCCGGGGCCGGTCGAAACCGCAGCGTGAGCCCGCATTGTGCATCAAACGCGCACCGGCCGAGCGGCACGGCGTCAGCCAGCGCTGCGGCGCGGCGTCACTGCTCGGGCGGCAGCAGCTTCCACTGCGCCAGGATTCCGGCGATCTGCCGCGCGTACTTGTCGCGCAGCGACGGCGTTTCGGAATGATAGGCGCCGACGGCCTGCCATGTATTGCCGTAGCGATTCATCTTCTGGCGCAGGTGCCACGCGGCGATGTAGACGTTCTTGCACGGCTGCATCAGCGTGTCACGGCCGATGCCGTAGCGCGACAGCGTCGGCAGGTGGATCGAATTGATCTGCATCAGGCCGTAGTCGACCGAGCCGTTCGTATTCTTGTTCAGCGCGTCGGGCCGGTTGCGCGACTCCTGCCACGCGATCGCGCGCAGGATCAACGGATTGACCTTCTGGTACCGGGCGGCCTCGTCGAAACAATCCGCGCGAGCGTTCCCGCAGGCGAACCACACGCCGGCGGCGATCAACGCGATCGAAGCGAACCGTCTGTTCATGATGCGGAAACGAAAAGGGAATGACGCAAGGATCGGGAAAACCCGTGGCTGTTATCCATACGACCGGAAACGCGCCGACCGTATCATACCGACAGTCCGTCACGTGGCGACATGCGAAAGACGGCAACCCGTTTATACCGCATTTCCATGTCGATTCATCGCAAAACGACGGCGATGGCCGGAATGCCGAGGCGGCGCCGGAATCTTACATATTGCATACGATGTACCAGATACATGTCGTATGTGAGACAGTCCTCGGATCAATGTGATATTTCGGACATGAAAAACTGCTAATGTCGCCCCTTTAGGACTTGGATCCCAGCACTACCGCCGGAAGCGGCCTGAGCCGGCATCGACCCATTCATCCATGACAAGAAATCGCTTCGTTATGCGGCGCATCGCCACGACCCTGATGGTCGCCGGCATCATCGTCTCGCAGGCCGCCTACGCTCAGGTCACGCTCAATTTCGTGAACGCGGATATCGACCAGGTCGCCAAGGCGATCGGCGCCGCAACCGGCAAGACCATCATCGTCGACCCCCGCGTGAAAGGGCAGCTCAATCTGCAGGCCGAACGGCCGGTGCCGGAAGACCAGGCGCTGAAGACGCTGCAGTCGGCGCTGCGCATGCAGGGCTTCGCACTCGTGCAGGATCACGGCGTGCTGAAGGTCGTGCCGGAGGCCGACGCGAAGCTGCAGGGCGTGCCGACCTATGTCGGCAATGCGCCGCAGGCGCGCGGCGACCAGGTCATCACGCAAGTGTTCGAGCTACACAGCGAATCGGCGAACAACCTGCTGCCGGTACTGCGGCCGCTGATCTCGCCGAACAACACGGTCACCGCCTACCCGGCGAACAACACGATCATCGTCACCGACTACGCGGACAACGTGCGCCGCATCGCGCAGATCATCGCGGGTGTCGACAGCGCCGCGGGCGCGCAGGTTCAGGTCGTGCCGCTGCGCAACGCGAACGCGATCGACCTCGCCGCGCAACTGCAGAAGATGCTCGACCCCGGCGCGATCGGCAACAGCGACGCGACGCTGAAGGTATCGGTCACGGCCGACCCGCGCACCAACTCGCTGATGCTGCGTGCATCGAGCGCCTCGCGCCTCGCGGCGGCGAAGCGTCTCGTGCAGCAGCTCGACGCGCCGAGCGCGGTGCCCGGCAACATGCACGTCGTGCCGCTGCGCAACGCCGACGCGGTGAAGCTCGCGAAGACGCTGCGCGGGATGCTTGGCAAGGGCGGCAGCGACAGCGGGTCGTCGGCGTCGTCCAACGATGCGAACAGCTTCAACCAGAACACCGGCTCGTCGTCGAGCGGCAACTTCTCGACCGGCACGTCCGGCACCCCGCCGCTGCCGTCCGGCGGCCTAGGCGGTTCGTCGTCCTCGTCATCGTACGGCGGCTCGTCCAGCAGCGGCGGCCTCGGCACCGGCGGCCTGCTCGGCGGTGACAAGGAAAAGAGCGACGACAACCAGCCGGGCGGGATGATCCAGGCCGATGCGGCGACCAACTCGCTGATCATCACCGCATCCGATCCGGTCTACCGGAACCTGCGCTCGGTGATCGACCAGCTCGACGCGCGGCGTGCGCAGGTCTACATCGAAGCGCTGATCGTCGAGCTGAACTCGACGACGCAGGGCAACCTCGGGATCCAGTGGCAGGTGGCGAGCGGCCAGTTCCTCGGCGGCACGAACCTGAACCCCGCGCTAGGCCTGGGCAACAGCATCATCAACCTGACGACCGGCGGCACGGCCGCCACCACGGGGCTGGCCGCCAATCTCTCGAACCTGAGCCAGGGCCTCAACATCGGCTGGCTGCACAACATGTTCGGCGTGCAGGGGCTCGGTGCGCTGCTGCAGTATTTTTCGGGCGTGGCCGATGCAAACGTGCTGTCGACGCCGAACCTGGTCACGCTCGACAACGAGGAAGCGAAGATCGTCGTCGGCCAGAACGTGCCGATCGCGACCGGTTCGTATTCGAACCTGACAAGCGGCACGACGAGCAACGCGTTCAATACCTTCGACCGGCGCGACGTCGGCCTGACGCTGCACGTGAAGCCGCAGATCACCGACGGCGGGATCCTGAAGCTGCAGCTCTACACGGAAGATTCGGCCGTCGTCAGCGGCACCACCAACGCGGTGACCGGCCCGACCTTCACGAAGCGCTCGATCCAGTCGACGATCCTGGCCGACAATGGCGAGATCATCGTGCTCGGCGGCCTGATGCAGGACAACTATCAGGTGACGAACAGCAAGGTGCCGCTGCTCGGCGACATCCCGTGGATCGGCCAGCTGTTCCGTTCGGAATCGAAGCAGCGCCAGAAGACCAACCTGATGGTGTTCCTGCGCCCGGTGATCATCTCCGATCGCAGCACCGCGCAGGAAGTCACGGCCAACCGCTACGACTACATCCAGGGCGTGACGGGTGCGTACAAGTCGGACAACAACGTGATCCGCGACAAGGACGATCCGGTCGTCCCGCCGATGCCGCTCGGCCCGAGCCAGGGTGGCACGCCTGCGGGCAACCTGTTCGACCTCGACAAGATGCGCCGTCAGCAGATGCAGCGCCAGGTGGCGCCGGTGCCGGCCCAGCCGCTGCCGGAGCAGACGCCCGTGCAGCCGCAGAGCGTGCCGCAGCAGTCGGTGCCGCAACAACCGCTGACCGCCACGCCGGGAGCCTCGCAGTGAGCGACGTGCTCGCGTCCTCGCCCCAGGACGGCGCGCCCGGCGAACGGCAGCCGCCGTCGCCGCTCGCCGCGCGCCTGCTGCCGTACAGCTTCGCGAAGAGCGGCCAGGTGCTGATCGCGCACCAGCTCGACGATACGCTCGAGGTGTGGATCAGCGAACGCACGAACGATGCGGCGCTCGCCGAAATCGCGCGCAACTTCGGCTCGATCTCCGTGCATCGCGTGCCGGCCGACGAGCTCGCGCAGGCGATCAACCAGGCCTATGCGCGCCAGGACGGCAGCGCGGCGCAGATCGTCGGCGAGGTCGAAGGCGAAGTCGACCTGTCGCGGCTGATGCAGGACATTCCCGAAGTCGAGGATCTGCTCGAATCGGAAGACGACGCGCCGATCATCCGGATGATCAACGCGCTGCTCACTCAAGCGGCGCGCGAACAGGCATCGGACATTCACATCGAGCCGTTCGAGAATGCATCGGTCGTGCGGTTTCGCGTCGACGGCACGCTGCGCGACGTCGTGCGTCCGAAGAAGGCGCTGCACGGCGCGCTGATCTCGCGGATCAAGATCATGGCGCAGCTCGACATCGCCGAGAAACGTTTGCCGCAGGACGGCCGCATCACGCTGCGCGTCGGCGGCCGGCCGGTCGACGTGCGGGTGTCGACGCTGCCGACCGGGCACGGCGAGCGCGCGGTGCTGCGTCTGCTGGAAAAGGATGCGCAGCGCCTGAACCTCGAAGCGCTCGGGATGGGCCGCGACACGCTCGGCCAGTTCGACAAGCTGATCGGCCGCCCGCACGGGATCGTGCTGGTGACGGGCCCGACCGGTTCGGGCAAGACGACGACGCTGTATGCGTCGATGTCGCGGCTCGAAACGGCGACGACCAACATCATGACCGTCGAGGACCCGATCGAATACGACCTGTCCGGCATCGGCCAGACGCAGGTGAACGAGCGGATCGGGATGACCTTTGCCCGCGCGCTGCGTTCGATCCTGCGCCAGGACCCGGACGTGATCATGATCGGTGAAATCCGCGATCTCGAAACCGCGCAGATCGCGGTGCAGGCATCGCTGACGGGCCACCTCGTGCTCGCGACGCTGCACACCAACGACGCGGCATCGGCCGTCACGCGTCTGACCGACATGGGCGTCGAGCCGTACCTGCTCGCGTCGTCGCTGCTCGGCGTGCTCGCGCAGCGCCTGGTGCGCCAGCTCTGCCCCGTCTGCAAGGAAGCGCGGCAAGAGGAAGGCCGCACCGTGTGGCATCCGGTCGGCTGCGACAAGTGCGGGCATTCGGGCTACACGGGCCGGCGCGGCGTGTACGAACTGCTGGTGATCGACGATTCGATCCGCACGCTGATCCACCGCAACGCGGCCGATGCCGAAATTCTCGCCGCGGGCCGCGCGGAAGGGATGCGCACGCTGCGCAACGACGCCGAACGCTGGCTCGCGGCCGGCGCGACGTCGCTCGAGGAAGTGCTGCGCGTGACGGGAGGCGCATAGCGCGATGTCGGCATTCCGTTTCGAAGCAATCGATGCGGCGGGGCGCGCGCAGAAGGGCGTGATCGATGCCGACAGCGCGCGCGCCGCGCGCGGCCAGTTGCGCACGCAGGGGCTCACGCCGCTCGTCGTCGAGCCGGCCGCCAGCGCGAGCCGCGGCGCTCGCTCGCAGCGCCTCGCGTTCGGCCGCAAGCTGTCGCAGCGCGAGCAGGCGATCCTCACGCGCCAGCTCGCGAGCCTGCTGATCGCGGGGTTGCCGCTCGACGAGGCGCTCGGCGTGCTCACCGAGCAGGCCGAACGCGACTACATCCGCGAACTGATGGCCGCGATCCGCGCGGAAGTGCTTGGCGGCCATTCGCTCGCGAATGCGCTGGGCCAGCATCCGCGCGACTTCCCGGAAATCTACCGCGCGCTCGTCGCGGCGGGCGAGCATACCGGCAAGCTCGGCATCGTGCTGTCGCGCCTCGCCGACTACATCGAACAGAGCAACGCGCTGAAGCAGAAGATCCTGCTCGCGTTCACGTATCCGGGGATCGTCACGCTGATCGCGTTCGGCATCGTCACGTTCCTGCTGAGCTACGTCGTGCCGCAGGTCGTCAACGTGTTCGCGAGCACCAAGCAGCAGCTGCCGGTGCTGACGGTCGTGATGATGGCGCTGTCGGATTTCGTGCGGCACTGGTGGTGGGCGATCCTGATCGCGGTCGCGCTCGTCGTGTGGTTCGTGAAGGCGACGCTGTCGCGCGACGGGCCCAGGCTCGCGTTCGACCGCTGGGTGCTGACCGCGCCGCTCGCGGGCAAGCTCGTGCGCGGCTACAACACGGTGCGCTTCGCGAGCACGCTCGGCATCCTGACCGCGGCCGGCGTGCCGATCCTGCGTGCGCTGCAGGCGGCCGGCGAGACGCTGTCGAACCGCGCGATGCGCGCGAACATCGACGATGCGATCGTGCGCGTGCGCGAAGGCTCCGCGTTGTCGCGCGCGCTGAACAACGTGAAGACGTTTCCGCCGGTGCTCGTGCACCTGATCCGCTCCGGCGAAGCGACGGGCGACGTGACGACGATGCTCGACCGCGCGGCGGAAGGCGAGGCACGCGAACTCGAGCGGCGCACGATGTTCCTGACGAGCCTGCTCGAGCCGCTGCTGATCCTGGCGATGGGCGGCATCGTGCTCGTGATCGTGCTGGCCGTGATGCTGCCGATCATCGAGCTGAACAACATGGTGCAGTGACGGCCTGACCGCCGGTCAGGCCACCGCCGTTCAACGCATGTAGATCGCGGGGGACGGTGTGTTCGCGGGGAGCTGGATTTCGGCGCGGGCGCCGTTGCGGTCGACGATGATCGAGCGGCTGCGGACTTCGGCGAGCTTCGCGCCGGATGTGACCTCCGCGCCGAGCGACACGGCACGCGGCGGTTCGCCGCCGACGCCGACGATCGCCGCGCCGCCATGATCGAGCGCGAGAATGCCGAACAGGTGGATGTCCTGCACGGGATTCTTGTCGAGCTGTCCGCCGAAGAGCGCGGCGGCGTCCTCCGTGCGGATCGGCAACCGCGCGGCGGCGGCGGGCAGCGGCGCTTCGCGGGCGGACAGCGTGACGACCCAGTAGGTGGCCGTCGCGCACAAACCCGCGAAGAGGGCTAGGGAGAGGATCCGGATCGAGAGCGCGTTCATGCGCGCTATTGTACGGATGTATGTGAAATTTGCGTTGGGTGAAAGCCCTCGGCGATGCGCGCCTTACAATGCGTGCTCCGCGCCCGGGGAAACGGAAGCTGGCCGTCAGGCAAACGTCCGTCATGCGCCGGGTGCGTCACTCAATCGACGACATTTTTTGGAAGAGGTAGTCAGTCATGCAAACGTGGATCACTCGCCGCAATGCGGCCGTGCGCCGTCAGCGCGGTTTCACGCTGATCGAGATCATGGTGGTGGTCGCGATCCTCGGGATCCTGGCGGCACTGATCGTGCCGAAGATCATGAGCCGTCCCGACGAGGCGCGCCGCATCGCCGCGAAGCAGGACATCGGCACGATCATGCAGGCGCTCAAGCTGTACCGTCTCGACAACGGCCGCTATCCGTCCCAGGAGCAGGGCCTGAACGCGCTGACCCAGAAGCCGACCACCGATCCGATCCCGAACAACTGGAAGGACGGCGGCTATCTCGAGCGCCTGCCGAACGATCCGTGGGGCAACGGGTACAAGTACCTGAACCCGGGCGTGCACGGCGAGATCGACGTGTTCAGCTACGGCGCGGACGGCAAGGAAGGCGGCGAAAGCAACGACTCCGACATCGGTTCGTGGCAGTAAGCCTGCGCTGACCGGCCCGACGATCTCCCCGTTCTTCACTTCATGCCCGCCCTTCGCACGCCCTTGCGCTTCGCTCGCCGCGCTGACCGCGACGGCCGCGCGCGTCGCGGCGCGGCCGTGACCGCGACACACGCCCGTGCACGCGGCTTCACGCTGCTCGAGATGCTGGTCGTGCTCGTGATCGCGGGCCTGCTGGTGTCGCTCGCGTCGCTGTCGCTGACGCGCAATCCGCGCACCGACCTGCGCGAGGAAGCGCAGCGCATCGCCCTGCTGTTCGAGTCGGCCGGCGACGAAGCGCAGGTGCGCGCGCGACCGATCGCGTGGCAGCCGACCGCGCACGGCTTCCGTTTCGACGTGAGCTCGCCCGACGGCTGGCGCACGCTGCGCGACGACCTGCTGCGCCCGCGCGACTGGGACGGCGGCGTCACGGGCGCCGACATCGACTATCCCGGGTCCGATACGCGCGCGAGCCGCGTCGTGTTCGGCACCGAAAGCATCGACACGCCGGTGCGCGTGACGCTGCATTCGGCGGTTGGCAGCGCGACGATCGTCGGCACGGGCAACGGCCGCTACGAGGTCCAATGACGATGCGTCGTCGCCTGCTCTTTCCGGCTTCTTCCTCGCGTGGCTTCACGATGATCGAGGTGCTGGTCGCGCTCGCGATCATCGCGGTCGCGCTCGCCGCGTCGATCCGCGCGGTCGGCACGATGGCGACCAATGCATCCGATCTCCATCGCCGGCTGCTCGCCGGCTGGAGTGCCGACAACGCGCTCGCGCAGTTGCGCCTGACGCATGCGTGGCCGGAGGTCGGCGAGCAGAGCTTCGACTGTTCGCAAGGCAACGTGCAGCTGGTCTGCACGCAGCGCGTGAGCACGACGCCGAACCCGGTGTTCCGGCGCGTGCAGGTGTCGGTGAGCATGCCGGGGCGCGCCGGCGTGCTCGCGCAAATGGTGACGGTGGTCGCGAATGAAACCAGCCGTCCGCTCTGACGCGCCGATGCGGCGCCGGCCCCAGCGCGCCGTCGGCTCGCGCCGCGTGCGAGGCTTCACGCTGATCGAACTGATGATCGCGATCGCGATCCTCGCGGTGGTCGCGATCCTCTCGTGGCGCGGGCTCGACCAGATCATGCGCGGCCGCGACAAGGTCGCGTCCGCGATGGAAGACGAACGCATATTCGCGCAGATGTTCGACCAGATGCGTATCGACGCGCGGCTCGCCGCGACCGACGACGAAGCCGGCCGGCCGGCGATCGGCGTCGCCGGCAACACGCTGCAGATCGTTCGCGAACTCGACGTGCCGGGCGCCGCGCCGCGGCTGCAGGTGGTCCGCTACCGGATCGCCGGCGGGCGCGTCGTGCGCTATGCGTCGCCGCCGCTCGACGACGCGAACCGCCTGCGCGACGTGCTGAAGGACAGCGGCGTCGACGGCTGGAGCTGGGTCGCGTTGATGGGCGGCGTCGGTGCGATCGACGCGAAGCTGTACGTGCCGCGCGTCGGCTGGACCACCAACCTGCAGGCGGCCAGTGACGCACTGTCGCAGAACAACGATGCGCTGAAGGTGCCGCAGATCGGCAACGCGCCGCCGGCGCGCGCGGTGACCGGGCTGCAGGTCAGCATCGGCGCGACGTCGCTGCACGTGCCCGTCACGCGCATCTTCCTCGTCGGGGAATGACGATGCGCGCGCGCCCTCACCGTTCCCGGTTCGCCGCTCGTGGCACCGCACGCGCACGCCGCGAGCGCGGCGCGGCGATCATCACCGCGCTGCTCGTCGTCGCGCTGTCGGCGATCCTCGTGTCGGGGATGCTGTGGCGCCAGCAGGTGCAGATTCGCCGCATCGAGAACCAGCGCGTGATCGCGCAGGCGCAGTGGGTCGCGCGCGGCGCGCTCGACTGGACGCGCATGATCCTGCGCTCCGAAGGCGACACGGCGCCCGGCATCACCTATCTCGGCGGGATCTGGGCCGTGCCGATTGCGAAGACCAAGCTGTCGGACTTCCTCGGCCGGATCGGCGCGCCGAACGACAGCGGCGGCGAAGACACCTACATTTCCGGATCGATCGAGGACGCACAGGCGAAGTACAACCTGCGCAACCTCGTGTCGTCGCCGGCGCCCGGCGTGCTGCAGCTCAACGTGATGCAGCTGAAGGCGTTCCAGCAGCTGTTGACGACACTCGGCTACGACGGCGCGCTCGCGAAACGGATCGCGCTGCAGATGCGCGCGGGCCTGATGCACTCGGCGACGCGTTTCCAGACGGCGGCGCTGCCCGGCGCCGGTACGGCCGCGACCGCGCCCGTGCCCGGCGGCGACATGGCCGGCAACTTCACCGACGAACCGGGGATGTCCGACAGCGACCGCGGGCCCGCGCCGCTCGTGATGACCGGCGTCGACAGCCTGCTGGACATCGACGGCGTGACGCCCGAGATGGTCGCGCGGCTGCGCCCGTTCGTCACCGTGCTGCCGACCACGACGCCGGTGAACATGAACACCGCGCCGGCGGAGGTGATCGCGGCACTGGTGCCGGGGATGAGCGTGTCGTCCGCGCAGGCGCTCGTGTCGCGCCGCGAGACCGTGTTTTTCCGCAACGTCGGCGACGTGCAGCTCGCGCTGCGCGGCGCCGGCGCGCCGAACGTGACGATCGACTCAAGCCTCGTCGACGTCAATTCGAGTTATTTCATCGTGCATGGCCGGATTCAGCACGATCGCGCTGAGGTCGATCGCACCTCGCTCGTGTATCGTGATCCGACCACGCACTCGACGCGGGTCGTGCGCATCCGCGACCAGCTATAACGACGCCATTCGGGAGAGGAGCTCTTGAGCACGCTGATTGTTTCTTTGCCGCCGCGCGAGCCGGCCGTGCCGTTGCAGGAGTGGCAGTGGCCCGAGCTGCCGTTCACGCTCGTGGACAAGGCCGGCCAGGTGCAGCGCGCGGGCCGTGCCGCGCTCGCGCTGCTGCCGCGCGCGAACGCGACGGTACTGATCGTCGCCGCGCGCGACGTGCTGCTGCTGGCCGCGACCGTGCCGCCGCTCAAGGGGCCGAAGCTGCGCCAGGCGCTGCCGAACATCGTCGAGGATCAGCTGATCCAGGATCCGCTCGGCTGCCATATCGCGCTCGATCCGGTCGCGCTGCCTGACGGCCGCCGCGTGCTGGCCGTCGTCGATCGCGCGTGGTTCCGCGCGATCTGCGACGCGTTCAGCGCGGCCGGCCACCGGCACCTGAGCGCGGTGCCCGCGACGCGCTGCCTGCCTGCACCGCACGCGCCGGCGGAGCCCACGCTCGGCGCGCCTGCCGACGGCGAGGCCATCAACGCCGACGCGATCGCGGACGCGGACGAGCCGCTCCCCCGCCCGACCGCGGTGGCCGTGGTGCTCGGCCTCGCGACGGCGGTCGAACCGCTGCTCGTGGAAGCCGGCGCGCAGCCGGCCGTGGCCGGTGCGCCGCGTCTCGAACTCGCGGTCGCGCGTGGCGCGCTCGGCGAAGGGTTCGCGGCACCCGCGGCGCGCGCCGGCGGCACGCTGGCCGCACTCGCGGGCGGCGGCGACGTCGAACTGTACGAGCTCGGCGAACCGGGCGCGGAGCCGCGCCTCGCGTCGGTCGGACGCGCCGACGGCACGCTGCTGCCGGGCGCGCAACCGCTGTCGTTCGATGCGTTCGCGCGGCGGGCGCTGACCGAGCGCTTCGATCTGTGCCAGTTCGAATTCGAATCGCAGCCGTGGCGCTTCGACCGCGCGACGGTGAAGCGCTTGCGCGTGCCGATCGCACTCGCCGCGGCCACGCTCGGCGTCGCGGTGATCGGGATGAACCTGCACTGGTGGAAGCTGTCGCGCGAGCGCGACGCGCTGTCCGCGCAGATCACCGAGACGCTGCTGTCGGCCTTCCCGAAGACGACGACGGTGCTCGATCCGCCCGCGCAGATGCAGCGTCAGCTCGACCAGCTGCGCCTCGCGGCGGGCGAGCTGTCGCCGAACGATTTCCTCGCGCTGTCGAGCGGGCTGTCGCATTCGATGGGCGCGCTGCCGCTCAACGGAATCGCGTCGCTCGATTATCACGACCGGCGGCTCGACGTCGGCTTCAAGCCGGAGGTCAAGGTCGACCCCGATTTCCCGCAGCGTCTCGCGCGCAACGGGCTGGCCGGCGAAGTCGACAGCAGCACCGGCAAATGGACGATCCGGAGCCGCTCATGAAGACCGAACAACTGAAGCAGACGCTGGCCCAGTTCTGGGGCGAGCGCACGCCGCGCGAGCGGACGCTGCTCGGCTGGGGCGGCACCGTGCTGGCCGTCGCGATCGCGTATTCGGTCCTGTGGTCGCCCGCACAGGAAGGCCGCGCACGGATTCGCCACGAGCTGCCGACGATGCGCCGCGAACTCGCGCAGATGACCGCGCAGGCCAACGAGGCGAAGTCGCTGACGGCCGCCGCGCAAGGCGTCGCGCCAACCGGCCTCGCGCTGAAGGACGCGCTCACCGCGTCGCTGTCCGATCACGGGCTGCAGGGCGCGCAGGTGCAGGTCGTCGGCAACGGCGTGCAGATCCAGATGAAGAACGTGCCGTTCCCGGTGTGGACGCAGTGGCTCGACGACGCGCGCCGGCAGTTCAAGGTGCAGGTCGGCGAAGCGCACGCGACCGCGCTGAAGGAAGACGGCCAAGTCGACCTGACGGCCGTGATGCAACCCTCGACGCAAAAATGACGCAGTGGATGAAACCAGCGACGGTCGGCCGATGAGGCCAGGGACCAGGCGGCTCGTCGCCGCATTGCCGTGGGTGGTGGCAGGCGGGTTCGCGACGGCGCTGACGCTCGTCGCGCTCGCGCCGGCCGCATGGATCGCGCCGCAGTTCGCGCGCGCGACCGGCGGCCACGTGAATCTCGTCGATCCGGACGGGTCGCTATGGCACGGTTCGGGCACGCTGATGCTCGCACCGGGTGCGGACCAGAGCGCGGCGACGCTGCTGCCGGGCCGGGTCGAATGGACCACGGGCTTCTGGCCGCTCCTGACCGGGCGCGTGCGGATGCGCATGCGGCAGACCGAGGCGATGCCCGACGCCGTCACGCTCGATGCGACGTGGCGCGGCGCGGTGCTGTCGGCGGGTGCGATGGCCGTGCCCGCGTCGCTGCTCGCCGGGCTCGGCACGCCGTTCAACACGCTCGACCTGCAGGGTGACGTGCGGCTCGGCTGGACCGACTGGCGGATGATCGGCAACAACGCGTTCGGCCAGCTGACGGTGACGATCGATTCGATGAGTTCGCGCGTGTCGCGCGTGAAGCCGCTCGGGTCGTACCGTGCGGTGCTGCAGGCGAAGGGTTCGGGCGCCGATCTCGACCTGTCGACGACGCAGGGCCCGCTGTTCCTCGACGGACACGGCAGCTTCGGCCCCGGCCAGGGTTCGTTTCGCGGCACCGCGCATGCGGCGCCCGAGCAGCAGGCGAACCTTGCGGGGCTGCTGAACCTGCTCGGTCATCCGATCGGCAACAACCAGGTGTCGCTGATCTTCGGCGACGCGACGCGCTGACGCGCGCGGCGCCCTCTCTTTTCCGCCTTACTTCTGCGCGAGCGGTGCGGTCGCGGCCGGCGCCGCCGCACCGGATGCCGATTCCGGCACCGGCGCCGCCATGTCGCCCGTCTCGCGCGCCATGTCCGACGCATCCCAGCCGCCGCCGAGCGCCTTCACGAGCCCGACCGACGACACCATCCGCTGCCCGGCGATCGTCATGAGCTTCTGCTGCGCGGTGAACGCGGTGGTCTGCGCGGTCAGCACGTTCAGGTAGGCGACCGTGCCGGCCTTGTACTGGTTCGTGACGATCGCGAGCGCGTGCTCGGCGCTGTCGACGGCCTGCCGCTGCACGTCGACTTCCTGCGCGAGGATGCGCTGCGACGCGAGGTTGTCCTCGACGTCCTGGAACGCGGTGAGCACCGCGAGACGGTACGCGGCGACATCCTGGTCGTAGGTCGCGCGCGCGGCATCGGTCTGCGCGGCGCGCAGGCCGGCGTCGAACAGTGTCGCCGCGAGCTGCGGGCCGACCGTCCAGAACCGCGCGGGCAGCGTGAACAGTTGCGACCACACCGAGCTCTGGAAGCCGCCGGTGGCCGACAGCGTGAGCATCGGGAAGAACGCGGCGATCGCGACGCCGATCTGCTCGTTCGCGGCAGCCGCGCGGCGCTCGGCCGCCGCGATGTCGGGGCGGCGCTCGAGCAGCGCGGACGGCACGTCGACCGGCGTGATCGGCGGTTCCGCCGTGAGCGGGTTCGGCGGCAGCGAGACCGTCGATGCCGGTTCGCCGATCAGTGTCGCGATCGCATGCTCGTACTGCGCGCGCGCGACGCCGTTGTCGATCGACGCGGCCTGCGCGCTCTGCAACTGCGTCTGCGCCTGGATCACGTCCGCGCGCGCAGCGACGCCCTGCGCATATTGGTTCTGCGTAAGCTTCAGCGATTCGCCATACGACTTCACGGTGTCGTCGAGCAGCTTCTGCAGGGCATCGGACGTGCGCAGATGGAAGTAGGTCTGCGCGAGCAGCGCCTGCTGTGACAGCCGCGCGTTCGCGAGATCGGCCGCGGCGGCCGCCTCGCCGGCGCGCTGCGCGCTGACGCCGCGGCTCACCTTGCCCCACAGGTCGGGCTCCCAGCTCGCATCGAGGCCGACACTGTAGCTGTTGCTGATCGACGAGCTGCTACTGAAACTGGACGAGCTCGACGACGTACGCGCCGCGCGGGAGCGCGAGCCCGACGCGGTCAGCCCGACGGTCGGGAAATACGCGGCGCGCGCCTCGGCGACGAGCGCGCGAGCCTGCCGGTATGCGGCGGCCGATTGCGCGATGGTCTGGTTCGATGCGTTGAGCTTGCCGATCAGCGCGTCGAGCTGTTGATCGTTGTAGACACTCCACCACGAGCCGCGGTCGGCCCGGTCGGCGGGCTGCGCGACCTTCCAGCCGGCCGGCGCTTCCTTGAAGGCGGCGGGGATCGACGTGTCGGGCCGGTGATAATCGGGCCCGACGGCGCAGCCGGCGAGCAGCACGGCCATCGCAACGGCGACGGCGGCGCTCAGCGGGCGAAGGGCGCGCGGGAGGGGGGCGTACGGCATCGTGGTTTTCCTGTTGGGTGCTGCGGCCGGCGAGCGGCGTCGCGCGATGCGGTCGTAGTGCCGCTGGCGGACAAATGGTAACTGACGGCGGAGAAGCTGCGCAGCCCTAAGGGTACGGTGCGCAGCAGCACGAATGTGTTACCGGCGCGGCCGGCCGGTTTACCGGACATTACGGATCGCTTGCGCGCGAGACAGGCACCGAATGCGGCGCAGACGACGCGGGGGCGTGGCCGGCGTTCAGTCGGGGTGATGGTGGCGGTGCGGTGTCAGTGGCAGCGCACGGGCACCGGGACGGGATCGGCGGCGGACCGCCATGTCGACGGCTCCGTTGCCGCTGGCTGGCTCGTGCGGCGGGCGGCGCCCTTCGCGTTGCGCTGCCGGCGATGATCGAACCATGCGAACCCGAGTGCCGCGAGCGATCCGCCCGGTACCACCAGCATCGTCACGTACAGCGCGATCTTCCAGCCGCGGTGCGGCCCGGAGAACACATGATGAGCGGTATCGGTCAGGTTGCGGCGCAGCGCGCCGGCGGCATTTTTCAGGAACAGCATCGCGAACATCCTCGGGGGGCCCGGCAGCGCGGGCTAGGCGGTCAGAACATCGTCTCCGGCAGTGCAGCATGCACGTCGTAACTGGTTGCCTGAAATAATATTGACTAAGCAATCATTTTTCAAGATACTGGGCGCGTTTTGACCTGAAACGCACTGTTGCTGCGCGCGCAATCGCATGAACGGCGGCCTCTACGATCCCGACACCATCGCACTGGAAACGAGCCTCGGTTACTACCTGACCAAGGCCCGGCAGGCGCTCGTCGAGCGCATGGATCGCGCGCTCGAGCCGTACGACCTCACCGCGCAGCAGATCGGCGTGATCCTGCTGCTGTCGCGCGGCTATGCGCGCACGCCGTTCGAGCTGTCGCGCAAGATGTCGTACGACAGCGGCTCGATGACCCGGATGCTCGACCGTCTCGAGCGCAAGGGCCTGGTCGCCCGCTCGCGCAGCGAACAGGACCGCCGGGTGATCGAGCTGACGCTGACCGAACGCGGCGCCGAGGCGGCCCGCGCGCTGCCGTCGTTGATCGCGACCGCGCTGAACGCGCAGCTCGCCGGCTTCTCGGCCGACGAACTCGCGCTGCTCACCGGCCTGCTGCAGCGGTTCATTGCCAACGGGCCCGGCGACGCTGGCTGCCCGAAGCCCGACGAACCGGATTGCTGAGCGCGGGAGGGCCGATGTCTAGGTTAAGCATTCGTTTATTTCTCTGTCTGGGCAGAAGATGACAAGGCACGTGCTCCGTCTCTCCCCTGACCCGTTTCGTCCGGCCGGGCCACGCGATATCGTGCGCCCGTGCGTTGTGCCGGCGCGTCGCGCGCGCCGCGTCTAGGAGATTCCGATGTCCGCCACCACGGCATCCGCCGCGCCTCCCGCCGCCCAACCCGCGCCGCTGACCGGCGGCGCGCTCGCGCTCCTCACCGTCGGGCTCGCGCTCGGCACCTTCATGGAAGTGCTCGACACGTCGATCGCGAACGTCGCGGTGCCGACCATCTCGGGCAGCCTCGGTGTCGCGACGAGCGAAGGCACGTGGGTGATCTCGTCGTATTCGGTCGCGTCCGCGATCGCGGTGCCGCTGACCGGCTGGCTCGCTCGGCGGGTCGGCGAGGTGCGCCTGTTCACGCTGTCCGTGCTCGCGTTCACGATCGCGTCGGCGCTGTGCGGCCTCGCGTCGAACTTCGAGACGCTGATCGCGTTCCGGCTGCTGCAGGGCCTCGTGTCCGGGCCGATGGTGCCGCTGTCGCAGACGATCCTGATGCGCAGCTACCCGCCGGCGAAGCGCGGGCTCGCGCTCGGGCTATGGGCGATGACGGTGATCGTCGCGCCGATCTTCGGCCCGTTGCTGGGCGGCTGGATCAGCGACAACTACACATGGCCGTGGATCTTCTACATCAACTTGCCGATCGGCATCTTCTCCGCGGCCTGCGCGTACTTCCTGCTGCGCGGCCGCGAGACGAAGACGACGAAGCAGCGGATCGACGCGATCGGCCTCGCGCTGCTCGTGATCGGCGTGTCGTGCCTGCAGATGATGCTCGACCTCGGCAAGGACCGCGACTGGTTCAACTCGAGCTTCATCGTCGCGCTCGCGCTGATCGCGGTCGTGTCGCTCGCGTTCATGCTCGTGTGGGAGGCGACCGAGAAGGAACCGGTGGTCGACCTGTCGCTGTTCAAGGACCGCAACTTCGCGCTCGGCGCGCTGATCATCTCGTTCGGCTTCATGGCGTTCTTCGGCTCGGTCGTGATCTTCCCGCTGTGGCTGCAGACGGTGATGGGCTACACGGCCGGCAAGGCCGGCCTCGCGACCGCGCCGGTCGGGCTGCTCGCGCTGGTGCTGTCGCCGCTGATCGGGCGCAACATGCACCGGCTCGACCTGCGGATGGTCGCGAGCTTCGCGTTCATCGTGTTCGCGGGCGTGTCGGTCTGGAATTCGACGTTCACGCTCGACGTGCCGTTCAACCACGTGATCCTGCCGCGGCTCGTGCAGGGGATCGGCGTCGCGTGCTTCTTCGTGCCGATGACGACGATCACGCTGTCGAGCATCTCCGACGAACGGCTCGCGAGCGCGTCGGGGCTGTCGAACTTCCTGCGCACGCTGTCCGGCGCGATCGGCACCGCGGCCAGCTCGACGTTCTGGGAGAACGATGCGATCTACCACCACGCGCGGCTGTCGGAATCGGTGAGCGTCTACGCGCAGAACACGACCGACTACCAGGGCGCGCTCGCGCAGCTCGGGATCGTCGGGCAGACGGCCAACGCGCAACTCAACCAGCTCGTCACGCAGCAAGGCTTCATGATGGCGACCAACGACTTCTTCCACCTGTCGGCGGGCGTGTTCATCGCGCTCGCGGCGCTCGTGTGGATCACGAAGCCGAAGAAGGGCGCGGGGCCGGCGATGGGCCACTGAACGCGCGGCGGGCCGCGCCGGCGCCCGCCCGTTCCCCGGCCCGTCCCGCCGCCCGCGTCGCGGGCCTCACTCCCTCGCCCGCAACCCGCCGAAGGCCAGATCGTCGCCCGACGCGATCGGCAGCGTCGCCCGCGCGACCTCGAGCCACGCCCGCGCCGCGTGCGACAGGTAACCCTTCTTCAGCCAGCCGAGCGCGATCGCCCACGTGATCTCCGGCTCGACGATCGGCCGGCACGTGAACTGCCGCGAATCGAGCCGCCGGCAGTACGGCTCCGGCAACAGCGCGATGCCGACGCCCGCGTGCACCAGCGCCGCCATGAAATCCCAGTGGCCGCTGCGGCTCACGATCGACGGCGTGAAACCGACCTGCCGGCACGCGTCGAGCACCGCATCGTGCAGCGCGAGACTTTCCGCATAGAACACGAACGACTCGCGCGCGAGATCGGCGAGCGGCACGGCCGCATGATCCTCCCAGCGCGAATCGCGCGGCGCGACGAGCCATAGCGGCGCGCGCACCATCGGCAGCCGGTCGAACGTGGCGGGATCGACCGGCTCCAGCAGCCCGCCGAGCTCGAGCTCGCCCGACATCAGCGCGGCCTCGATCATCCGCGCGCCCTGCTCGAACAGCTTCAGCTCGATGTTCGGATAGCGCTGCTTGTACGCGGCGATGATCGGCGTGAACAGCGACCCGCCGAGCGGCGGAATGCCGATCGTCAGCTCGCCGCGCCCGAGCGTGCCCAGATCGTTCAGCTCGGACTGCAGCTGCGCCTGCGCGGCGAGCACGTCCTGGCCGCGCTGGAACACGATCCGCCCCGCGTCGGTCAGCACCATCTGCCGGCCGTCGCGCAGCAGCAGCGGCGAGCCGATCTCGTCCTCGAGCGCCTTCACCATCTTGCTGATGGTCGGCTGCGTGACGAACAGGCGGTCGGCGGCCGCCGTGAAGCTCTGCTGACGGACCACCTCGACGAAGTACCGCAGCGCGCGCAATTCCATCGATCACTCCCCAGATTGGTGCAGCACACACAAGTGAATTCCGAATTGGAATAACAAGGATAGAGACAAGTCATTTTATTTATGGTTAGGGGAAACCCTATACTCACTCCATCGACGAAATATCTGTATGGAGCCCGACATGACCCAGCCGACCGCCACTGCCGCCGCCCGCCCCGCCGCTTCGGGCAACGTTGCGCGTACGAGCCGGATCGTGCTGCAGGCCGCCGCGCTCGGCGTGCTGTGGATGGCGGTCGACTGGGCGGTGCGCGCGGTCGGGCTGCCGGTGCCGTCCGGCGTCGTCGGCCTCGCCGTGCTGCTCGTGCTGCTGTTCTCGGGCCGCGTCGCGCCCGCGTGGGTGAAGGACGGCGCGAACTGGCTGCTGTCCGACATGCTGCTGTTCTTCGTGCCGGCCGCCGTCGCGGCCGTCCAGTACGGCGGGCTGTTCCGCGAGGACGGCTGGCGCATCGCGCTGGTCATGCTCGCCGGCACCGCATTCGTGATGGTCGCGGTGGCGGTGGCGGTCGACCTCGCCGCGAAGCTCGAACGCCGGCTCGCCGCGCAGCGCGTGTTCGCCGAACGCCGCCGCGCGCGCCTCGCCACCGTGTCGGCCCACTGAGCCGGAGCCTGCGATGCTGTCGAACCTGTCCGCCGACCAGGTGAATCCCGCGATTTCCGTCGGCTGCTTCGTGCTGACGGTCGTGCTCTATTTCGTGTCGAAGCGGCTCTACGCATACAAGAAGACGCTGCTGTTCTCGCCGCTCGTGTTCGTGCCGGGCGTGCTGGCGCTGCTCGTCGTGCTGACTGGCATCCCATATTCGGTCTACTTCCGCGATACGCGCTGGCTGATGTGGCTGCTCGGCCCGGCGACGATCGCATTCGCGGTGCCGATCTACGAGTATCGCGACCTGATCCGCCGCCACTGGCTGTCGCTGTCGGTCGGCGTCACGGTCGGGATCGGCGCGGGCGTGTGCGGGTCGCTGCTGCTCGCGAAGCTGCTGCACCTGTCGCCCGAGCTGCAGCGCTCGCTGATGACGCGCTCGGTCTCGACTCCGTTCGCGCTCGCCGTGTCCGACAAGATCCATGCGCCGAAGGACCTCACCGCCCTGTTCGTGATCGCGACCGGCATCTGCGGGATGCTGCTCGGCGAGATCGTGCTCGCGCTGGTGCCGATGCGCACGCGGCTCGCGCGCGGCGCGCTGTTCGGCGCGGCCGCCCACGGCGTGGGCACCGCGAAGGCACGCGAGATCGGCAGCGAGGAAGGCGTCGTGTCGAGCCTCACGATGATGATCGCGGGCGTCGCGATGGTGCTGATCGCGCCGCTGCTGTCGAGGCTGCCGATCTGACGACGCACGGGCGGGGCCGCCACCCGCCCTTCCCGCCTGAAGGCCCGGATGCCCGCCGGTCGCCTGCCACGCCCCGTCCGGTCGTTTTTCCCCGCCGGTCGTACCCTGCATCGAGCCGGCACCCGGCCGACCATCGGCTGAGATAGCCGCAATTCCCCCCTCTTTTCCGCCCATCGGGCTCGGCCCGGATGCCGAACAATGCATGCTACGAGACATCACGCACGCATTCACATGGCCTCCACGACCGCAAACCCGACTGCCGACAAGCCGGCTTCGTCCGGCAAGTTCAAGCGCATCGCGCTCATCGCCGTCATCGCGCTGGGCGCGGCGGCCGCCGCCGCGGGCGGCATGTACGTGTTCCTGAGCAAGGCCGGCGTCGGCCATGCGAGCGCGCCCGCCGAACCGGCGCCGCTCGCCGCGCCGGTGTTCTTCCCGCTCGACCCGCTGACCGTCAACCTGCAGTCAGACGACGGCGTGCAGCACTACCTGCGCGTCGGCCTGTCGCTGAAGCTCACCGATCCGAAGGCGCAGGAGCAGCTGACCGCGCGCATGCCGGAGATCCGCAGCCGGATCCTGCTCGCGCTGTCGAACAAGCATCCCGAGGATCTCGCGACGCCGGACGGCAAGCGTTCGGTCGCGCAGGAACTGCTGGAGCTGATCGAGCAGCCGACGCAGCCGGGCAACCAGCGCGCGAAGGTCGACGACGTGCTGTTCACCGAATTCGTCGTCCAGTAACGCGGCCGGAAAAGGAGCGCGCATGGGCCACCAGGAGTTCATGTCCCAGGAGGAGGTCGACGCCCTCCTCAAGGGCGTCACGGGCGAAACCGACGCAATCGACGAGCAGCGCGACACGTCGGGCGTCCGTCCCTACAACATCGCGACGCAGGAGCGGATCGTCCGCGGCCGGATGCCCGGCCTCGAGATCATCAACGACCGCTTCGCGCGCCTGCTGCGGATCGGCATCTTCAACTTCATGCGGCGTACGGCGGAAATCTCCGTGAGCCAGGTGAAGGTGCAGAAGTACAGCGAGTTCACCCGCAACCTGCCGATCCCGACGAACCTGAACCTGGTGCACGTGAAGCCGCTGCGCGGCACGTCGCTGTTCGTGTTCGACCCGAACCTCGTGTTCTTCGTCGTCGACAACCTGTTCGGCGGCGACGGACGCTTTCACACGCGCGTCGAGGGCCGCGACTTCACGGCCACCGAGCAGCGGATCATCGGCAAGCTGCTGAACCTTGTGTTCGAGCACTACGCGACCGCGTGGAAGAGTGTGCGGCCGCTGCAGTTCGAATTCGTGCGCTCGGAGATGCATACGCAGTTCGCGAACGTCGCGACGCCGAACGAGATCGTGATCGTCACGCAGTTCTCGATCGAGTTCGGGCCGACGGGCGGCACGCTGCACATCTGCATGCCGTACTCGATGGTCGAGCCGATCCGCGACGTGCTCGCATCGCCGATCCAGGGCGAGGCGCTCGAAGTCGACCGCCGCTGGGTACGCGTGCTGTCGCAGCAGGTGCAGTCGGCCGAAGTCGAGCTGAGCGCAGATCTCGCCGAGGTCCCGTCGACGTTCGAGAAGATCCTGAACCTGCGCGCGGGCGACGTGCTGCCGCTGGAGATCGCGGAAACGATCACCGCGAAGGTCGACGGCGTGCCGGTGATGGAATGCGGCTACGGCATTTTCAATGGTCAATATGCGTTGCGCGTGCAGAAGATGATCAGCGCGGGCGACACGATGAAGGAAGGTGGATATGAGTGAGCTGAACCCGACGCCCGAACTCGACCCGCAGGCGCTTGCCGACGCGGCGCTCGCGGAATCGGCGGTGGCCGTGCAGGCGGCACCCGCCGCGGTGGACGAAGAGTCGAGCCTGGACGACTGGGCCGCCGCGCTCGCCGAGCAGAACCAGCAGCCGGTGCAGGCGGGCGCGACCGGCGCCGGCGTGTTCCAGCCGCTGTCGAAGGCCGCGGCCAGTTCGACGCACAACGATATCGAGATGATTCTCGACATCCCGGTCAAGATGACCGTGGAGCTCGGCCGCACGAAGATCGCGATCCGCAACCTGCTGCAGCTCGCGCAGGGTTCGGTCGTCGAGCTCGACGGCCTTGCCGGCGAGCCGATGGACGTGCTCGTGAACGGCTGCCTGATCGCGCAGGGTGAGGTCGTGGTCGTCAACGACAAGTTCGGCATCCGGCTGACCGACATCATCACGCCGGCCGAACGCATCCGGAAGCTGAATCGGTGAACGTCGTGACGTCCGGCCGCCGCGCGCGCCTTTTCCCGAGCGTGGCGGCGGCGACCGTCGCCGCGTCGCTCGCGTGCGCGCCGGCCGGCGCCGCCGACATGAACGCGGTGAACCACGCCGGTTCGATCGCGTCGAGCGTGATGGTCGGTTCGGCCGCGCCGTCGCTCGGCGTCGGCGCGGTACTGCAGACGCTCGTCGGGCTCGCGGTCGTGATCGGCCTCGTGTTCGGCTGCGCGTGGCTCGCCCGCCGCTTCGGGTTCCAGCCCGCGCGGCGCGGCGGCCCGCTGAAGGTCGTGTCGAGCGTCGGGCTCGGCGCGAAGGAAAGCGCGACGATCGTCGAGATCGGCGACACCTGGCTCGTGCTCGGCGTCGCGCCGGGCAACGTGCGGCTGCTGCATACGCTGCCGGCCGGCTCGGCGATGACGCCGGCGTCGGCCTCCCCCGACGTCCCCGCCGGCACGGCTTCCGCCGAACGCGGCCAGCCCGGCACGTTCGGCGCGCGGTTTCGCGACGCGCTCGCGGGCGAAGCCGTGAAGCGCTTTGGACGCGGCAAGGACCGCTGACATGGTGTCGCGCCCTCTTTCCGTACTCGCATTCCGATGAAACACCCATTCCTGCGTCGCGCGGCGCGCTTCGCGCCCGTGCTGATCCTCGGCCTTGCCCCCGCGCTCGCGTGCGCGCAGGCGGCCGGCCTGCCCGCGTTCAACACGAGCCCGGGCCCGAACGGCGGCACCACCTATTCGCTGAGCGTGCAGACGATGCTGCTGCTCACGATGCTGTCGTTCCTGCCGGCGATGCTGCTGATGATGACGAGCTTCACGCGCATCATCATCGTGCTGTCGCTGCTGCGCCAGGCGCTCGGCACCGCGACGACGCCGCCGAACCAGGTGCTGGTCGGCCTCGCGATGTTCCTCACCTTCTTCGTGATGTCGCCGGTGCTCGACCGCGCGTACAGCGACGGCTACAAGCCGTTCTCCGACGGCTCGATGCCGATGGAGCAGGCCGTGCAGCGCGGCGTCGCGCCGTTCAAGACCTTCATGCTGAAGCAGACCCGCGAGACCGATCTCGCGCTGTTCGCGAAGATCTCGAAGGCCGCGCCGATGCAGGGCCCGGAAGACGTGCCGCTGTCGCTGCTGGTGCCGGCGTTCGTCACGAGCGAGCTGAAGACCGGCTTCCAGATCGGCTTCACGATCTTCATTCCGTTCCTGATCATCGACATGGTCGTCGCGAGCGTGCTGATGTCGATGGGGATGATGATGGTGTCGCCGTCCACCGTGTCGCTGCCGTTCAAGCTGATGCTGTTCGTGCTGGTCGACGGCTGGCAGCTCCTGATCGGCTCGCTCGCGCAGAGCTTCACGTAAGCGGAGGAGAACGCGCGATGACGCCCGAACAGGTGATGACGCTGGCGCACCAGGCGATGATGGTCGGCCTGCTGCTGGCCGCCCCGCTGCTGCTGGTCGCGCTCGCGGTCGGCCTCGTCGTGAGCCTGTTCCAGGCCGCGACGCAGATCAACGAATCGACGCTGTCGTTCATCCCGAAGCTGCTCGCGGTGGCCGCGACGCTCGTGATCGCCGGCCCGTGGATGCTGACGACGATGCTCGACTACCTGCGGCAGACGCTGCTGCACGTCGCGACGCTCGGCGCCGGCTGAGCGGCGCACCCGGCTCCGTTCCACCGCGATGTTCTCGGTTACCTACGCGCAGCTCAACGGCTGGCTGACCGCCTTCCTGTGGCCGTTCGTGCGGATGCTCGCGCTCGTCGCGACGGCGCCCGTGGTCGGCCACGCGGCGGTGCCGGTGCGCGTGAAGATCGGCATCGCCGCGTTCATGGCGCTGGTCGTCGCGCCGACGCTCGGCGCGATGCCGGGCGTCACCGTGTTCTCCGCGCAGGGCATCTGGATCGTCGTCACGCAGTTCCTGATCGGCGTCGCGATGGGCTTCACGATGCAGCTCGTGTTCGCGGCCGTCGAGGCGGCCGGCGACTTCATCGGCCTGTCGATGGGGCTCGGTTTCGCGACCTTCTTCGACCCGCACTCGAACGGCGCGACGCCGGTGATGGGCCGCTTCCTGAACGCGATCGCGATGCTCGCGTTCCTCGCGGTCGACGGCCACCTGCAGGTGTTCGCGGCGCTGGCCGCGTCGTTCCAGTCGCTGCCGGTATCGGCCGACCTGCTGCACGCGCCCGGCTGGCGCACGCTCGCCGCGTTCGGCGCGACCGTGTTCGAGATGGGGCTGCTGCTCGCGCTGCCGGTGGTCGCGGCGCTGCTGATCGCGAACCTCGCGCTCGGGATCCTGAACCGCGCGGCGCCGCAGATCGGCATCTTCCAGATCGGCTTTCCGGTCACGATGCTGGTCGGGCTGTTGCTCGTGCAACTGATGATCCCGAACCTCGTGCCGTTCGTGTTGCACCTGTTCGACATGGGGCTCGATGCGATGGGGCGCGTGCTGCTCGGGTGGCGCTGAGGCGGCAATACTCGGCAAGCGTGCGGGATATTCGCGCTGCCCCCTTGCTTTTCGAACGTGTCTGATTGCTTTGGGTGTCCGTGAAAAATACGCTGGCGGACTCATCCACCGGAACGAGCCTCGTCGAGGGGCGATCATCCAGCATGCTCTACACAAGCACGGAAGCGGGACACGTATGGCGTGGTCGCGCACCAGTATCTTCTGCTTTGTTCGAAATTCGGCCACCGAATCTACCGATTCATGCGGAGCCGCTGCTTGACGGTCGATTGGATGCCATCATCGGATACCGTACGGAAATCGGTGGCGTCGCATACATATACGATCTCGAAGGCACATGCGTTTCGGTCACCGAGAAGCCGCTGGAAGCGCCGCTTGTCGATCCGGTCGATACGATTTTCGTTGTCGGCGCCATGTGGCGATCGGGTGCCCGTGCGATGGCGAGAATCGGCGGGTATGGTACTCACGCGATCATCGGTCGGCCCGTATTATCCGGCCTCAGAACGCGCTTCGCCGCCTCGTCAAGCAAGCAACTGCGCTTTGCCGCCACCCCGCTCGCTGCGCCGGCGACCGCCCGCATGCGATGGGACGAGGACAGCTTCACGCTCTCGTGCGACATTCGCCATGCGCCGGACAATCGGACGGCACGGCCCTCCGTCCTTCGCGACCGACTGGACGACCAGTTGGGCGTGCAGTCCGAAACCCGTCACGTCATCACCGCCGGCAGCTTGACGCTCACGCTCGACGGCGTGGGCCGCTTGTGCTCGTTCGACTTCTATACGAACGCCGATCACTGGCAAAAAGCCGGTCTACCGCCGCCTATTCCGGTTTCGCCGCATACGCCGCGCTTCAGCGCGGCGTATGACGCGCTCGGTCGCGCGAGCGTCCGCGAACCGGCTACCGCCTATGACAGTGCGGCACGCTGCCTCTCCCTGGTCTGGCACGACGATGCGTCGGTCAGATACGCGATCGCGCCAAATCTGTCGGTTGCCACCACGCCGGACGGGAATCTGGCTCGCATCGACATCGGCGATATCGCTCCGTTTTAACCAACCGGCCGCGCAGCGCGAAGCCTTTCGCTTCCCGCACCGGCCCGCTGCACGGAAATTGCTGGAAAACCCCTAACGGAATCGCCCGCCCGCGAAAGGTAGCGGAAGGTTTCGCCTCCCTATACTCGTTATCACGATGCAGCAAGCATCGCGCCATACGAATACAACGAAGGAGACGACCCCGATGCGACCCATCCTGCGCACCCTCGCCGTTGCAGCCAGCCTGAGCTGCGCGCTCGCCGCTCACCCCGCTTTCGCCGACGACGGCGGCAAAATCACGATCATGGTCGGCGGGATCGCGAAACTGATCTACCTGCCCGCGCGGCTCACGCAGGAACTCGGCTACTTCAAGGCCGAAGGGCTCGACGTCGAGCTGCTGTCGCAGCCGGCCGGCGTCGACGCCGAGAACGAGCTGCTGGCGGGCGCCGTGCAGGGCGTCGTCGGCTTCTACGACCACACGATCGACCTGCAGAGCAAGGGCAAGGACGTGAAGGCGATCGCCGTGTTCGGCCAGGTGCCGGGCGAGGTCGAGATGGTGTCGACCAAGGCGGCGCCGACGTTCAAGTCGATGGCCGACGCGAAGGGCAAGACGCTCGGCGTGACGGGCCTGGGCTCGTCGACGAGCTTCCTCACGCAATACCTCGCACTGCAGCACGGCGTGGCGTCGACGCAGTACACGATGCTGCCGGTCGGCGCCGACGCGAGCTTCATCGCCGCGATCAAGCAGGGCCGTATCGACGCCGGGATGACGACCGAGCCGACGGTGTCCGCGCTCGAGAAGATGGGCGACGCGAAGGTGATGGTCGACATGCGCACCGTCGACGGCACGCGCGCCGCGCTCGGCGGCACCTATCCGGCCGCGAGCCTGTACGTGCAGTCGGCGTGGGCCGATTCGCACAAGGCGGAAGCCACCAAGCTCGCGCACGCGTTCGCGAAGACGATGCAGTTCATCCACACGCACAGCGCCGAGGAAATCGCCGCGAAGATGCCGGCCGACTACCAGAAGGACAAGGGCCTGTACGTGGCCGCGCTGAAGGCGTCGCTGCCGATGTACACGGCTGACGCGAAGATGCCGGCCGACGGCCCGGCGACCGTGCTGAAGGTGCTGTCGGCGTTCAACCCGTCGGTGAAAGGCAAGCACATCGACCTGGCGCGCACCTATACCAACGATTTCGTGAACGCGAAGTAATCGATATCGGTACAGGCGCCGGCGGCGGCGATCCCGCCGCCGCGCGTTCCCCGTTCCGGCCCGGTTGACCGGCCCGGCGTCGCCACGATGCGGCGCCCTCCTCACCCGCAGGACGAATGCGATGAACCAGGCAGTTTCCCCGAGCACACCGGCGATCGAGTTTCGCAACGTGTCGTGCCGCTTCATTTCGCCGGAAGGCAAGGCCACCGTCGCGCTGCGCGACTTCAGCATGAGCGTCGCGCGCGGCGAGTTCATCGCGATCGTCGGTCCGACCGGCTGCGGCAAGTCGACCACGCTGAACATGATCACCGGGCTGCTCAAGCCGGTGTCGGGCGAGGTGCGCGTGATGGGCCGCCCGGTCGACGGGATCGACCCGCGCATCGGCTTCGTGTTCCAGGCCGACGCCGTGTTCCCGTGGCGCAACGTGATCGACAACGTCGCGGCGGGCCCCTTGTTCCGCGGCCGCTCGAAGGACGTCGCCTACGCGCAGGCCGAGGAATGGATCCGCAAGGTCGGCCTCGACAAGTTCACGAAGCACTACCCGCACCAGCTCTCCGGCGGGATGCGCAAGCGCGTCGCGCTCGCGCAGACCTTCATCAACCAGCCGGAAATCCTGCTGATGGACGAGCCGTTCTCCGCGCTCGACATGCAGACGCGCACGCTGATGCAGGACGAGCTGCTGCAGCTCTGGTCCGCGAACAAGGGCTCGGTCGTGTTCGTCACGCACGATCTCGAGGAGGCGATCGCGCTTGCCGACCGCGTGTTCGTGCTGACCGCGCGCCCCGCGACGCTCAAGCGCGTGTACGAGATCGACCTGCCGCGCCCGCGCGTCACGTCGGAGATTCGCTACGACCCGCGCTTCATCGAGATTTCCAAGGACATCTGGCACGACCTGCGCGAAGAAGTGCAGATCGGCTGACGCATATGCCGCACGGCAAGCAATGGCAAGACATAGCAAGGACAGGAGCATGACCGACATGACGCTTCCCACTACCGCCCTTCCGGCGACGACGCTCGAGGACGACGAGCGCGCCGCGCAACGCCGGCTGCGCCGCCGGCGCAACCTGATCGTCACGCTCCGGATCGCCGTGCTCGTCATCGTGCTCGGCGGCTGGGAACTCGCCGCACGGCTGAAGTGGATCGATCCGTTCTTCTTCTCGATGCCGTCGTTGATCTTCGCGCAGATCCAGGACTGGTTCGTGAACGGCACGTCGCAGGGCCCGCTGCTCACGCAGGTGTGGGTCACGCTGGAGGAAACCGGGATCGGCTTCCTGATCGGCTCGGTCGCCGGCGTGATCTGCGGGATCGTGCTCGGCCGCAACAAGCTGATGGCCGACGTGTTCGGCCTGTACATCCAGATCGCGAACTCGATCCCGCGCGTCGTGCTGGGCTCGATCTTCGTGATCGCGCTCGGCCTCGGGATGGCGTCGAAGATCGCGCTGGCCGTCGTGATGGTGTTCTTCGTCGTGTTCGGCAACGCGTTCCAGGGTGTGCGGGAGGCCGACCGCTACCTGATCGCGAACGCGCAGATCCTCGGTGCGTCGCGCCGGCAGATCACCACGGCCGTCGTGATCCCGTCCGCGCTGAGCTGGATTCTCGCGAGCCTGCACGTGAGCTTCGGCTTCGCGCTGGTCGGTGCGGTCGTCGGCGAATTCCTGGGTTCCAAGCAGGGCATCGGCCTGCTAATCTCGACGGCCCAGGGCGCGTTCAACGCGAGCGGCGTGTTCGCGGCGATGATCGTGCTGGCCGTGGTCGCGCTGGCCGCCGACTATCTGCTGACCTGGCTCGAGAAGCGCTTGCTCAAGTGGCGCCCCGCCGCGTTCTAAGCAGCGCACGCATCGGATGACACACCCGAACCGCGCCGGTTGCCCCCGGCGCGGTTCGGCATTGAGGAGAAGGAATGGCGCACAGCCTGCGCGGGCGGCTCCTGTGGTGGCTGCTGCTGCCGCTCGCGGCTTTCGTGCTGATCGCGGGCGCGATGTCGTACGACACCGCGCGGCGCACGGCCGGGCTCGTGCAGGACAGCGCGCTCGTCGCATCCGCGCGCACGATCGGAGAGGACGTCGAATGGCGCAACGGGCGGCCGGCCGCCGACGTGCCGCCGGCCGCGCTGGAAATCTTCGAGTCGCCGTCTGGCGATTCGGTGTTCTACAAGGTGATCGACGGCCACGACCGGCTGCTCGCGGGCAATCCCACGCTCGCGATGCCAGTGCAGCACGGCGTCGACCCGACGCTGTACGACACCTCGCTCGACGGCGTGCGGCTGCGCGCGGTTGCCTACGATCGCCAGCTGTACGACGAGGGGCAGATCGAGACGGTCACGGTGGTCGTCGCGAAGACGACGCGCTCGTACGACGCGATGGTCGCGACGATCTGGCGGCCGCAGCTCGTGCGCCTGTCGCTGATGCTGGTGCTCGCGATCGTGTTGGTCTATCTCGGCCTCACGCTCGAGCTGCGCCCGCTGATGAAGCTGAAGGACGACGTCGCCGACCGCGGGCCGATGGAACTGGAGCCGATCCGCCCGGAGCGGCTGCAGCACGAGCTGCGGCCGATCGTCGACGCGATCAACCAGTGCATCGCGCGGCTGAACACGCACACGACCACGCAGCGCCGCTTCATCGCCGACGCCGCGCACCAGCTGCGCACGCCGATCGCGGTGCTCGACACGCAGATCCAGTACGCGCAGCAGCGCGACCATGACGATCGCGAGCTGGCTTCGGTGCTGGACAGCATGCAGCGCAGCAGCCGCAAGATGGCCGACGTGACCGACAAGCTGCTGCTGCTCGCCCACGCGGAAGCGACGCCGTCGACGCTGCTCACGCATCGCGTCGATCTCGCCGCCGTGGTATCGAGCGTGCTCGAGGAAACGATCGTGCTCGCGCAGCAGCGCGACATCGACCTCGGCGCCGATCTCGGCGAACGGCTCGACGTCGCGGGCAGCGACAGCCTGCTGACCGCGCTGGTGATGAACCTCGTCGACAATGCGGTGCGCTATACGCAGCCGGGCGGCTGCGTGACGGTCGCCGCGCGGCGCGATGGCGACGCGGTCGTGCTCGAGGTGGTCGACAACGGCCCCGGCATTCCGGCCGAAGCGCGGCCGCACGTGTTCAAGCGGTTCTACCGCGTGTCGACCGACACCGAAGGTTCGGGCCTGGGCCTCGCGATCGTCCGCGAGATCGCGCAGGCCCACGGCGGCAGCGCGACGCTTGCACCGGGTCCCGGCAATCGCGGTATCGTCGTGACTGTGCGGCTGCCCGCGTACGATTGAAGAGATGAAGTTGCCATGAAACTCCTGCTGGTCGAAGACAACGCCGAACTCGCGCACTGGATCGTGAACCTGCTGCGCGGCGAGGATTTCGCGGTCGACTGCGTCGGCGACGGCGAACGCGCCGACACGGTGCTGAAGACCGAGCGCTACGACGCGGTGCTGCTCGACATGCGGCTGCCGGGCATCAGCGGCAAGGAAGTGCTCGCGCGATTGCGGCGCCGCAACGACAACGTGCCGGTGCTGATGCTGACCGCGCACGGCTCGGTCGACGACAAGGTCGACTGCTTCGGCGCGGGCGCCGACGACTACGTGGTCAAGCCGTTCGAATCGCGCGAACTGGTCGCACGGATCCGCGCGCTGATCCGCCGGCAGGCCGGCGTCGGCACGACGCAACTCGTGTGCGGCGATCTCGTCTATGCATTCGGCACGCGTGAATTCCGTTGCGGCGACACGGTGCTCGCGCTGCGCCGCCGCGAGCATGCGATTCTCGAGACGCTGATGCTGCAGCAGAACAAGACGGTGTCGAAGGCGCGGCTGATGGACAGCGTGTTCGCGCTCGACGACGAGCCGAGCGCGGATGCGATCGACATCTACATCCACCGGCTGCGCAAGCATCTTGCGGGCAGCACGGCCGAGATCATCACGCTGCGCGGGCTTGGCTACATCCTGCGCACGAAGACCGCGCAGGACTGACGGCCCCGCCCGCGGCGTTGATTCGTCACACGTAATCATGTGCGGGCGGCCCGCAGGCTACCCGCCGGGCTCGCGCACGTCCGCCTGCCCGATTCGCGATTATTGCGCGTTCGGTGTTTTCACCGATCCGATTCTTTCCTCCGGGAAAGCCGCGTGAAGGATTGCACCCTCTACGATGCTATGTGTCGGCCCTCTCGCTGTGGTCGGCACCATTCGGCATACATTACGTACTGCCAACGAACAGATTTCAATGCGGCAGCTCGGAGGAGACGATCTTGAAACGAAAAACCCTTGCCCTTTCCATCGCGGCGGCAGGCCTGTGCGCCGGCACCCAGGCGCATGCGCAGTCGAGCGTGCAGCTCTACGGCCTGATGGACCTGAGCTTTCCGACCTACCGGACCCACGCCGACGCGAACGGCAACCATGTGATCGGCATGGGCAACGAAGGCGAGCCGTGGTTCAGCGGCAGCCGCTGGGGCCTGCGAGGTGCAGAAGACATCGGCGGCGGCACGAAGATCATCTTCCGCCTCGAAAGCGAGTTCGTGGTCGCGAACGGCCAGATGGAAGACGAAGGCCAGATCTTCGACCGTGACGCATGGGTCGGCGTCGAGGACGAACGCTTCGGCAAGCTGACGGCCGGCTTCCAGAACACGATCGCGCGCGATGCATCGGCGATCTACGGCGACGCGTACGGCTCCGCGAAGCTCACGACCGAGGAAGGCGGCTGGACCAACTCGAACAACTTCAAGCAGATGATCTTCTACGCGGCTGGCCCGACCGGCACGCGCTACAACAACGGCCTCGCGTGGAAGAAGCTGTTCAGCAACGGCATCTTCGCGAGCGCCGGCTACCAGTTCAGCAACTCGACCTCATTCGCGACCGGCTCCGCGTACCAGGTCGCGCTCGGCTACAACGGCGGGCCGTTCGCCGTGTCGGGCTTCTACAACCACGTGAACCACAACGGCTTCAGGAACCAGACGTTCTCGGTCGGCGGCAACTACGCGTTCAGCATCGTGCGCCTGAATGCCGGCTACTTCCGCTACAACGGCGACCAGGGGCCGCTCGGCCAGCGCCACGACGATTCGTGGACGGTATCGATGAAGATCGCGCCGACGGGCCCGCTCGACTACGAGCTCGGCTACCAGCAGATGCGCGTCAAGAACGCGGCGAACAACGCGGACGGCTTCACGCCGAATGCCAACCTCGGCGCGTTCAGCCTGACCAACGGCGTCGCCAACGGCTTCAAGGAGACGATCTACGGGTCGGTGTTCTACCACTTGAGCAAGCGCACCGAGGTGTACCTGGCCGGCGACTACATGAAGCTGCACGGCGGCTATACGGTGTCGTCGACGTTCGGCGCGAAGAACCAGCTCGAACTGACGTCGGGCATCCGTACGCGCTTCTGACCCGAAGCGGGGCCCGTCGGGCCCCGCCCTACCCTCCGTTCGGGATTTCTCCATGCGGGCACGCCGGCGCATTGCGCCGACCGTGCCCTTTTTTTCGTCGTTTTCGGCCCGCGCGGGGCCCCCGGAAAGCGCCCGCTGGCCGGCGCTGCGACAACCGGCCCGAAGCCGCTTGCGGCCCGTGGGGCGGGCGATCGCGGCCGATGCGCGCACGATCGCCTCACATCGGTGCTTGACCTGCGCCGACCGACTCGCTAGCGTTTCGGGTTTGCCCGGGTGGCCATTGCCGCCGGTGCCGTGAGTGCGCCCGACGTCCTGGCGCACGCGGCCGGGCTCCGATGGAAAAAAGCAATGCAGAAACTCGATGCGGCGAGCCCGCAGGCGATGTCGACGGATTTCACTGCCGACAACGTCGCGCGCCTGAAGGCGCTGTTCCCCGAACTCGTGACCGAAGGCCCGGACGGCGCGTCGGTCGACGTCGACGTGCTGAAGGCGCTGATCGGCGAGCGCACCGTCGGCGACGCCGACGAGCGCTACGGCTTCCACTGGCACGGCAAGCGCAGCGCGCGCCAGGCCGCGCTCACGCCGTCGACGGGCACGCTGCGCCCCTGCCCCGGCGACAGCGTCGCATGGGACGACACGCGCCATCTCGTGATCGAGGGCGACAACCTCGACGTGATGAAGCTGCTGCACAAGAGCTACGCGGGCAAGGTGAAGCTCGTCTACATCGACCCGCCGTACAACACCGGCAGCGATTTCGTCTATCCGGACGACTTCAGCGACAGCATCCGCCACTACCTGGCGATGACGGGCCAGACCGACGGCGGCGTGAAGCGCAGCACCAACACCGAGGCGAACGGCCGGTTCCACACCGACTGGCTGAACATGATGTATCCGCGCCTGAAGCTCGCGCACGCGCTGCTGTCCGACGAAGGGCTGATCGCCGTGCACATCGACGAGCACGAAGTGCATGCGCTCGTGCTGATGTTGCGCGAGATCTTCGGCGAGGAGAACGAGCTCGGCGTCGCCGTGTGGGACAAGCGCAATCCGAAGGGCGATGCACGCGGCGTCGCGTACCAGCACGAATCGCTGGTGCTGTTCGCGCGCAACGCCGAGACGCTGCTCGAGCAGGCGCCGCTGAAGCGCCCGAAGCGCAACGCGCAGCGCATGCTCGATGCCGCGCACGACGCGGTGTACCGCAGCGGCAACGCGAAGGATGCGCAGAAGGCGTACCGCGCGTGGATGAAGGCGCAGACCAACCTGTCGGGCGGCGAAGTGATGTACGACCGGCTGTCGGCCGACGGGCGCGTGTACCGCCTCGTGTCGATGGCGTGGCCGAACAAGAAGAAGGCGCCGGAAGAGTATTTCACGCCGCTGATCCACCCGGTCACCGGCAAGCCGTGCGCGATGCCGGCGCGCGGCTGGCGCAACCCGCCCGCGACCATGCAGGCGCTGATCGAGCGCGGCCAGATCGAGTTCGGCCCGGATGAAACCACGCAGCCGCAGCGGATCTACTACCTCGACGAGAACATGTACGAGAACGTCCCGTCGGTGCTGCCGTTCGCCGGCTCCGACGACGCGCTGCTGAAGACGCTCGGCATCCCGTTCGACCAGCCGAAGCCGGTCGATTTCGCGGCGGCCGTGATCGGCTGGTGCACGCGCGGCGACGACATCGTGCTCGACTGCTTCGCCGGCTCCGGTTCGACCGGCCACGCGGTGATGCAGGTGAACGCGACCGACGGCGGCGCGCGCCGCTACATCCTCGTGCAGCTGCCCGAGACACTCGACCGCCGCGACAAGACGCAGCTCGCGGCCGCCGATTTCTGCGCGAAGCTGAAGAAGCCGCTGACGCTCGCGGAAGTGACGAAGGAACGCCTGCGCCGCACCGCGCAGCAGGTCGCGCGCGACTATCCGGAAAGCTATGGCGACCTCGGTTTCCGCGTGTACCGCCTCGACACGACCAACGTGATCGAATGGGATCCGCGCCGCGACGACTTCGACCATGCGCTGTTCGCGTCCGTCGAGCACGTGAAGACCGGCCGCAGCGAGGACGACCTGCTCGCCGAGCTGACGCTGAAGCTCGGCCTCGATCTGTGCACGCCGGTCGAGCATCACCCGGTCGCCGGCAAGACCGTGCACCTGATCGGCCGCTCGATCGTCGCGTGCTTCGATGCGCGCATCTCGCGCGACGACGCGGGCCCGCTCGCCGACGGCATCGTCGAACTGCTCGACGCGACCGGCGCGACGCGCGACGTCACGTGCCTGTTCCGCGACAGCGGCTTCGTCGACGACGTCGCGAAGCTCAATCTCGCCGCGCTGCTCGAACAGCACGGCGTGAAGCGCGTGCGGAGCCTGTGATGCGGCTGCATTTCGAAGCGGACCTCGACTACCAGCGCGAGGCGATCGACGCCGTCTGCGACCTGTTTCGCGGCCAGGAATCGTATCGCGGCGACTTCAGCGTGCTCGCGAACGCCGCGCCCGGCACCACGGCCGCCGCGCAAGGCTCGCTCGGCTTCGCGGTGTCGGAGCAAGGCGTCGGCAACCGGCTGTCGCTGACCGACGACGCGCTCGCGCGCAATCTCGCCGACGTGCAGTTGCGCGGCGGGCTGCCGCCGTCCGGCCAGCCGGGCTCGCGCGACTTCACCGTCGAGATGGAGACCGGCACCGGCAAGACCTACGTGTACCTGCGCACGATCTTCGAGCTGAACCGCCGCTACGGCTTCACGAAGTTCGTGATCGTCGTGCCGTCGATCGCGATCAAGGAAGGCGTGCACAAGACGCTGTCGATCACCGAGGACCATTTCCGCGCGTTGTACGCGGGCGTGCCGTACGACTACTTCCTGTACGACTCGGCGAAGCTCGGCCAGGTGCGCCACTTCGCGGCGAGCGCCGCGATCCAGATCATGGTGATGACGGTTGCCGCGATCAACAAGAAAGAGATCAACAACCTCTACAAGGACAGCGAGAAGACCGGCGGCGAAAAGCCGATCGACCTGATCCGCGCGACGCGGCCGATCGTGATCGTCGACGAGCCGCAAAGCGTCGACGGCGGGCTCGAGGGGCGCGGGCGCGAGGCGCTCGCCGCGATGGCGCCGCTCTGCACGCTGCGCTATTCGGCGACGCACGTCGATCGCCACCACATGGTGTACCGGCTCGATGCGGTCGACGCGTACGAGCGCAAGCTCGTCAAGCAGATCGAGATCGCGTCGGCGATCGTCGAGGATGCGCACAACAAGCCGTACGTGCGGCTCGCCGGCGTGTCGAACCGGCGCGGCGCGATCAGCGCGCGCATGGAGCTCGACGTCGCGACCGCGGCCGGCGTGAAGCGCCAGATCGTGTCCGCGACCGACGGCGATGATCTCGAACGCCTGACCAGGCGCGCGCTGTATGCGGGGCTGAGAATCGGCGAAGTCCATGCGGTGAAGGGTGCCGAGTACGTCGAGCTGCGTCATCCGGAAGGCGAGGCGTTCCTGTCGCTCGGCGAGGCGTTCGGCGACATCGACACGCTCGCCGTGCAGCGCGAGATGATCCGCCGCACGATCCGCGAGCATCTCGACAAGGAGTTGCGCCTGGCCGAGCGCGGCGTGAAGGTGCTGTCGCTGTTCTTCGTCGATTCGGTCGAACGCTATCGCCGCTACGACGAGAACGGGATGCCCGTGAAGGGCGACTACGCGCTGATCTTCGAAGAGGAATATGCGCGCGCGGCGCGCGTGCCGGCCTACCGTGCGCTGTTCGACGGCGTCGACGTGGCACTCGAAGTCGAGCGCGCGCACAACGGCTACTTCTCGATCGACCGCAAGGGCGGCTGGACCGACACGAGCGAGAGCAGCGCCGCGGCCCGCGAGAACGCGGAGCGCGCATACGGCCTCATCATGCGCGAGAAGGAAGCGCTGCTGTCGTTCGACACGCCGCTGAAGTTCATCTTCTCGCACTCGGCGCTGAAGGAAGGCTGGGACAACCCGAACGTGTTCCAGATCTGCACGCTGCGCGACATCCAGACCGAACGCGAGCGCCGCCAGACGCTCGGCCGCGGGCTGCGTCTCGCGGTCGACCAGGACGGCGAACGCGTGCGCGACCCGGGCGTGAACACGCTCACCGTGATCGCGACCGAGCGCTACGAGTCGTTCGCGGAGAACCTGCAGAAGGAAATCGAGGCCGATACGGGCATCCGCTTCGGAATCGTCGAGGAGCACCAGTTCGCGGCGCTGCCGGTGCAGGAAGGCGACGGGCCCGCGCACGCGCTCGGCATCGAGCTGTCGCGCGTGCTGTGGGCGCATCTGCACGAGCAGGGCTACGTCGACGCGCAGGGCAAGGTGCTCGACCGGCTGAAGGATGCGCTGCGCCAGAGCGCGCTCGTGCTGCCCGACGCGTTCGAATCGCTGCGCGCGCCGATCGTCGCGACGCTGCGCAAGCTGTCGGGCCGTTTCGCGGTGCGCAATGCGGACGAGCGCCGCGCGATCGCGTTGCGGCGCGACACGTCGGGCAAGGCGGTCGTGTTCGGCGACGACTTCCGCGCGCTGTGGGACCGTATCCGCCATCGCACCGTGTACAGCGTCGAGTTCGACAACGCGAAGCTCGTGCGCGACTGCACGGCCGCGCTGCGCGACGCGCCGGACATCGCGCGCGCACGGCTGCAGTGGCGCAAGGCCGAGATCGACATCGGCAAGGCCGGCATCGAGGCGATCGAGGTGGCCGGCGCCGGTACGGTGCTGATCGACGAAGGCGAGCTTCCGCTGCCCGACCTGCTCACCGAACTGCAGGACCGCACGCAGCTCACGCGCCGCTCGCTCGCGACGATCCTGGCCGACAGCGGCCGGCTCGACGATTTCCGCGTGAATCCGCAGCAGTTCATCACGCTGGCCGCCGATGCGATCAACCGCTGCAAGCGTCTCGCGCTCGTCGCGGGCATCGCGTACCGGAAACTCGGCGAACGCCACGTGCATGCGCTCGAGTCGTTCGAGAGCGAGGCGCTGACCGGTTATCTGCGCAACCTGCGGCCCGATGCGCGGAAGTCGATCCACGAGGCCGTCGTGTGCGAGACCGACGCGGAGCGCGCGTTCGCCGATGCGCTCGAAGCGCACGACGGCGTGAAGCTGTACGCGAAGCTGCCTGCATGGTTCCGCGTGCCGACGCCGCTCGGCAGCTATCACCCCGACTGGGCGGTGCTCGCGGAGCAGGACGGCGGCGAGCGGCTGTATTTCGTCGTCGATACGCCGAATGCCGACGGCGACGTGACGAGCGAGCACGAGCGCGCGAAGCTCGCGTGCGGCGAAGCGCATTTCCGGGCGCTGGTGGAGGGAGGAGACGCGGCGCGGTTCGTGCGCGTCAGGCAGGCCGATGCGTTGTTCGAGCCTGTTGCATCCGTCGCGCCGCTGGCCGGCGTGGGGCGCTGAAACGAAGGGCGGCGACGAGCCGCCCTTTTTTCATGGAGCGGGCCGCGATGCTGCTGCGATGGCGGGCTCCACGGGGACGAATCCGTCTGTCATTCAGATGAAAGCGATTCGTATCCTCGCCCGTTCGCGCGCATGGTTACGGCTGGTTGCAAATCGGGGGCGATACGATGCCGGCGCGCGACACATCCGTTTCGCCGCCGCCATGAAAAAAGGGCGCCGAAGCGCCCTTCTTCCGCATGCGTGCGCCGCGGTTACAGCGTGCGCCCGAACGCGTTGCGATGTGCGTGATGCGTGGACGTCGACGCATGTGCGGTATGACCGTGCGTATGGCCATGCCCATGGCCCGGCTGCGCACCGGCGCGATCGGCGATCGAGTCGGAGCGATCGGCTGCGCGCGCGAGGCCCTTGTCGCGGTCGCCAGCGCTGAAGCTGTTCGAGTTGCTCAGCGCTTGTCCGCTCATGTGGCCGGCGGACATGCCGCCTGCGTTGCCACCCATGCCGCCTGCGCCATGACCGCCGCCACCACCACCACCATTGCCACCGCCCGCTGCCTGCGCGGAAACGGCACCGAGTGCGAGCAGCGCGGCTGCCAGGACGGAAAGATATCGTTGCGTTTTCATTGTTTGCTCCCTGGAGCGTGTTCGAATGATTGCATTCTAGGAACACGCGGTTTCCGCGCGACTCGACGTTGTAAATGATCGTAACGGTGTGCGCGACGCACATTCGTCAGATCAATGTGTGGCGTGCCGGCTGCGTGCGCGGATTGCGCGGCCGGCCCGTCACCGGACAAGGAAGATGAAAGGCGGAAACGGCACCGCGGCGCCGTTTCCGCCGGTGAGCACGCTTACTGCGCCGGCTGCGTGCCCTGTGCGGCCGCCTTGCGCTGCGCGGCCAGTTCCTGCTCGTGCTTCTTCGCCATGTGGTGACCGACGATACAGCCGCCGACCGCGCCGACCACGGCGTGATGTCCCGCGTAGTGGCCGGCGACGCCGCCCACCACCGCGCCCTTCATGCAGCCCGCCGCGTGCGCGCTGCCGATCGTTGCGAGCGCAACGACGGCGGCGGTTGCGCACACCCTGATGTGTCGAATGGGCATCATGCGATCACTCTCCTCTTGTCGTCGTGATCAGTGTTCTCGTGAGCCGGTCGCCGGGCTCAGTTCCAGCGGCCGCGCCAGCCGTCGCCGTCATGCCAGCCGCCGCGGTCGCGCCACTCATGCTCGCGCCATTCACGGCGGCGCCACTCGTGTTCGCGCCACTGACGCGCACGCCAGTCGTCATCGCGATAGCCCACCGGCGCGTACATCACCGGCGGCGAAGGCGCGACATAGACCGGCTGCGGCGGCGCGACGTAGACCGGCTCCGGTGCCGCATAGACGCCCGGCACGCCGATGCCGACCGACAGGTCGACGTGGGCCGATGCGACGCCCGAAGCTGCCAGCGCCGCCACACCGAGAACTGCACCGAGAATTAGTTTCTTGCTCATTTTGCGACTCCCTGCACGTGTCGTGCGTCATGTGACTACGGTTCGGAGTCTAGGCACCAGGCGCCGACACAGGTGAAACGGGTATGCGAGACCGGTAACGGACGTTTACGGAGGGGCGCAAAGCCTTGCGGGACAAGGGGGACGAGCGATTCGACGCGCCGTTGCAACGGCGCATCGAATCGGTAAGGTCGGGAAATTTTTCCGGAGAGCAGGCCTGCGATGCAGGCAGCACGCGATCCGCATGCACGCCGCGCGAGCGGATCGCAACGACGTTACGCGCGGATATCGTCGACGCTGCGCAGCCAGTGCACGCTGAACAGGTTGCCCTCGTCGGTCCACACGGTGTCGGGCTCGAAGCCCGCACGCCGCGCGATCGCATGGAAGCCGTCGATCGTGAACTTGTGCGAGTTCTCCGTGTGGATACGCTCGCCGGCCTCGAAGCGGAACGCGTGGCCACGCACGTGCACCGTCTGCGCGATATCGCTGACGAGATGCATCTCGATGCGCTGTCGTTCGCGATCGTAGAACGCGCAATGCGAGAACGCGTCGAGATCGAAGTCCGCGCCGAGCTCCGCGTTCGCACGGGCGAGCAGGTTCAGGTTGAACCGTGCGGTCACGCCCTGCGCGTCGTTGTACGCGTGATGCAGCGTGCGCTCGTCCTTCACGAGATCCGCGCCGACCAGCAGGCCGCCGCCGCGCAACAGCCGCGCGGCGTCGCGCAGGAACGCATCGGCTTCCTCCGGCGAGAAGTTGCCGATCGTCGAGCCGGGGAAGAAGCCGATGCGCCGGCGCGGCGTTTCGGTCAGTTCGGCCAGTTGCTCGGCCTTCGTGTAGTCGGCCGCGATCGGCGCGACGTCGAGCCACGGATACGCGGCGCGCAGCCGCGCGGCCGCGCCGTGCAGGTAGTCGGCCGAGATGTCGATCGGCACGTAGCGCGCCGGCGCGTTCGCGTAGTTGTCCGCGCACGCGTCGAGCAGCACGCGGATCTTCTCGAGCGAACCCGCGCCGAATTCGACGATGTCCGCATGCGGGCCGACGCGCCGCACGATCTCGGCCGCGCGATCGCGCAGGATGCCGAGCTCGGTGCGCGTCGGGTAGTACTCGGGCAGTTCGCAGATGCGGTCGAACAGCGCGGAACCGGCCGCATCGTAGAAGTATTTCGGCGGAATGCTGCGCGGCGTGCGCGACAGTCCGTCGATCAGGTCGCGCTCGAACGCGCTCGGCCGCGCATCGCGGGCGGGTTGCAGGCCACCGCTCGTGGCCGTCAGGTCAGACGTCTCGCGCAAGTCGCACTCCCGTGAATTGCCAGCGGGCGGCCGGCGGAAAGAAATTGCGATACGTCGGCCGTTCGTGCCCCGGCGGCGTCGCGATGCTGCTGCCGCGCAGGACCTGCTGGCCGACCATGAACTTGCCGTTGTACTCGGCAGCGACCCCCGCGAGCGGCCGAAAGCCCGGATACGGCTCGTAGGACGAACGTGTCCACTGCCATACGTGCCCGAGCATCTGCGTGATGCCATCCGCGCCGAACGCCGCTTCCCATTCGAACTCGGTCGGCAGGCGTGCGCCGACCCATTCCGCGTACGCGGCCGCTTCGTAGAAGCTCACGTGACACACGGGCGCGTCGGGCGCGAGCGGCGCCACGCCGTGCAGGCCGAACGTGTGCCATCCGTGTGCGGTTGCTGGATCACCGTCGTCGTCGGGAATCCAGTACGCGGGCCCTCGCCACCCTTCCCGCTGCACCGTCGCCCAGCCGTCGGACAGCCAGTATTCGGGGCGTGCGTAGCCGCCGTCCGCGATGAAGGCCGCGAATTCCGCATTCGTGACGAGACGGTTCGCGATCTCGCACGGACGCACGAGCGCCGTATGGCGCGGCCGTTCGTTGTCGAACGAGAACGCGTCGCCGTCGTGGCCGATCTCGACGAGCCCGCCTGGCTGATGCAGCCAGCGCGACGGGCCGGCATCGCCCGCGGCCAGGGCGGCATGCGCGTCGGCGCCGTTGCGCGGCCGGAACGCAGGCTTCAGCGGGTTGCACGAGAACGCATGCAGCATGTCCGTGACGATCAGCTCCTGATGCTGCTGTTCGTGATGCAGGCCGAGTTCGATCTCGGGCGCGATCGTGGCGAGCAACGCCGGATCGGCGACTTCGAGCGCGCGCAGCATCGCGTCGTCGACGTACTGCCGGTACGCATGCACCTCATCGAGCGACGGACGCGTGAGCAGCCCGCGCTGCGGCCGCGGATGGCGCGGGCCGAGCGCTTCGTAATAGGAATTGAAGAGGAACTGGAATGCGTCGTCGAACGGCGCGTAGCCGCGCACGCGGCGCATCAGCACGACGGTTTCGAAGAACCAGGTCGTATGCGCGAGATGCCATTTCACCGGACTCGCGTCGGGCATCGACTGCACGGCCTGGTCTTCGGCGGACAGCGTCGTGGTCAATGCGACGCTCTGGGCGCGCACGTCCTGGTAACGGCGCTGAAGCTGGGATGCAAGGAGGCTCATCGGTTTACCGTCCACGTCGCGATTCGCTGCGTTGCGTTGCCGGAAAAAGGAAAGCCTTGCGCTCGGATGCGCGCGGCTGACGTGCGACCTTCATTGCTGCGTCGTCGGGCAGCCGGCGCGCGCGCCGGGCCGCTGGTGCGGCGTCACTTCATCTGCCCATTCAGAACAGTATGGGCCAGAAATGTGAACGCCGCGAATCGGATTTCGGGTGAAACAAACGCGAAAGAAAAATGAAAGTATCGAACATGCTCGGGTCGGCGACGTGATGAACCGTCGATGCCCGTCATGACGGGGCTCGACAGGTGAGCGCAATGTGCATGCCTGCGTGTTCGCCATGCCGACGCCTCATGACACCCACGCCGGAGTCATGAAAGGTCGGATGGTATGGGTTCGCCGCGGGAGCAGCATCATGCAACCGATATCGGTCCTGGTCCGCGCGTTGGCGTCGCGGGCATCGATACCGCCGTTCGACTGCTCTCCCCTCCGCACGCTTCCCGGCTTTTGAATAATTTTTTGCGTCGATGTCACACGCGCGGGGTGCTCGCTCGTCATATCACCGGAACCCACACGAAAGGAGAAGGAACCATGACTGCGAAACTCAATCCGTTTGCCGCCGCCCCCGCGCTGATGAAGAACTGGATGGCCGTATCGGTCGCCGCTGCCGGGAGCCTCGAGCCGACGCTGATCGAGCTGGTCAAGATCCGCGCATCGCAGATCAACGCATGCGCGAACTGCCTTAACATGCACACCGTCGAGGCGCGCGAGCAAGGCGAGACCGAGCAGCGCATCAACCTGCTGGCCGCGTGGCGCGAAGCGCCCTGCTACACCGACCGCGAACGCGCGGCGCTCGGCTGGACCGACGCGCTCACGCGGCTGTCGGAAGGCCATGGCGCGCACGAAGCCGCGTATGCGGCGCTGAACGATCACTTCAGCCAGGAGGAACAGGTGAAACTCACGGTGATGATCAACGTGATCAACGGCTGGAACCGGCTGGCCGTCGGGTTCGGGCTGTGGATCGATCCGGCCGAAGCGAAAGCCGCTGCCGCGAAGATGGTGGCGTGATGACCCGCCTCGTTCCGGCTGCGGGCAGCGCCGAAGACCGGGCCGACGCAGCGGCGAGCTTCGACCCGCTGCGTCGCACGCTGATTCGCGTCGCGTACCGGATGCTCGGTTCCGTCGCGGACGCCGAGGACATGGTGCAGGAGGCGTTCATCCGCTGGATGGACGTCGACCGCACCGAGGTGCGCGTGCCCGAGGCGTTCCTGCGCCGCATGGTGATGCGCATGTGCCTCGATCAGCTGAAGTCCGCGCGGCACCAGCGCGAGACCTATATCGGCCCGTGGCTGCCCGAGCCGGTCGTCGAGGAAGATGAACAGGAGGACGTCACGCTGCCGCTGATGCTCGCGCTCGAACGGCTGTCGCCGCTCGAACGCGCGGCGTTCCTGTTGCACGACGTGTTCGGCCTCGCGTTCGACGAGATCGCGACGACGATCCAGCGCGACCCGGCCGCCTGCCGGCAGCTCGCTGCACGAGCACGCACGCATGTGCGCGAGGCGCGGCCGCGGTTTCATGTCGAGAAGCAGCGCGGGATCGCGCTGGCCGAGGCGTTCTTCGCGGCATCACGCAGCGGCGACATGCGCGCGCTCGGCGCGATGCTCGCCGAGGACGTAAGCCTGCATTCGGACGGCGGCGGCAAGCGCCCGGCCGCGGGCAAGCCGGTATTCGGCTTCGAGCGCGTGATGAGGGTGCACGAATACCTGGCCGAGCTGTTCGCCACGCATGCGTCGAAGCTCGTGCGTGCCGGGTTCATCAACGGGCTGCCGGGGTTCGTCACGCTGGAGGCCGACGGCGAGTTGCAGACGACCGCGCTCGAGATCGAGGACGGGAAGATCGTCGCGATCTATGTCGTGCGAAATCCTGACAAGTTGAAGCATCTGCATTGAGGGTGGCGGATGGGCGCTGTGCAGCCGCTTCCCCTGCTCCGCGCCCTGCCTCGTCGATTGCCGACTGCTTGCCATGCGCGGATCGCGTGGTGCCTCGTGCACATGCATGCGCAATTTCGGCCGCAAAAAGAAAAACGCCACGCGATGTTGCCGCGTGGCGTTCGTATGTTTGGCGAGCCGGATTGCCTGTAGGCAATTCGTGCTGCCGGACCCCTTCATTTTGTTCGTTGGTAGGCTCGATTGGATTCGAACCAACGACCCCCACCATGTCAAGGTGGTGCTCTAACCAACTGAGCTACGAGCCTAAGAAGCCGCGAATTATAGAGAGGGTTTTGGAGGAGCACAAGCCCCTTCGTGAAAATTTTTTGAATCGGGGATGAAGCTTTGGGGGATTGTCCGACGCTCGAGGCAAACCGCAATCGCATCCGGGTTCATCCTCACTGCGACGTCTCACCGGGCCGGAGCACGTTCCGTCATAATGGATTCGTCGCGAATCCGGGGCCGGGGGTTGCGAACGACAATCAAGAGCAGGAATCGGCCCGAGCCGGTCGCGGGGAACAGGCGCGCGAGATGCATGATCCGCCCGCCACAATGCACGCACCAGTAGCGCCTCGTGACGACGGCAGACCGCAACGTACGCGTAACGATATCGGGGTGGGTATGGTCGCGCTCAATCTGGTGATTCCCTGCTTCAACGAGGAAGCCGTGTTGCCGGAAACCGTACGCCGGCTCACGATCCTGCTTGACCGGCTTGCCCGCGAGGGCATCATCGACGGCGCGAGCGGTGTGACGTTCGTCGACGACGGTTCACACGACCGGACCTGGTCCCTCATCGAGGGTTTCCATGCCGCCGATCCGCGTATCCATGGCCTCAAGCTGTCGCGCAACCACGGGCACCAGAACGCGTTGCTTGCCGGCCTCATGAAAGTGAACGGCGACGTGCTGATCAGTCTCGACGCCGATCTTCAGGACGACCTCGACGCGATCCCGCGCATGCTGGGCGAATACCAATCCGGCGCCGAGATCGTATTCGGCGTGCGGCACCGTCGCGACAGCGACGGCTTCTTCAAGCGCGTCAGCGCGCGCGGCTACTACCGGCTGCTGCGCCGCTTCGGCGTGAACATCTTGCCGGATCACGCGGATTTCCGCCTGATGAGCCGCCGGGCGATCGAGGAATTGCGCGGCTTCCGCGAGGTCAACCTGTTCCTGCGCGGCATCGTGCCGCTGCTGGGCTTCCGTACCGCGATCGTCAGGTACGACCGGCAGCCGCGCTTCGCCGGCGAAAGCAAGTATCCATTGGCGAGGATGATCTTGCTCGCATCGGACGGTGTCGCGTCGTTTTCGACCAAGCCGCTGCAATGGAGCGCGTACGTTGGCGCCCTGCTCGCGCTGGCCTCGACCGTGTGCGGCATCTGGGCGCTGTCGATCCGGCTGTTCACCGACCGCTCGGTGCCCGGTTGGGCGTCCACCGTGATCCCGATGTACTTTCTCGGCGGCCTGCAGTTGCTGTTCCTCGGCGTGATCGGCGGCTATGTCGCGAAGATCTATGCGGAGACGAAGCAGCGCCCGCGCTTCATCGTCGAGAAGACGCTATGACGGGCAATCGGTCCTGTGCCGCAACGATCCGGCACGAGGCCGGCGGCGTCGGTATCTCACGCGGGGGACTCGCGCAATGGATGACAGCACGGTAAGCGGCCGCCTGCCGCGCGCGTGGCCACGTCGCGCGGTGGATCGCGCGGTGCGCGCGTTGTTCGTTGCGACGGTCGCGGCGGCCGGCCTGCTGTTCTGGCTCGCGCCGCACCCGCCAATGGTCGATCTTCCGCAGCATGCAGCGCAGGTCGCGACGCTGCACGACATGCTGCTCGGCCAGTCGCCCTGGGCGCCATTGCTGCGGATCAACCTGTTTACGCCCTACCTGCTCGGCTATGGCGCGGCAGCCGCACTGTCGTTCGTGATGCCGGTCACTGCCGCGTTCAAGGTCTTGCTGACCCTGTCGTTCTACGGTTTCGTCGCCGCGTACATCGCGCTGCGCCGGCGTCTCGGCACGGATCCGCGCCTCGACTGGCTGTGCGTGCCCGGGTTCTTCGGCTTCGCGTATGAATTCGGCCTCTATTCGTACCTGGTCGCCGCGCCGGTCGCGATGATCTTCCTTGCGCTTGCGCTCGACTATGCCGAGCAGCCGACCTCTCGCCGCGGCACTGTACTGACGCTCGTCAATCTTGCGCTGTTTTTCTCGCACGGGCTGATCTTCGTGTTCGCGAACGCGATCGGCGGGTTGTTCCTGCTCGTGCGCCGGCCCCGCACGTTTCCGCGCGCACTGCTCGCCGCGTGGCCGTATGCGGTGCTCGCGCTTGTCACGGTGCTGTACGCGCTCTTGCATCGTGACGTCGATCTGGCGCCGATGTATCCGTTCACCGTGATCTGGACCATCAATCCACTGGTCCGAATGTTTGCGGCCGTGATGTATCCCTGGGGTATTACCGCCGCCGACAGTGCACTGCTGGCGTTCCTGCTGATCGTCGCCGCACCGCTCCTGATGGCATCGAAGGCAAACCGGCACGTCGCCGCCTATGTACCGGCGATCGTCATGACCGTTGTCTGGTTCGGCGTGCCGCTGTTCGCGATCAATACGTTCTTCCTGTTTCCGCGCTTCGCGCTGTTCCTGTTTCCGTTCTATGCATTGATGTTCCGGGCGCCCATGCCGGCGGAATCCGGTCGAGGGGAGACGCCATGGCTCGCGCTGATGACGCAGTTGATCCTTGCCGGAATCTGCATCGGCTTCGTCGCGCAGCAAGGCGTGCGCGTGCTGCGCTTCGCAGACGAGAGCGCCGATTTCGAACAGGTCGCCAACGCGATCGAACCGGCGCAGCGCGGCCTCGCGCTCATCGTCGACCGGGCGAGCGTGGCCGCGGATAATCCGTTTGTCTACGAGAACTTTGCGGTCTGGTATCAGGCCGAGCATCGCGGTTTCGTCGATTTCAATGCCGCGCGGTTCCCGCCGCAGATCGTCCGCTTTCGGCTCGACCGGCTGCCCGGTGTCGGGCCGTCCGACGTCTCGCCGCAGCAGCTGTACCGGCACTTCAACTGGCAGCGGCACCAGGGGCGCCTGTACCGGTATTTCTTCGTCCGCGCCGAGACACCGCTGCCGGACGCGTTTTTCGCCAATCCGGACTGTCGCGTCGTGCGCGTGAAGACGGCGGGCGAATGGTCGGTGTATGAGAAGCAGGCTTGTCGGGGCGATTGATTGCAGTGCTGCCGCATGAGGTGCGTTGCGTCGCGGCACGTCCTGCACCGATCGCGCCATCGGGAGATTGCGATGCCACCTGGATTCATCGCGGACGACACGCCGCGGCCGTATGACGAGACGTTCTACCGGTACCAGCGCGAAGGATCGGTGCGGTCCGCGCGCGGCGTACTGCCAAGCGTCAATGCAATGCTGAGCCCCGCGAGCATCCTCGACGTCGGTTGCGGCGCCGGAGCGTGGCTCAGCGTGCACCGCGAACTCGGCGTGCAGGACCTGATCGGCATCGACGGCGACTATGTCGATCGTTCGGTATTGCTGTTCGACCACGCCCACTTCGTGCCGGCCGATATTTCGAAGCGCTTCGATCTCGAGCGGTCGTTCGACCTCGTCCAGTGCCTCGAAGTCGGCGAGCACGTGCCGAAGGCATCCAGCGAGATACTCGTCGACAATCTCGTCCGGCATGGCACGCATGTGCTGTTTTCCGCCGCGGTGCCCGGCCAGGGCGGCGAAAACCACATCAACGAACAGGGCTACGGGTTCTGGCGCGACCTGTTCGCGCGGCGCGGCTACCTGCTGTTCGATTTCGTACGGCCGCTGATCGCCGCGGACACCCGCATCGAGCCGTGGTACCGCTACAACCTACTCTTCTTCGTTGCTGCCGACGAAGTGGAACGGCTGCCGGACGCCATCAAACAACACCGCGTCGACAGCGGTTCGGGCATACCGGACGTGTCGCCGCCCGGCTACAAGGTGCGCAAGTTCATGCTCCGCTGGCTACCGGTGCGCATGAAGACCAGCATCGCCATTCTGAAGAGCCGCATGGTCGCCAACCGATTGAAGCGCAACGAGGAAGACCGGTGAAACTGTCCGTGTACGTTGTCATTCTGGCCGGCGTGTTCCTGGCTGCAACTGGCCAGGTCGCGTTCAAGGTCGGGGCCGATGGCCGCCACGCGTTCGTCGAATTCATCAACGCCTGGGTTGCGCTCGGGCTGCTCTGCTACGGCGGCGGCACGGTGCTCTGGATCTTCGCATTGAGCAAGGCCGGGCTCACCGCCGTGTATCCGTTTACCGCACTCACGTTCGTGCTCGTCTTTTTGGCCGGAATCGTGTTCTTCGGCGAGCGCGTGTCGTATGCGCAATGGGGAGGCGTCGCGATGATCCTCGGCGGGCTGTACCTGACTGCCGCGGTTCGATAGCGGGCCGACTCGTGACGAAACTTATCCACAGCGCGTTATGGATAACCGTCCGGCAAGCCTCTGGATTCACAGTGGAGCGATTGAGGATATGTCGGCGCGGCCGTGAATCGACGAAAAGTTGTTCTGTGCTTCACAGAGATGTGCCTGTGCATTGCCGGGGGTTATGCATTCCGCTTCTTGTTGAAAATTCATGGGGTTACGGATGTTATCCACTGTGAGGCGGCGGGCTTGTTAACTATCACTACGTATATATACGAACCCTGTTAACACCTTTGGATAAGCACAGTCCGGAGACTGTGATCCGGGCAGGATATGCACCGCGTGCGGTGGACGGATAACCGAATCTGCGGGCTGTGAGGCCTGCGGTCGATCAGTGAACGGGTTGGTCTGTAGAATCGCCGGGATTCAGAATGCCAAGTCCGACGGACCGGCTCACCACAGATGGCTGATTCCTCATCGACCCGGCTCGACGCATTCGATATCGACGCCGTCGTACACCGGATGCAGCAACACCCGGGCAACATCGTGTTCGAGCAACACGCGTCGATACTGGAAGTCGAAGTCCCGTGTTGTCACTACAAGGGCGTGCGATTCAACGTGAGGTTCGATCTCGCTTACGGGATGTTTGTCGATCGCGTCGGCAAGCTACCCGGTGAAGACATCTCGGAGATCGTCGGTTGGCTCATGAAGGAAGCAGGGTGACGATCAGCGAGATGAACAAACACGATATGCATGTACCATGCGACGGCATCTGGGATGCCGATCACCATCGAGCCGGGCCCCCCATTTCCGACATCGTCCCGCGTAATGCAAAGCTGCCCTCGAACAATGGCTGCTGCAACTATTTCGTTGCGGGCATGACCGCGCCTGTTTTTGCGGATGTTGACGTCGCAACGTTCGACGTAACGCTTAGGTCCGCATATTGGCGCCTGCTATGGGAAGACAGGCGTTACGTTGACGGCATCATCCCGGACGAATCCGGGTATTTCCAGCGGCAGGCCGTTCCGTGAAGTGGATCGACGCGGCATCGAATTCAAGATTCTTAATGTTCCAGCCAACGATGCTTGACAGTAAAGCCCTGATAAACCGGTAAAATCCCGCGCGATAGCGTGACAGACACCATCCGAGGGTGCTGAAATAAAAAAGGGCCGCATCATGAACATGCCGGACATCGGCGCCGCGATTCGCGGTGGCTTGCTTCAGCAGGACCGTTTGCTCAAGCTGGATACGCCGCTTGGCGCCAACGCACTCACCGTACAGCGCGCGGTGGGCCGATCGCGGATCGGCCGAGACTATTCGTTCACGCTCGACGTGATATCAGGCGACGACGGCCTCGAACTCAAGAAGCTGATTGCGCAACCTGCGACGCTCTGGATTCAGCAGGCGGACAATTCCTACCGGCCCATCAGTGGGTACGTGTACACGGCTCGCCGACTTGGTGCGAACGGCGGCCTGACGACCTATCAGCTGGAACTGCACACATGGATGCACGTGCTCCGGTTTCGCCGGGACGAGAAAATCTGGATCGACCGGAACGCCGAGGACATCATTTCCGACGTGCTGGGCACGCACCCGGAAGCGCGCGGGCGGTTCCGTTTTGCGTTGTCTCAGCCGTTGGCGAATCGGTCGTTCACGCGACAGAGTGAAACGGACTGGAACCTCGTGCATCGGTTGATGGAAGACGAAGGGCTCTACTGCGCGTGGCAGCAGGCTGACGACGGCAAGTCGCATACGCTCCTGATCACCGACAACTTGCAGGCGTTCGCGCCGCTGTCGCCGGAAACCGTGCGCTTCTACCACGGTGGCGCGGCGGGTGAAGCCGATGCGTTCACGCAATGGTCGGGTACGCGCACGCTGCAGAGCGTGACCCTGACGACACGTACGTTCGATTACAAGAATCCAGCGCAGTCTGCGAACCCGAAAGGGACATCGGTGCCGACGATGGGCGGCCAGGGGGCATTGCCCGACCAGCTCGAGGTGTACGAGTACACGGGCGGCTATACGTATCTGGACCAGTCGCGTGGCGACCACCTGTCGAAGATCCGGATGGAGGGATGGGAGTCGCAGGCGAAGCGCTTCCTCGGGTCGGGCGGCGTTCGGGGCATCGATGCGGGCCGGCGTTTCACGCTGGCCGATCATCCCGAGCACGATCGCGATTCCGCCGAGCAGCGTGAGTTTGCCGCGATCGAAGTCGCATGGTGGATCGAGAACAACCTGCCGATGCCCGGCACCGATTCGGATTTCCCGCATAGCCTGGCGCGCGCGCTGGACCGGACACGCGCCCGATACGAAAACACGCCTGGACTGCAGGTATCGCACGACGACGGCTCGAGCGGCTTCTATCTCGTCGAAGTCGAGGCGCAGCGCGCCAGTGTGCCGTATCGCAGCCCGTTCGAACACGAGAAGCCGGAGATGCACCTCGAGACGGCGCTCGTCGTCGGGCCGCAGGGCGAGGAAGTCTATACCGACGAGTTGAACCGGATCCGTGTGCAGTTCGTGTGGGACCGCCTCAACCCGGGCAACGAGAACGCGTCGTGCTGGGTGCGCGTCGTGCAGTCGGATACCGGTGGCGGCTATGGCGGCGTGCATGTGCCGCGGATCGGCGAGGAAGTGCTGATCGACTACGTCGGCGGCGATTGCGACCGGCCGCTCGCGGTCGGGCGCGTGTACAACGGCTCGAACCAGCCGCAGTGGCATAGCGACGGGATTCTCTCCGGCTATCGGTCGAAGGAGTATTCGGGCAGCGGCTACAACCATCTCGTGATGGACGACGCGACCGGGCAGAACCGCGTGCAGCTGATGAGCAGCAGCGCGAACAGCCTGCTGCATCTCGGCTACCTCATCGACCAGAACGGCAATTCGCGCGGGTTGTATCTGGGCAGCGGGTTCGACCTGCGTTCGGACGCCTACGGCGCGGTGCGGGCGAGCCAGGGCCTGTACGTCACCACCCATCCGAAGGCGCCGAACAGCCAGCCGCTCGACGTGAAGGAGGCGCAGCAGCAGTTCGTGACGGGAGAGAGCCTGGTCGAGGCGATGTCGGGCGTGAGCGAGCAGCATCAGGCGGAGAGCCTGAAGGGCGCGCACGACACGATGCGCGCATTTGCCGACGCAACGCAGAACAACGTGTCGGGCAGCACCTCGGGCGGACGCACGGCAGGAGGCGGCACGGGCAGCGCGAATGCGTTCAAGGAGCCCGTGATGCTGTTCGGCAGCCCGTCCGGAATCGGGATGTCGACGCAGCAGTCGCTGCACATGGTCGCGAACGATCACGTGAACGTCGCGAGCGGGCAGAGCGTGCATGTCGCGGCGGGCAAGTCGCTGATCGGCAGCATCGGGCAGAAGCTGAGCCTGTTCGTGCAGAACGCGGGGATGAAGCTGTTCGCGGGCAAGGGCAAGGTCGAGATCCAGGCCCAGTCGGACAACATCGAGGTGACCGCGCAGAAAGCGGTGAAGGTTGTGTCCGCAACCGATCGGATCGAGATCGCGGCCGATCAGGGGATCGTGCTGACGAGCGGCGGTGCGTACATCCGGATCAAGGATGGCAACGTCGAGGTTCATGCGCCCGGCAAGGTCGACATCAAAGGCGCGTCGCATACGTTCGCGGGGCCGACGAGCATGGCATATCCGCTGCCGGCGATGCCGACTTCCACGCATGCTGCGGCGCTGCAATACCAGTATCACGACAACGAGCCAGTCCAGGGCGCGAAGTACGTTGCGACGCTGCCCGATGGCACCACGCGCGAAGGCGTGCTCGATTCGCAGGGCCGGATGCATCTGGAGAACGTGCCGGCCGGCGCCATCAAGGTCGAACTCGGGCCGGATGCGCGCGCGTATGCGCGCAAGGATACGACCGCTAATCCCGACTACAAGGGAGAGCGTCTTTCCGATGGCGACATCGATTCAATCATCAACAAGCACGGGGGAGCGTGAGCGTGAGCTGGACGATCGATGATTTCAGGGCAACGTCGCTGGAAGTCGGGCAGTGGTGCTGGGGAACGCTGGAAGGCGCATTCAACGAAAAACAGACAATCAGCCAGATCATCGTCGATGCGGTGATCGGGATGATTCCGCTCGTGGGCGACGCGACCGCCGTTCGGGATCTGCTGGCCGTCAGCATCGGCATGAGCCAGGATCCGGTCAAGCGGAACGATACGATGCAGCGCGTGCTGCTGGTCGTACTCATCTTCGCGCTGATCCCGGTGGTGGGCGGTGTCATCAAGGGCGTCGGGCGTTTGCTGCTGAAGGTCACCGGAGATGTCGCGAAAGATGCCGAACTGCTCAAGGCGGTTGTGCAATTCCTGAACCGGATGGGGCACGGCGACGCACCGAAGTGGTTGAAGGCGCTGGATCTGGCCAAGTATCAGGCGCAGGCGATCTCGCGGCTGAAGGACTTTTGCGCGACGGTTCGCGTGGCCATCGAGCGTTCGCTCAATGCGCGCGTCGGTCGAATGCTGCCCGACAAATGGCGGGCCGCGCTCGAGCGTGTCAGTAGCGGCTTCCACGCGATTCAGGACATGGCAGACAAGATCGTGCCGGAGGCGATCAAGGAGCTGAACGCGAAGCTCAAGGTGCTGCAGAACATGGTCTATCGCGGCGAGGTGCATGAAATCGCGACGGGCGGTGTGCCGAAGGTCCAGCGCGAGGCCGAAGCGTATCTGCAGGAGCGCAGGCTTGCCCGCGATATTCGTCGGGGTCGTTTTCCGTCGGCGGAATGCCTGGCTGACGAAGGTAAGGTCGAAGCGTGGCTCAAGGCGAAATACGGCCCGAAAATTGCCGAGGGATGGCCGGACATTCTTGCCAAGATAGGCAAGATGCCAATGTTCGGCAAAGACAAGGTCTTTACCGATGTCGCATCGTTCAGCGGCGAGATCAAGGCACTGACGGCAAAGGAGCTCGCGGGCAAGAAGGTGTTTCGCGTGTTTGGCAACCCGTCCGAACTGGCGATATACCCGGGTGGTAGCTCGGCGGGCGGCAGAAGCCCCGCGTTCTGGGGATTCGGCGAGCCGCCGAAGACCGCGGAGGAGTGGCGCAGGCTTTGTGCGGTGCTGGATGCGTGGAACGGCAACGGGTTCATCGTGGTCATGCAGTTGCCGCACGATTTCGGTGAGCGGATGCCGACAGCCAATGCGTGGGCTGGCAAGATTGCCGAGCAGTATGGCTCGGTGACGCCCGTTCAGTATCTTGAAGGCGGCGCCGATCAATTGGTCGTCGACTTCGGCAAACTGTCGGAATATGTGACCGCAGAAGGAAACAAGATCAAGAAGGAATTCGAGAATTTCACCGGGCACGCGAATCTGCACGTCGAGAGGGAGTTCGACGGCGTCAAGATCGAGTTCCACAAGACGAACTGGGAGAATGTCGAGAAGGTCTACGGCTACAGCAAGTACGAGGACGACATCCACTACTCGACGGATACGCGTCGGCTGGCGAGTGACGAAATCCAGACCAAGGCGACCAACAGCAAAGTGACCGCAGCGACACGATCGGCAGCGAATTACGAAGGTCAGCGATGACGAATACGATCAAGCAATACGACATGACGGATGACACGACGCGGCGCAGGATTTTCTGGCTGCTTCAACGGCTGACCAGCTTTTCGCTCTGGAAGCGCAAGCGCGATGCCTTTGTGATCTTCGCGAACGAGTATGAAAATGCGGTGAAGACTTGGCCGGAAGACGATCCGGAGCGCGTACACGCAGACCATTTGCCGACCATCTTCGAAATACTCGCTTCTTACGATCGAGGATTGACGGAGCTGGCCCGGGGGTATCGATTCGTGTGGCAGCGTGGCGAGCCGCTGGAATACGCGATTGATCGGTACGACTATTTGAACGCGTATTTCTTCCCGCATCAGGATTACTGGGAGCGCGGTGCGCAGATGGCTGCCTACCCGCCGAAGATCGATGCGCTGGCCCAACTGCTGCACGCATCGGAATACCAGATGGAGAATGCTCCGTTAGAGCCGTCGAGTTTGAACAACGACCTAGCACAACTGCGCTCGGTAGGGCTGCTGCTGTCCCCGGGTGCATACGAGAACACCTTCTACACGCTCCCGTATCCGGTGTTTCCGGAGAACCTGCCCGAGGTTCCGGAAGCCGTCGGGCCGGTGATCAAGTCCGGCGAGAAAGTGCCTTGCGACGGCATCTGGGAACCCGTTGCCGTCGAGCAATCGAAGTTGCTGGGTGTCGTGCCGGTCGGCAATCGCAGCTTGCGCAACAACGGCTGCTTCAATTATTTCATTCGGGACATCCGTGCGCCGAACCTCAGGGACGACGAGACGCGAACGGCCGTCAAGACGCACTGGCGACTGTTGTGGGAAGACAAGCGATACGTGGGCGGCGTCATCCCCGACGAATCGCAGTATTTCCTCGAGCCGCCGCAAGCGCCGCAGCCGAAGCAGGAAACCGTCGCGCAGGTCCGCACCGGCGATCGCTGTCCGGTTACCGGTGAATGGCAGACGGACGAATACGGCGGCAAGACGCTGCGCGTCGAAGCTGGGGCGGCCATGCCGGACATGCTGGTCAGGGACAACCTGGGCGAGCTCAAGGTGCACTGGGTGACGTGGCGTCTGGTGAAGCGCGCGTAGAGCGGAAGCGGAAGGACAGGCGGATGGCCCGCCTCGGGAGAAGGGCATGAGCAGATTGAATTTCGGCACGGTTGACCGTTGTTCCGTCAAGTTCAATACCGCGACGCTTCTTGGCCTGCAGGCGGCCTACGAGAACTTCTCGACCACCGGTCAGGATTCGCGCAATTTCGAGATATGCATCACGGACGAAAGCGCGGCCCGTGGGGCCCCGATGGACGAGCACGACGTCATCAGCGTCACGTTCGTTGCAAGGATGCCTCCCGGTGTACGCGGGCTCGGCAATGCAAGCCCTCTCGGGACGTCGATCAAGTACGTGGTTTCCCCGGAAACCGGCGAGATTCTCGGGATTTACCTGACCAAGTGACGTCCATGCCGGCGTAGCGCCTGATCTTCACGTGTGGATAACCGGCACGCAAAACAATCCGAAACGCTGTGCGACCCACCGGTGAGCATCGACCCGAAACGCTCACGTGCATGTGGACAACCCGAACGCAGCCGAATCAAAACCCTGTGCATTGGCTTGGTGAGGGCGGTGTGGATATCGTCACCCAAAGCCACACGAAAGGCTGTGCGCCTCAAAGGTGAGGAGTTCGACGAGCGGTGGCGTGCTGAGTCGTTGCGGCCGATGTGGATATCCTGCGCCGAAACGACGCCAAACCCTGTGACACCGGAACCGAAGAGGGTACGCCCATTCGCGAACACATCGCGACGATGTTTGCGGTGTGGACAACCATCACGAAAGCGAATCCAAACGCTGTGGACCCGAACGGTGAGCGTAAGCGCTTTCGGACTGGTCGAGCCGCACCGGCCGGACCGCAGGCCGCGCGCAACGGCCACCAACGAACCGCGCATTGCCCCGATCAAATCTGCTGATCAAGCGCCCGCACGACTGCTTGTTCCCCGAGATTATCCGCGGGCCCGACGACCGCATAGTTGAGCCCGTTCACGGACCCATACCGCGCCAGCAACGTCCCGTCCACGCGTTGCCCGGCCGGCAGCAGCCGATGTTCCGATTCCGCAGGCCGGAGATAGAAGCTCAGCGTGCGCCCGGCATCGTCCTCATAGAGCACCATCGCAGCCGTGGCGCCACTGTCCGTCGTAAACAACCGTCCACCAACCGGCCTGAACCCCGCCGCACTCAAATCCGGCAGCTTCGCCGACGCCCCCACGCGCCTGGTGAGCCACCCCTGCAAATCGCCCGCACTCGTCGGCCGGAAATCCACCTTCGCCGTCTGATCGACCACCATCATCCGGTAAGCCTCGACCGCATCGCTCATCGGCGCGATGGGCGGCGCCGCGTTCCACCCGCGCGCCTGCCACCCGCCGAACGTCCCGAGCCCGATACAGAACACGAACGAAGCCGCCATCGCGAACCGCATCCGCGAGCGCTCCGCGCGTCGTGCCCGAATCGCGGCCGGATCGAGCGCGAGGTTCTCGTTCGGCATCCGCACGCTTTCGAGCGCGGCCCGCAACCGCTGCGCATCCTGCTGCCATCGCTTCACCTGTTCCGCACTCTCCGGATGCAGCGCGAGATATCGCTCGACCGCGGCGCGCGCATCGTCGTCGAGCTGGCCGTCGACATAGGCCTGGAGATCGTGTTCGTCGGGGCGGAGGGTGTTCATTTCATCAAGCGGAGAGAAGGAGCGGGAAGCTCGCCGTCGCTGAGCTGGCGCAACGCTTGGCGCGCGCGGGAGAGTCGCGACATCACGGTGCCGATCGGCACCTCGAGCAGGTCGGCGACTTCCTGATACGTGAAGCCCTCGACCGCGACGAGCAGCAGCAGGCTGCGCTGCTCGTCGGATAGCTGGCCGAACGCCTCGAGCGTCGCGCGCGCGGTGACTTCGCGTTCGGCGGACGGCCAGTGCGGCTCGTCGTCGGTGCGAATGCGGCCGAGCAGCCATGCGTAGCGCTTCGCGCTGCGTTTGCCGTCGAGGAACTGCCGGTAAAGGATCGTGAAGAGCCAACTGCGCAGCGACGCGTCGTCGCGGCGGCTCGCCCAGCGCGACAGTGCGCGCTCGAGCGTCGACTGGACGAGATCGTCGGCCGCGTGGACGTCGCGCGCCAGCCAGAGCGCGAAGCGTCGCAGCCTGGGGATGAGTTCGCGCAATGCGTCGTCGTCGGGGGCGTTTTGGGGCATGGCCGGGGGCGCGAGCCGATAAGCGTGGAGATGCCGCGTAGGACGCCGGTCGGCGCCACTTATTCCGTCAGCATACGAAAAATTTCTTCATGGAATAAAGCGGCACGGGTGGCGTCCTACGCCCGTTCGACAATGATCTGACGATCGGGAGTGCATCCATGAAGCAATCTTCCTCTTCTTTGCCGCCGCGCGAGCCCGGGCGCGGGTGGTGGCGCTGGGCCGCGATTGGCGGCGCGGTGGCCGGCGTGGCCGTGGCGTTCGGGTATGTCGGCGGGTGGCTCGCGCCGGCGCGTCTGACCCCGCACCGGCTCGTCGACGCGCTGCAGACGGCCGGCGGCGAGCATCCGGGCTTCCGGCGCAATCATGCGAAGGGCGTGTGCGTGACCGGTTACTTCGAGGGCAACGGCGCCGCGAGCGCGTATTCGGTCGCGCCATTCTTCAAGGCGGTGCGCACGCCGGTGGTCGGGCGGTTCGCGCTGCCGGGAGGAAATCCGTATGCGCCGGACAGCAGCGTGCCGATCCGCAGCCTCGCGCTGAAGCTCACCGCGCCGGACGGCCAGCAATGGCGGACCGGGATGAACGCGATGCCCGTGTTTCCGGTGGCGACGCCGAAGGCGTTCTACGCGCAGTTGCTGGCGACCCGGCCAGATCCGGCGACGGGCAAGCCCGATCCGGCGAAGGTGAAGGCGTTTTTCGGCGCGCATCCGGAGACGGCCGCGTTCCGCGCATGGGTGAAGGGTGCGAAGCCGAGCGCGAGCTACGTCACCGAAAGCTATTACGGGCTGAACGCGTTCTACTTCGTCGATGCGGCCGGCAAGCGCCAGGCGGTGAGATGGCGCGTCGTGCCGGAGCAGACGGCCGGCGCCGGGGACGTCGCGACGGCCGCGGATCCGAACGTGTTGCAGCAGGACCTGACGCGGCGCATCGCGGATGGTGCGCAGAAGTGGAAGCTGCTGGTCACGCTCGCGGAGCCCGGCGACTCGGTGAACGACGCGACGAAGACCTGGCCGGCGCAGCGGACGACGATCGACGCGGGGACGCTCGTGCTCGATCGCGTGGAGCCGCAGGACAGCGGGCCGTGCCGGGACGTGAATTACGACCCGACGGTGCTGCCGCAGGGGATTCAGGTGTCGGGGGATCCGTTGCTGGCGGCGCGGTCGGCGGCTTATGCGGATTCGTATCTGCGCAGGACGAGTGAAGAGGCCGGCGTGGCCGGCGCGGCGCGATTGAGTGCGGAGGGACGATGATGAAGGCTGCTACGACGTTTGGCTTGCCGGCGAGGCTGCTGCATTGGGTGATGGCCGCGATGATCGTCGCGATGCTGTTCATCGGCGTGGGGATGGTGGCGTCGGTTTCCGGGCGGCACGATTTCCTGGTGGCGTTGCACAAGCCGCTGGGGATTGCTGTGCTGGTGCTGGTTTGTGTGCGGATCGTGGTGCGGTTCGTATCGAAGCCGCCGGCGTTGCCCGAGGATCTGCCTGGGTGGCAGAAGGTTGCCGCGCATGGGTCGCATCTGGTGCTGTATGCACTGATGGTCGCGATGCCGCTGATCGGCTGGGCGATGCTTTCGGCTGGCGGGTATCCGGTGACACTGGGTGGCGGCGTGCAGTTGCCGGCGCTGGTTTCCGCGGATCCGGTGACGTTTGCCTGGCTCCGGGTCGCGCATCGGGTGTTGGCTTACCTGTTCTTCGCGACGTTCCTCGCGCACTTTGCGGCTGCGCTGTATCACGGGTTGATCCGGCGGGACGGAGTGGTGAGGGCGATGGTGGGGCAGTGAGCGACGGAGGGTTGCGTTCGATGCGGCGGGTGTTCACGGGCTACCGGGGCCCGTCCGCCGTGTCGCTTATATATGACCAATGGGGCGGCTCAACGGACCCCTGGCACCGCTTGTAAAAATAATTTCACAAAGGGGGTTGCGGAGACAGGGACGGGTGCTTAGAATCACGCCTCTTTCGCGCTAACGGAAACGCAGCGCGAGAGGAAAGAAGGGAAGCGGTGCGGTTGATGGCAGGTTGTAAAGCCCCGACGCACAAGGAGTTGAATCTAAACCGTCGCAACGAAGTAGTTAAAAAGTTGTTGACGAGTTTTTAAAAACAACTCATAATTTCGCTTCTCTGCTGCTGAAAACGCAGCGCTGCTGGGAAACACGAAGTTTCTCGCAGAAATGCTCTTTAAAAATTAACAGCC